>PLRK01000110.1 GCA_003163875.1 Acidimicrobiaceae bacterium | reverse complement strand
CATGTTCGCTTCGCCGCAACGAGCGAGCAACGGACCGAGCACGACGATCGACGCGCGCATGGCTTCAAAAAGGTGCGCGGGCGCAATGGGCCGAAGGTCCTTCACCTCGGGCACCTCGACGACGAGTTCGTGCTCGCGGGGCCAGCGCACGCTGCACCCGAGGGCGCCGAGTAGCTGGGCCATCGCGCCAACGTCGGTGATGTTGGGCACGTTGGTCAGACGATGTTCCCCGGTTGCGAGCAGGCACGCGGCCATCTGTTTGAGCACGGCGTTCTTCGCCCCGAAGGCGAGTACCTCACCGGCGAGTGGTCCGACCGGCTTTACGACAAGAGAACTCACCCCTCAAGTATTGCCGGAATCGACGATACGACCCGGATGACCAAGGATTTTCCGGACTATCGCGAGTACGCTAGTCGCGTGCAGCCACCATCGAGGCCCGACCGCAACATCGCTCTCGAGATGATCAGGGTCACCGAGGCCGCCGCGATAGCGGCGGCTCGCTGGGCGGGTCGAGGTGACAAGAACGCGGCGGATGGTGCGGCAGTGGACGCCATGCGCTTTGTGCTCGGAGCAATTGCGATGGACGGCATCGTCGTCATTGGCGAAGGTGAAAAGGACGAAGCACCAATGCTCTATAACGGTGAGCGAATTGGTGACGGACGTCCCCCGCTCGTTGACGTCGCCGTCGATCCCGTCGACGGCACGACNNTCTACATGAAGAAGGTCGCCGTGGGTCCTCGTGGGCGCGGAAGCGTCGACGTCAACGCGTCAGCGACCGACAACCTGCGCGAACTGAGCCAGCGACTAAAGAAGCCGGTGCAAGAACTTGGGGTCGTCATCCTTGATCGTCCTCGTCACGACAGTCTCGTCGAAGAGGTCCGTGAGGCGGGCGCCCGGGTGCTGTCGATCTCCGACGGCGACGTCGCGGGAGCGATCGCGACGGGTTGGCCGAACTCGGGCGCCGACGTNNTTGAAGGGACTCGGCGGCGAGATCCAAGGCGTACTTCACCCGCGCGACGCCGAGGAACAGCGTTACGCGGAGAGTCTCGGTTATGACTTTTCGCGCGTGCTCTCGACCGACGACCTGGTCGCAAGTGACAACTGCTTCTTCTCCGCGACCGCCATCACGGACGGAGATTTCCTTCGGGGCGTGCGCTTCTACGACTTCGGGGCGACAACGCAATCACTCGTCGTGCGCTCACGCTCGGGCACCGTGCGCACGATCGAAACCTTCCATCGTCACGACAAGCTCCAAGAATTCACGACCGCGGGCTTCTAGTTCGTAAGTTCACATGCGCGCGACGTGATCGCCCAGTGTTTGCAACGTTTGTCGCCGCGCAGGTCGCTGCAAGAACGCACCCGGATGACCTGCGCGGATTTAAGGTCACGACCAGAGACCGTGTGGTCTCCACCGGCACGACCAAGGAGGCAACATGCTCGTCGCCACTATCCTCCACGCCAAAGGGCGCGACGTCGCGACCATCCGCAAAGAACGCAGCGTCGCCGACGCGGTCGCGATGTTGCGCGAACGCGGCATTGGCGCGCTCGTCGTCACGAGTAGCTCGTCGCCCGTCGAGGGCATGTTCTCAGAGCGCGACATCGTTCGAGCACTCGCCACGCACGCCGACAAAGTACTCGACCTCAAGGTCGCCGAACTCATGAGCACCGACGTGACCACGTGTGGCGAGGACACGTCCGTCACCGAGTTGATGGGGCTTATGACCTCGCACCGCATTCGCCACGTCCCGGTCGTCGAGGACGGCACGCTGCGGGGTCTGATTTCAATTGGCGACGTCGTCAAGGCCCGTCTTGACGAACTCGAACACGAGAAGAAGGAACTCCTCGACTACGTATCGGCGCGCTGAGGACTACTTCTCCGCGATACTCAGGCGAAGTTCCGCACGCGCGAGTGCGTCACGAGCAAGCTGCAGTGCCGACGCGTCATTCGCGTCGCCTCGTTGCGCCGAATTGATCTCCTCTTGGGCGGCGTCCTTCGCCGCGTGCGCGCGCGTGACGTCGATGTCGCTCGTGCGCTCAGCGATGCCCGCGAGCACTGTCGCTCGCGTGACGCCTTCAGCCCCGTCAGGAGTGACTTGAAAATACCCACCGTGGACGCAGAACGAAAGTTCACCTTCGTCGGTGTCGACGCGCACGATTCCCGACACGAGGTCACCAACCGTGGACGTGTGCTGAGGCAGGATCGTGAAGTCTCCCACCGAGGAGCGCGCCATGAGTGACGACGCGGTACCGGACCACAAAGCGACCTCCGGGGTCACGATCTCTACCAGCAACGTCGTCATGGGTTAATTCTTCGCCAACTCAGCCGACTTGCGTTCGACGTCGGACGCACCGCCAACGTTGAGGAACGCCTGTTCGGGGTACTGGTCGAGGTCGCCTTTGACCAAGTGCTCGAACGACTCAATCGTCTCTTGCACCGGGACGTTGATGCCGTCGATGCCCGTGAAGACCTTCGAGACGAACATCGGCTGGGACAAGAAGCGCTGGATCTTTCGCGCACGTGACACCGTGATGCGGTCGTCCTCGGAAAGTTCGTCGAGACCGAGAATCGCGATGATGTCTTGGAGTTCCTTGTAGCGCTGAAGGATCTGCTGGGTCTGACGAGCGACGGCGTAATGACGGTCACCAACGATTTCTGGCGCCAGGATGTTCGACGTCGAGGTGAGTGGGTCGACCGCGGGGTAGATACCAAGTGCGGCGATCTGGCGACTCAACTCGGTCGTGGCGTCGAGGTGGGTGAAGGTCGTGAAGGGCGCCGGGTCGGTGTAGTCGTCCGCGGGCACGTAGACCGCTTGCAGTGACGTGATGGAACGACCGCGCGTCGAGGTGATTCGCTCTTGGAGTTCGCCCATTTCGTCAGCGAGCGTCGGCTGGTAACCCACCGCGCTCGGCATACGTCCGAGCAACGTCGAGACCTCAGAACCGGCCTGGACGAATCGAAAGATGTTGTCCACGAACAACAACACGTCCTGGTTCTTCACGTCGCGGAAGTACTCGGCCATCGTGAGCGCGGCGAGAGCGACACGAAGACGCACCCCTGGCGGTTCGTCCATCTGGCCATAGACCAGCGCCGTCTTTTCGATGACGCCCGATTCGCGCATTTCGAGCAGGAGGTCCGTACCTTCACGCGTTCGCTCGCCGACGCCCGCGAACACCGACACACCGTCGTGTTGCTCGGCGACTCGTCGGATCATCTCCATGATCAAGACCGTCTTGCCCACGCCGGCGCCACCGAAGAGACCGATCTTTCCGCCTTGTACGTAGGGCGCGAGGAGGTCAATGACCTTAATGCCCGTCTCGAACATCGTGGCGCGCGGCTCGAGTTGGTCGAAGGCTGGTGCACTGCGGTGGATCTCCCAGTGGTCCTCGACGGCGCCCGATGTTGTCGGTGTCGAGTGGCTCACCAATCACGTTGAAGACGTGACCGAGTACGGCGTCACCAACCGGCACCGTGATACCTCGTCCGGTGTTGCGCACGACGGCGCCACGCACGAGGCCGTCGGTGGGCTTCATGCACACACAACGAACGCGACCCTCGCCGATCTGCTGGGCGACTTCGGCGGTCACGGTCATCGCTTTCGTCCGTCGAGCACGATGTCCATCTCGACGGCGTGATTGATCTCGGGCAGGGCGTGCGGCGGGAACTCTACGTCCACGACTGGTCCCGCGATGGCGACGACGCGTCCTGTCTCCAACGTGGTTTTGTCAGGAGCAATTGTCATTTGTTTCTCACTTTCCCGAGCGGAGCGCTTCGGCGCCGCCCACGATTTCCATGATTTCGGTGGTGATCGAGTCCTGTCGGGCTCGGTTCATGATGCGGGTCAAACTCTGCCCGAGGTCATCAGCATTATCAGTGGCGGCCGCCATGGCGCGTTGTTGACTGATGTGAAACGACGCCGCGCCTTCGAGCAACGCTGAGAAGATCTCACTCTCGAGTGCTCGAGGTGCGAGTGACGTGAGCAGTTCTTTGACGTCGGGCTCGAACTCGGTGTAGCCCTTTAAGACCTTGGGCGTCTCGTCAATCGGGACATCGGGGACGCTGAGTGGCAAGAGTCGCTCGGTCTCGACGCTCTGGCTGCCCGCCGAAAGGAAACGGGTGGAGACGAGCAGCACCTCTTGCGCTTGTTCCTCGCTGAAGGGCGCCGCCACGACGCTCGCGATCAAGCGCGCGTCAGCGAAACTGGGCCGGTCGGCGAAACCAACGAAACTTCGCTCCACGTCGAGTCCGCGAAAGCGGTAGAACGGCGCCGCCTTCTTTCCAACGCAGAACAGTCGTACCGCACTGCCCTGGGACTGGAGTTGCTTGATCACGCGCTCGCCCGCGCGTAGCACCGACGAGTTGTACGCACCCGAGAGTCCTCGGTCCCCAGCGACGACGATGACGATCGCGGTCTCGACGGTGTCGGGCATCGAGAGAAGCTTCTGCGCCGCGGCGGGGTCACCCAGGGCCGCCTCGATGATGATTCGCTGCATTCCCTGTCGATAGGGACGATTAGCGAAGATGCGCGCCTGGCTGCGCGAGATCTGGGACGCGGCGATCAGCTCCATTGCCTTGGTGATCTTGCGTGTCGCTTGGACTGACTTGATTCGTCGGCGCAGAATGCGTTCTTGTCCACCGGCCATCGTCGCTCCTTTCTCGCTTCTTCGTCTCTAGAACTAGTTGCTGACGGCGAAACCGTCGACGAAGCTGCGTAGCGCCGCGTCGATCACGTCAGCGCCCGGAAGCGTTCCCGAGGTTCGGATGTGATCAAGGATGTCCGCGTGCGTGGCGCGAAACGTGGTGAGCAACTCAGACTCGAATCGGCGCACGTCCTCGACCGGGATCGTGTCGAGCCAACCACGAGTACCCGCGTAGATCGCGATGCACTGCTCTTCGACCGGTATGGGCGCGTTGAGTCCCTGCTTCAAGAGTTCGGTGAGTCGATAGCCCCGGTCAAGCTGTTGCTGGGAGGACTTGTCGAGTTCGGACCCGAACGTCGCGAACGACTCGAGGTCACGGAACTGAGCGAGGTCGATCTTGAGGGTACCAGCGACGTTGCGCATAGCTTTGATCTGCGCGGCGCCACCCACACGCGACACCGAGTTACCGACGTTGATCGCGGGACGGACGCCCGAATAGAAGAGGTCCGCTTCGAGGAAGATCTGTCCGTCGGTGATCGAGATGACGTTCGTCGGGATGTACGCCGAGATGTCACCGGCTTTGGTCTCGATGATCGGCAGCGCCGTCAGCGAACCTCCGCCCATTTCGTCCGACAGTTTGGCGGCGCGCTCGAGCAGACGGCTGTGGAGGTAGAACACGTCACCGGGATACGCCTCGCGACCCGGTGGGCGACGCAACAGCAGCGAGATCTGACGGTAGGCCTCGGCCTGCTTGGACAGGTCGTCGTAGACAACCAAGGCGTGTTGCCCAGCGTCCATCCACTCCTGGCCAATCGCGCAGCCCGCGTAGGGAGCGAGGAACTTGAACGGAGCGGGGTCGCCCGCGGACGCGATGACGACGACGGTGTACTCAAGTGCGCCGAAGTCTTCGAGCGTCTTGACGGTCTGTGCGACTGAGGAATTCTTCTGGCCCACCGCGACGTAGATGCACTTGACGCCTTGGCCCTTCTGGTTCAAGATCGTGTCGATCGCGACGGTGGTCTTACCCGTTTTACGGTCGCCAATGATGAGCTCGCGCTGTCCTCGGCCGATCGGCGTCATGGCGTCGATTGCCTTGATGCCCGTTTGGAGTGGCTCGCTGACGGGCTGGCGTCCAATGATGCCGGGCGCCTGGACTTCCATGCGTCGCGACGACGGATTCACGAGGGGACCCTTGCCGTCGAGAGGCACCCCGAGGGCGTTCACGACGCGGCCTAGGAGAGCGTCACCGACCGGTACCGAGAGGATGCGACCAGTCGAGCGCACGACCTGCTCTTCTTCGATACCGTCGACCGAACCGAGCACGACGGCGCCAATGGTCTCTTCGTCCAAGTTCATCGCGAGACCGAGCGTGCCGTCTTCGAATTCCAAAAGCTCGTTCACCTTCGCTGACGGCAGCCCCGACACGCGAGCAATGCCGTCACCGACCTCCACGACGCGGCCAACCTGCTCGGCTCCGACGGCCGGGTTGAACTCAGTGACGTGCTTACGCAGCGCGTCAGTGATTTCGGCGGCACTAATGGTGAGTTCAGTCATCACAACTTCCTTTTACTTAGTCATTTCGATTCAATGCGGATTCAAAAAAGTGTCCCGACGCCACGGCGTCGTGCAGGTCGCCCAGACGTCCGAGCGTCGTCGCGTCGAGACGAAGATCGCCCACCTCGACGAGCACGCCTCCGAGTAACGCCGGTTGTTCGGCGATTTGCAATTCCACGCTCTTGCCCGTCAAGGTCTTTAGGGAATCAACGAGTTGCGCTTGGCTGTCCTCGTCAAGAGCTCGGGCGGTGTGCACGCGCGCCACGCGCCAGTCGCGCGCCCTCGCGATGTAGTCCACGAGGAAGTCCAACGTGCCAACGACGTCGCGCGGACGTCCGCCTTCGATCACGTAGTGGCTCAAGCGCAGCGTAATCGGGTTGACCTTCTTGCCCAGGAGTTGGTCGACGGTACCGAGTCGCGACTCGAGAGGGGCGTCTCGATCGAGGAGCAAACGTCGCAAGTCCTGGTTGGCTTCGATCGTGCGCGCCCAACGAAAGAGTTCCTCTTCAATTTGTGTGAAATTGGACGTGTCGAGATCGTCGAGCAGCGCATCCGCGTAACCCCCGACACGCCGACGCGCCGAGAGCAGACCGAGACTCCCCTGGATGAACGTGCCGGTGTCCAATTGCACTCGTGCGACGACCGCCAACTCGGCGATTGCGTGGTCGACCTCTTGGGCGGGCACGTTGGTCGCTGCGAACACCGCCAAGCGACGCGTCACGTCGTGCACCTTGCCATCGAGCAAATCGCCCAGCACCTGACCGCGCGCAATGCCGCCTATGGATGTGTCGCTCATCACTGCGCGAAGATCAGCGCGCGACAAAATCGTCTGCTCGAGCGCCGCCAAGTCCGACGCAACAGTCGCGAGGACAGTTGCATCGAGGGCGCCCAGGAGGGCCGCGGCGAAACCTTCGAGCTTTGGCAACATGATTAGAGGTTCGCTTCCCTCTGTGCTTCAGCGTTAAGCGCGACGACCGCCTCACGAACGAGGTCCTGGTGCGCGTTCTGATCGACTTCTCGACCCACGATCTTCGCGACGAGCTCAAAGACGATCTCGCCGATCTTCGCCGACGCTTCGTCGATCGCACGCTGACGGGCGGTCGCGACCTCACTGTTGGCGTTGGCGACGATGCGTTCGTATTCGAGCTGTCCTCGTCCGCCCGCTTCGGCCTTGACCTGGTCCGCCGTTGCCTGCGCCGCAGCGACGATGTCACGCGCCTGATCGCGAGCCGCCGCGATCACTTTGGACCGCTCCTCGCCCGCCGCTTCGGCTTGCGCGCGAGCTTGGTCGGCTGCCTCGAGGGAACTTCGGATCTTCTCTTGGCGAGTCTCCATGGCCTTGTTGAGCGGCGGCAGGATGTACTTCGTGGCGAGCCACAAAATCACCACGACGACGAAAAGTTCGACGAAGAACGTCCCGTTCGGGAGGAGAAATATTGATCCTGTACTCATGTCGATGACCTCTTTATTTTGTGATCGAGTGTGGTGCCCGAGTCCATTGACTCGAGACGATGCCTATTGCTTCGAGAAAACGTAGACGAACACAACCATGAACAAAAGGTTGATGAAGTACATCGCCTCGACCAAACCGACGGTCAAGAAGAAGTACTGACGCGCCTTGTTCTCGATCTCGGGCTGCCGGGCAATCGCGGCAATTGTCTGGCTACCGGCGAGGCCGTCACCAATGGCGGCGCCGATGGCGCCGCCACCGAGGGCAAGTCCGCCTCCGACGAGGGCACCGGCGATTGCGACTGCCGATTCAATTGTATGAGCCATGATTCATTTCCTCCTGGGTTGGTTAGTGTGAGGCTTCTTGCAGCGCGACGTGCGCCGTCTCGTCGTGGTCCTCGTTGCTGGTGGCGAACGTGAAATACAAGATCGTCAACAACATGAAGATGTAAGCCTGGATCGCCCCAATGAAAAGGTCGAACGGCTTCCAGAGAATCTCGCCAAAGGGCACGACGTAAATGGGTAACAGCGTGGTCATCACCAGAATCATCAAACCGCCCGAGAACAAGTTCCCGAAGAGTCGAAAGGTCAGCGTGATGGGCTTGGTGATCTCTTCGATCACGTTGATGGGTGCGAGCGCGGTATAGGGCTGGCGATAGTGGTTGAAATACCCTCGAAATCCGCGGGCGCGAAACGACTCGATGTGCACCCACCCAATCACGAGCAGCGCCATCGCCAGAGGAAGATTGACGTCGCCGGTGGGTGCGGGAAGAATCTCGCCCGACGAGCCAGGATGCATCGCCGAGGGAATGAAGCCAATCCAGTTACAAATGAGGATGAAGAGAAAGAGCGTGACGCCAATGGGCACGAAACGTCGTCCCTTGGGGCCCATGGCGGATTCGGCGAGGTCTCGCACCTGCTCGTAGAGAAACTCCCAGAAAATCTGAATCTTGCTGGGAACACCGCTCGTGATCTTGGCGCGCATTCGAAAACCAAGGTACAAGAAGATGGCGGCGGCGAGAAGCGTCGAGGTGACGATATCGGTATCGATTTTGAAACCCAAGACATGCACCGTCGGGTGCACGCCCACTGAGATCGTCTTCGCGGCGTACAGCGTCTTCACTGCAGTCCCCCTTGACTCGCTACTACGCGCATGACGTTCATGACAAAGACAATTTGATAAAGCACAAGCCCTGCCACAATACCGATTCCCAAGGGGGCGTTCAGCACCACGAATCCGAGGATGACGACGGTCACGACCGCGAGTCGGAGGGTGGTTTTTCCGCCAAGTTGTCGGCGCACGGCCTTGGTGCTCTGCTCGCCCTGGAGCTCGACTCGTGATGCTTGACGGTCGAGAAAACGCAAGTTACCGACGGCGAGTCCGACGCCCAACACGACCCCCAAGGCGCTCAACGGGGTCGCCACCAGGAGGGCGACGACGAAACCGACGAGTCCTACCAAAATCGCTGAGAGTGTGGTCCTACGCAAGAGGCGCGGGAGGGTATCGGGGGGAAGATTTTCGAGCACGAGCACTGGGTTTCTAGAGGAAACGCCGGACTTGCTNNCTCACCACGGCGGCGACCGTTCCCAACACTATCCCTATTAATAGACCCGCTGGCGCGCTGCCCAGTTCGTGGTCGACCCACAATCCCAACAGAACGCCCACCGCCAGGCAACTCGCAATGGTGGTTCCCATCACCGCGAACGCGGCGACCCCCGGAAGCGACGAGCCATCAGGACTTTCCTTCGCTGGGGGCGACGAATGTTCCGGTGTCGTGCTCATTGGTGCACCCGCGGTGGCGCGGGTGCGGGTACTTCACCACGACCCAGACGTCGATTGAGGAGCGGACTCGACCAGGTGAAAAGCCCAATGAGCATCAGAGCGACCCCGAGGGGAATGAACACGCTCACCTTGGCGTCAAAGATCGGCGCGAGCACGAAACCACACAACAGCGCGGTCCACAGCCACAAGATGATCACGGTGCGACGGTGCCCGTGACCGAGACGCATGAGACGGTGATGGATGTGGTTCTTATCGGGCGTGTGGAATCCCTGACCCGAGGCGGTGCGGCGCACGAAGGCCCAGATCGCGTCCAGCAGGGGAACGCCCAGGATGAAGACGGGGATCAGCAAAGGTGCGAAGAAGAAGAACGTCTGACCGCTCGCGGGCGGCGTGCGTCCACCGATCACCATGGTGGACGCGCTCATCAAGAGACCGAGCATCAACGCGCCCGCGTCACCCATGAACAACTTGGCGGGATAAAAATTGTCGCGCAGGAATCCCAGGGAGATCCCACACGTCAGTGCAGCAATCAACGGCCCGACGTTGGTCGTGGGCAAGAGGCCGAGGTCCTCCAAACGAAGTCCGTAGACGCAAAGTGTCCCCGACGCAATCGCGACGATACCCCCCGCGAGACCGTCGAGTCCGTCGATGAGATTGACGGCGTTGCACAACGCGAAGACCCAGATCGCCGTGATGATGGGCAGGATCGAAGGACCCAGCACGATGAATCCGGCGAAAGGCAACTTCAACTGGTACATGGTGCAACCGCTGAAATAGAGGATCGACGCCGCGAGCACTTGGCCCGCCACTTTCGCCGGCGCGCTCATCTCTCGAAAGTCGTCAATGACGCCCACCACGAAGATGACCGTCGCCGCGAGCAGCACCCCGAGCATCTCGTGCGAGGAAGTGATGATGGCGCGCAACGACGGCACCGCGACCGCGAAGATCAGCGTGACACAGAATCCCACGAACATCGCTGCACCACCACCGTAGGGAGTCGGCGTCTCGTGCACTTTTCGCTCATCGGGCTGGGCGGTGTAACCAACGCGCAGCGAGATGATCCGGGCTGGTTTGTTCGCGAGCAACGTGACGAGCAGCCCCACGACCGCCACCACGATGTACGACGCGATGTTGCTCATGGACTATTTCGTGAATCCAATGTACGGATTGAAGTCGTGACACAGCATCGCGACGTCGCTTCGCACCTGCTCGATGGCGCCCTCATCGTTGCGCTGACGAAGGGCACGAGCGATCAAGGACGCGATGAGGACGAACTGGTCCTCTTCCATCCCAGCCGTTGTTTCGGCGGCGGTGCCGAGGCGAAGCCCCGACGTGATGAAGGGGCTTCGAGGATCGTCGGGGATGGTGTTGCGATTCGTCGTGATACCCGCGCGGTCGAGGACCTCTTGGGCCTCTTTGCCCGTGAGTTCCGCGTCGAACTCTCGAAGGTCCACGAGCACCATGTGATTCTCCGTACCGCCCGAAACCATGCGAAATCCCTCCGCCGTGAGTGCACTCGCGAACGCGACCGCGTTACGCACGATTTGATCCGTGTAGATCGGAAAGGACGCCAACGACGCCTCCTTGAACGCCACGGCCTTCGCGGCGATGGCGTTCTCGAGTGGACCACCCTGCATCCCGGGGAACACCGCGGAGTCAATCTTCTTCGCGTGCTCCTCGCGGCAAAGGATGGCGCCCCCTCGAGGTCCGCGAAGTGTCTTGTGTGTCGTGAAGGTGACGACGTCGGCGTAGGGTACCGGATTTGGGTGCGATCCTCCAGCGATAAGACCCGCCACGTGCGCCGAGTCGAACATCAGCAGCGCTCCCACTTCGTCGGCAATCTCCCTGAATGGCGCGGGGTCGATGCGTCGCGCGTAGGCGGTCGCACCCGCGACGATCAGTTTGGGCCGGTGCGTGAGGGCCAACTCACGCACGTTGTCAAAGTCGATGAGCTCACCAGGCGCCGCGGGATCGTCGTGGCGCGGCGTCACGCCGTAGGAAACGAAGTGCCAGTACGTTGACGTGATGGACGCTGGCGAGCCATGCGTGAGGTGTCCACCTTGGTCCAAGCGCATGGCGAGGATCGTGTCACCCGTATTCAAGAGTGCTTGATACGCAGCGACATTGGCGTTCGCGCCACTGTGGGGTTGCACGTTCGCGTGGTCGGCGCCGAACAGTGCGGTCAGTCGACGTCGCGCGAGGTCCTCGACCTGGTCGACGATCTGGTTGCCCCCGTAGTAGCGACGGCCCGGATAGCCCTCGGAATATTTGTTCGTAAGGATCGAACCGGTCGCCGCCATCACCGCCGGCGAGGCGAAGTTCTCGCTCGCNNCTCGCGATGAGTTGCAGGGTCGAGGTCTGGCGCTCCCACTCCTGGTGCAGAAGCGACGTCACTTCGTCGTCGTGAAGGATCCAATTATCAAATGGCGATGAACTCAACTCGAGTTACCTTTCTGATTGGCTCAGCTGCGCGTCGAGCACACCGAGCTTTGCGATACGCGTGAGATGTCGCCCCTCACCGGGCGCGGCACGCAACCAAGCGTCGAGTGCGTCCAGCGCGACCGGTGCGCCAATCATTCTCGCCCCCAGACACAGCACGTTGGCGTGGTTGTG
>PLRK01000128.1 GCA_003163875.1 Acidimicrobiaceae bacterium | reverse complement strand
GTCGCGAAGGCACAGTTGCTCTACGAACGAGGGGTCGAAGTACGTTCTCCCTGGCCCCGATCCATGGCCTTCGCCTGTTTGGGTGCCGGTGAGGTGCTCTCGGTGAAACGCGCCAACGTGGGTTCACGCGAACTGATGGTCGAGGCGCTCGTGACGTTGGATCGTTCGACAATGTCGGATGAATGGGAGTGGCCCGAGGAGCGATTGAGTTACGCCAACGCGGTGCTTCCCGAGGCGCTCCTCGTACTCGGCTCCACGCTCGCCAATCCTCGAGTGTTCCAAGACGGCCTCACGCAACTCGGTTGGTTGCTCGCTCTCGAAACAAAGAGTGGGCATCTTTCGGTCATGTCCTCGCGCGGTCGACGCTTTGAGTCGGTGCACGAGCAGTTCGACCAACCACCCATTGAAGTCGCCGCACTGTGCGACGCCTGCTTGAGGGCATTCAATCTCACTGGTGACGTTCGATGGTCGCGCGGTGTTGACGACTGCGTGCAGTGGTTCCTTGGAAGGAACGACGCTGGTGTCATGATGTTCGATGTGCTGACGGGTGGGGGATACGATGGACTCACCGAACACGGTCTCAATCTCAATCAGGGAGCGGAGTCCACTTTGGCCATGATTTCGACCCTGCAAAGCGTGACCCAACTGCAGCTCACGGCATGAACGAGATCGGTCTCGCCCAACGCTGTGACTTCGTCATTAAAGCTGACGCGAGCCGGGTCGTGACCAAACTCTTCATCGCCGGCCAGGAACTCGAAGGTGGCAGTGAATCGCGCACCAGAGATACGGCTAATCGGGTGATGGCCCTCGCCGAAGACGAAGTGGATTCGGTCATGACGGCGTTGTACGAGTGTTATGAGAGTCGCCACGACAATCTGCGTGGTGTGTTCGAGAATCACGCCGAGATGGTCAGTAGTTTCGTCACTGAGGACTTATCGAAGAATCGGCGCCAACTCCTAGGTGCCGCGTTCACGCACGAGTTCTCACTCGAGGGCGCAGCGGTGTGCAATCCGAGTCTGGTGGTGCACCCCGATCAACACGACATGCCCGAGGGAGGCGTGCGCCTCGTCATGAGCTTTCGCGCAATCGGGGAAGGTCATCGCTCGTCGATATGTTTTCGAACCTGTGAGATCGACGACCAGGGAAAGATGATGGTTCACCAACCCAAGCGTTGTCCGGTGCTCGCCGAGACCGCCCCGGCACCACTGAGTCGCGACGTCTTTCATGCGGCCCTTCGCGACGTGGGCCTCGACGGTGATACCGCGGCGGCGGTGCTCGACTCCCTTGACGCACGATTCTCCCGCGAAGAGCTCCAAGCCTCCATCGCGACCGTGGCCGGCGAAAGAGTAATTCGCCTCAACTTCGCCGAGATGAGCGCGAGGTTACTTGCCCTCACCGATTCCTTCTATTCGGCGACGTTCGACGAATCAACGACCTTGTGCCAGCGCACACTGTGGCCCTCGACGCCCACTGAGGCTCAAGGGGTTGAGGATGCTCGATTCGTGGAGTTCCACGACCCCGACTGCGCGCGCTACATCGCGTCCTACACGGCCTACGACGGTCGTGCGGTGAGCCAGCAAATCCTCGAGACGGACGATTTCTTGACGTTTTATTCGTCGCCGTTGGCGGGCATCGCCGCCCAGAACAAGGGTCTCGCTTTCTTTCCTCGAAAGATCAATGACCGCTACGTCGCGCTCTCGCGTTACGACCGCGAGAGGAATTCGCTCGCATTCTCAAAGAATCTTCGACACTGGGACGACGTGTCGATACTCGAGTCGCCGGAGCAGAGTTGGGAGATGCTCCAATTGGGTAACTGCGGTTCACCCATCGAACTCGAGCAAGGATGGCTGGTGATTACCCACGGTGTGGGACCCATGCGAACCTATGGCATTGGCGCTCTATTACTCGACCTCAACGATCCTTCAAAGATTCTTGGAAAACTGAAGCAGCCTCTCTTGTTACCGAACGCCGATGAACGAGAAGGGTACGTACCGAACGTTGTGTACTCGTGCGGCTCTCTCGTGCACAACGGGACATTGTATCTTCCCTACGGCGCTTCAGACGAGTCTGTTCGTTGCGCGATGGTCAACGTAGACGCTCTGGTCGCCGCGCTGGTCGCGTGAGCGTACGCGGTTCGAAACTCGAACGCCGCGCGACGCAAGAATCACCCTATGGAGGTGTTTATGAATCAGAAATTAGCGCTCAGCCGGATCATCGTGGAACAACATGAGTTAAAGGACCTTCTTCGTCGCCAGAAGTCCGACGGTGTCCTCGAACGAACCGCGTCACTCGATCAGGGCGACGTCTCTGACATTTCGGTGCCCCTCACGAGTGAAGAGGAGACCAATGCCGTCGCCGAGTCGCTCACGTTGCGTCTCGAGGCGTTGCGTCGAGCGCACTTGAGGATTATGGCGGGCACGTATGGTCTGTCGACCCTCAGTGGTCGGGTGATCTCCGATGAGCGCCTCGCGGCCGATCCGGCCGCCGAATTGACGATCGACGAAGCCGAGAACGAACGCTAACTCGTTATTCGGGTTCGTCGCCCGCGAGCGTACCCGCGGCGACCATGCCAAGTTCGGCGTGCGGGGCCGTAGTGTCCGTAATGCTCGCTGGAGGACGGAGTCGCCCTGGCACGAAGAACGCGGCAATCATGGCGGCGATGGCGGCGACCGTGAGCAACCCAAAACCATGCGTGTAGCCCGACTCCTTGGGCACGCCACCCGCACGGACGCCCGAGGTGACGATGCTGCTCATCACTGCGGCTCCAACGGAGCCTCCGATGGTACGGATGTTGGCATTCATCCCGCTCGCGACCCCCGTCTGTTCAGGTGGGACCGCCACCACGATCAGCGCTGACATCGAGGAGAACGCGAGACCAAAGCCCACGCCCTCGATGACCATCGCGAGCAGGATCTCCCACTGCGCGGCGTGCGCGAAGGTCAAAATCGCGAAGTTGCCAATGCCCACGATCAGACCAGTGATCAGTACCGATTTTGAACCAAAGCGTCGAGCGAGCGGACCCGACATCATGCCCAGGATGAACATGAAGATACTCGCGGGCAACAAGATGAGTCCTGATTTGGTGATGCTCAGACCGAAGCCGTAGCCAGCGGATCTCTTCGTTTGCAGGAACTCTGGCAAGAAGGCAAAGACCGCGTACATCCCGACCCCGAGTAGCAGCGCCACCAAGTTCGTCGTCCACACCGCCGGGATCCGCATCATGTGCATATCGATGAGCGGGTGCTCGGAACGCGCTTCGACGACGACCCACAGCACCGCGATCACGATGCCGGCAACGATAAGGCCAATGACGCGCGCTGATCCCCATCCCCACGATGGCGCTTCACTAATCGCGAGAATGAGGGCGACCAGCCACAGCGATAAAAGGATGATCCCGGGCCAACTCAAAGTGCCCGGTGTGCGTACCTCGGACTCGGGTATCGCGAAGTGCGCGGCGATCGTGCCGAGAGCCATCACGATCATTGGGATCCAGAACAACCAGTGGTAATCGAGTGCATCGACGATAGGTCCCGCGAGCGCGATGCCAATCCCTGCGCCCGCGGCGGCGAGGGCCGCCACGACGCCAATAGCGCCGACAATCTTCTCCTTAGGAAATTCGTCGCGAATGAGTCCGAAGGCGAGCGGCAGCACACCTCCACCGACGCCTTGGATGACGCGAGCGACAATCATCAACGTGATCGAGCTGGCCACGGCCGCGAGCAATGAACCCACGGTCAGGGCGACGAGGGTCAGCACGAGAAGGCGTTCTTTCCCGTACATGTCACCGAGTCTGCCCATGATGGGCGTGAAGATCGCCGCCGACAAGAGGTACGCCGTCAACACCCAGGTCACGGTGTTCTGTGTGGTGTGCAGCCCCGCCTGGATCGTCGGGAGCACCGGAATTACCAGCGACTGGAGCAGCGCGTAACCTCCAACGGCGAGGCACAGTACGGCGTACGTAGCCCGATAGGGCCGTTGGGCGGTCTCGTTGGTCACGCGGTACTCCACTTCACAGGGGGGCGGAGTCACGACTCCGATACGAAAGACTAATCGGCGACGACGCTAATGGAGACGAAACACAATGCGTCTCGCGAAGGATGACGCTCTGCGAATCGCGACACGTTCGCTTCACTACATCTCGCTCACGAATACGTCAAATTCGCCGTCGTCCACCTCGTCGAAACTGACGTCACCGCTGTCTATTTCACGCGAGGGCGCCCGCAAGAATAGCAACGTCACGATGAGCCCGGCGGTTGAACACAGCACGCCCGCGTAGAACGTGACGTGATAACCATCGACCAGTGCCGCCGAAGGACGAAGTCCCTGGGCGAGGCGTGAGGACGTCGTGCTCGCGGCGAGCGTCCCAAAGACCGCGAGCGCCGCTGATGACGCGAGCCACATCGAGACGTTGACAATACCTGAGGCGAGACCGGCGTCAGCCTTTGGAACGTCAGCCATTGCGATCGTGAGCAACGGCACCGCCGACACGCTCATGCCGAGGCCGAGCAATACGAACGCGGGCAAGACAGCGGCGAAGTAGTTCGAATGCTCACCGAGGCGAGTCAACAACGCCAAGCCCACGATGACGCTGATCGTTCCTGGAATGAGCAGACGCGTGGGACCAAAACGCATGAGGAGTCGACTTGTGAGCCCCAGCGACATCGTCGCCATGATAAGGGTCATTGGTAAGAAGGCAACGCCGGTGCGTAGTGGTGCGTAACCAAGGACCTTCTCCAAATAGAGGGCACCAAAGAAGAAGACCGAGAACATCGACGAAAAGCTAAGACCACGCACGACGCTCGAGATTCGCAGACTGCGAATCTTCACGATGTGTACCGGTACGATCGGCTTTTCGATGTGTGTTTCGTAACCGGCGAAGATGCCCATGAGCGCAATCGACAAGCCGCCAGTGACCAACGTGTGCGTTGAGAGCCAACCAAAGTCGGAGGCCTTCACGATGCTGTAGATGCCTAGGATGAGCGACGCCGTCATAAAGAGTGAACCAATGACGTCCAATCCTCGCGCCGCGCCGAGCCCCGGATTCTCCTTGATGAGTATGGAGCCGAGTATGAGAGTGAGTACACCAATTGGCACATTGATGACGAAGATCCAGTGCCAATTGACCGCTTGGGTCAAGATCCCTCCAACCAAGAGGCCTATGGACCCGCCACCCACGGCGACGAACATATAGGCACTCATGGCCTTTGCGCGCTCCTGAGCGCCGGGGAATTCGGTGACAATGATCGCGACAATGACCGACGTCGAGACGGCACCACCGAGTCCTTGGAGGAATCGAGCGACGATGAGCATCGATTGGCTCGAGGCAATGGCGCAGACGAGCGACGACAGCGTGAAAATGGTGACACCCGAAAGAAAGATCTTCTTTCGTCCGAACAAATCGCCCAAGCGTCCCGCAAGCAGCAAGAAACTACCGAAAGCAATGAGGTACGCATCGACGACCCACGTGAGGCTCGCCTGCGAGAAGTGCAAACTGTGCTGAATTGATGGCAGCGCCACATTGACAATGGAGGAGTCGAGGGCGTTCATGAGCATGGCGAGGCACACGACGACAAGGGCGATCCACCGTCGGCGGTCTGTCGTTCCTGATGAAATGGCCGAAATCTGGGACATATTTTGGGGTATCCTTTTTGCTAGAGCATGACAAGATATCGATGAAGCATTATCGTCATTAGAAAGATATAATCATGATAGCATGAATATCGACCCATCACTACCATTGGACACCATGGATGAAAATTCGTCCACCGGACCAATCCTCTTGCTGACGCAGCTCTCGCGGCTGGTCAGTCGACGCAGTACGCCCGAGTTGCTGGGCCAGACGCTCAAGGAACTCGCGGCATTGTCATTCTTGCGTGACTATGAGGAAACTACACAGCAAGCCTTGACAGAAGGGCTGTGTATCGACGCGAATTACACGGTGTTGTTGCTCAACGACCTCGAATCCTCTGACTACGTAGAGCGACGACGCGACCCGAGCGATCGGCGCCGACACATCGTGAAGATGACCCCCCTGGGCCGCGAAGCGCTCCATCGCGCTGAGGCGGCGCAACAGTCACTTGAAGATGAGATACTTGTCGCGCTGAACGCCGAGGAACGCAAGTCGCTCTCGCACCTTTTACGCAAGGCCCTTGACGCGCACACGACGAACGCAGCGACGAGTGAATCGATGTCGTCCTGAGGAGTCACTGGCCTTCGCGATAGAGCGTCGCTGAAGCCTCCAAGGCCCACACGTGAGCAACCTGATTACGACTGTTGCAACACGCGTTCGTAGAGGGGTTGGAGAGATTCGAATCGCGGCGAGAATTCGAAATTCGCGTGGTGCAGCACTGCATCAAGATAATCCAAATGCGCGTGCCATCCGGGACCAACGCCCTTGATTTCGTCGGTCGTGAGGGTACGGTGCTCAAGAGTGAGTTCGACCCCACCTTCACGTTCGACGATATCGAAGCGGACGCTCGACGTGTTGGCGCCTTCGTTCCACGAGTACGCCAGCGTGCGTGGTGGATCAAAGTCCGTCACGATGCCGTCACATCGATCGCTGCCACCCCAGTAGTAGTGCACCGCACCACCAACGTTCGGTTCCAGAGACATCGATTCGGTCTGCATCCAGCGAGCGATGCGCTCAGGTTGGGTGAGCGAGTCCCAGAGTTCTTGGGCACTGACGTCGATATGACGTACGTAACGTATCGACCAGTAGTCGCCTTGTCGTTCGACAACTCCTAGTGCATCATTCATTTCGTGTTCTCCTTCGATGGTCGTTACTGCGTTGACTTGTTCGTTCGCTGCGTGGTGACGTCGCGAAGGGCTTCGTCGGCAATGGCGTCGAGGCGTTGGGCCCACGTACGACGCACGAGGGCAATCCAGTCATCAATATCACGAAGCGAGTTCTGCTCGAGTGAATAAATCCTCTGCTGCCCGTGAGAGTGCGATGACACGATGCCACACTCACGAAGCACGCGAAGGTGTCGCGACATGGCGGGCTGACTCACTCGACAGCGCGACGTCAAGGTCGCCACGCTCTCGTCGGCGATCGCGAGCGTCTCGATGATGCGTCGACGGGTGGGATCTGCGAGGGCCGAGAGCGTGTCCATCTCTGTATATAACCAGACCGTTATATAAATGTCAAGTTATATGTTTTTCCGAGGGAAAGTACCGTTATTTGCTGGGTCTCTGGATCACATCATCGAGACGGAGAGGAACGGCAATCTCGGCGTCCAGCATCTCTTCGACACCCTGCGCTTCGAGCACGGTGTCACGCGACTCAATGAGGTTTGGTGAAGGGCGTCGACGCAGAGCGAGACTGATTACTCCTGCTGACAGCGCCATGCACGCGACGAAGAGCCACAGGTGATGAAAGTTCTCGAGCGAGCGGGCGGCATTTTTTGGGTTGCCGAGAATCACGACGAGCAGGGCGACGCCGAGCGCTCCTCCGATCTGACGCGCTGTTTGATTGACGGCGCTTCCCACCGAAAAGCGTTCGGGCTGCAGACTCGACACGGCCGCCGCACTGAGGACCGGAAAGGTGAGACCGATACCGAGCCCGACGATGAGTGTCCCGGGCAGCCAGAGGGAGAGGTAGTGCGGCGCTAAATGCACCCGCGCGACGTACCAGAGCACGCCGGCGGCGTAGACGAAGAATCCGACCAACANNTAGTGCCAGACGCTCGTCAAGAACAAGATGTTGCCTAACAACATGGCGAAGAAACCCATGGAGTAAAGAAACGCCGCCGCGTTCGCGATGCGAAAGGACGGTGCTCGAAACAAGCTGAGGTCTAACACGGGTTGTTCGTGATTACTCGATCGATAGAGAAACACGCCCAGCAACGCAGCGGCACCAACGAATCCACCTATGACTCCCGCGCTCGACCACTCCCAACTTGGACCCTGCGAAATAGCGAGTACGAGCAGCGCGAGGGCTCCGCTCAGCAGTGCGGCGCCAGGGTAGTCCGGTGCACCCTTGGTTCGTGTGCCCTCGGGCGAGAGAAGGACGCGTCGCCCAAAGAGATAGGCGAGTAGTCCAATCGGAAGGTTCACGTAAAAGGCAGCTCGCCACCCGAAGGCCGTGATCAACGCCGCTCCAATCGAAGGACCCGTGGCGACGGCGAGTGCACCGATGCCGCCCCAGAGAGCGACCATCTGTGAACGGCGCGCGGGCTCGTACGCGGCAAGGAGAAGTCCGAGTGATGCGGGCAACATCATGGCGGCTCCAGTGCCCTGCACGATCCGGCCCGCGATCAACAGGGCGACCGATGGTGCCGCGGCGCAGAGAGCCGATCCCACACAGAACACCAACAGTCCAGCAAAGAAAACCTTGCGCGCACCCAACCGGTCAGCCGTGCGACCCGCGATCACGAGGAGCGAGCCAAAGACGATGCTGTAGCCCGTGATGATCCACGCGAGACTCGCGCGTGAATCGTGCGCAAAGGCACGTTCCAGAGCTGGGAACGCAACGTTGACGATGGAAAGGTCGAGTGAGCCCATGAAGGCACCGAGCGCGGTGACCATAAATATGGCGCGCTGTCGGCTGGCGGGTAGTGCTCCTGGGGCTACGTCAGTACGTTGTGTCATAAAACTGACCCTACACGATTGCGTTCTATCATGCAACTTACTAGACTCGTTGTCATGGAACGCAAAAGTTTTGTCGGCATGGATTGTTCGGTCGCGCAATGTCTCGAGGTGATAGGCGAGTGGTGGACCATGCTCATCGTGCGCGACTGCTTCATGGGCGTGACTCGGTTTGAGGATTTCCAACAGCGCCTCGGCATCTCGCGCAACATCCTGCAATCAAGGCTTGCGACCTTGGTGGACGCGGGCGTCCTCGTGCGAGTTCCTTACTCCGAGCACCCACCGCGCGATGATTACAAACTTACCGACAAGGGTCTGGATCTTTGGCCCGTGTTGACCGCGATGCGACAGTGGGGCGATCGATACGCCGCACCCTCGGGTCCACCCGTGACGATCACGCACCGTGCGTGTGGAGCAACCGCAATTGGGGTTCTCGTCTGTGACCATTGCGGTGAGCCCCTTGAGGCTCGAGGAGTCAAGGCGCACGTCGGGGTGAATCGGGCGAACCCAGCGATAATTCCTGATCGAAAAGTGAGAGGGCGCCGCGTTCACGAAGGCGACTCATCGCACAACGTCCGAGCGCACTAGCGCTCAGGTCGATGGCGTCGCGGGTCCGAGCGGCCAGTGAACGTCAGTGAGTTGCTCCGACATTTCCCAGAGCCGCGCCGCGGTGGTGGCGTCAAGCGCCTGCGACGCGGGAACATTGAGTGAAGGGTACCCACGCAAGTGTTGAAACCCGTTGGGACCAACGTACGATCCGCCAGGAATATCAGCGACGGTGGCGTAGAGAGTCGGTAAAGCCCCCATCGTGTCCGATTGGGCAATAAGTCGATTGGCAATCGCACTACCGACATTCGTGATGGGATTCTTCGAGTGCCCCTGCAAATTGGTCGCGGCGTACCCGGGGTGCACGGCAATCGCCCGTACCTTCGATTGAGCCACGATCAAGCGGCGCTCGAGTTCAAGCACGAAAAGCAAATTGGCGAGCTTGGACTGCGAGTACGCATCCCACGCCTTATACGACCGACGTTCCCAATTGAGGTCCGCAAGATCAATCCTCCCTCGACGGTGCAGGTCCGAGGACACCACCACGACCCGTTCGGTGATTTGGGGCAGGAGCAAGTTGGTGAGGGCAAAGTGTCCTAAGTGATTGGTGCCAAATTGCATTTCGAATCCGTCGACGGTTCGCGCTTCGGGCGTGGCCATGATGCCGGCGTTGTCGATGAGAAAGTCAATTGGTCCGGTCGTGTCCTTCGCGAAGGATCGCACCGAGCTCAAACTGGCGAGGTCGAGGACTTTCACAGTGACGTCGCCACTCATGGCCGCTGCGGCTCTTTCGCCTTTCGTAACGTCGCGCACGGCCAAGGTCACGGACGCTCCGGCACGCGCGAGTTCTGACGCCGCGACGCGACCAATGCCACTGTTCGCCCCCGTGACGATCGCTCGGCGACCGTGTAAGTCGGGGAGATCCTTCGCGGTCCAACGTGTGGTTGTCATCTGCACACCTTATGGTCTCGCCTTGCTGGACGTTCTGCCGGGAGATTCGTCCGATGAAGCCAAGATGATTGCAATCGCCTGAGGGACCGACGTCGCGAGAGCGTCGGGTCGATACGCGGTTTCGCTCCAGGTGCGACCTCGAGTTATCCATATCGTGCGAAGACCCGCCCGCCAGCCTCCTTCGATGTCAGTGCCCGGGGTGTCGCCGACCATCCATCCGAGCAGTGCGACGCCACAGCGGCGAGCCGCATCTTCGAAGATCCTCACGTCGGGCTTACGGACCCCCACGATCTCTGACACGCAGATGACGTCGAACTCGTTGGTAAGGTGGGCGGCGTCGAGCTTGGTGAGTTGTGAGGCGGGACCGTTGGTCACCACACCAAGCTTCCAGCCCTTCGTACGAAGTTCTCTCAACGCTCGAATGGTCTCGTGAGGGGTCGGGTAGTAATTTGCGTAGGCCTGGTGGTAGTTATCAAGAAGTTGGTCCAGGCTCGTCGCGATGCCAAATCGCTCCTTCACTTGGGTGAAAAAGACGTCGCGAGGCGTGACGCCGTCGTTGTCGATGGAGGAGAGCTCGCCATATTGGCTCGGGTCAATATGATTCGCGACAAGGAAATCTGCGGCCCAGTGTTCAAAGGCGGCTTGACGATCAAGAAGTGTGTTGTCGACGTCAAAGAGGGCAAGTCGGTCCACGTACTAAGTATTGTCGATGCACGTTTTGCAACCTGCCTTCGCGCCGCTTCGAAACTGCAACCGACTTAAGGAAACGTCAACCCGCCGCGATCGTCAATAGTGGTGCCATTCGCCCACGCGACGTCCCAAATATTGCCTTCCGGATCTCGCCAACTGAATCCTCCGCCCCAAAACGCCTCGGTCGGTTCTTCTAAGAGCTCGACGCCTTTGATCGCCTTGAGGGTTTGGTAGACGGCCACGCATTCCTGGAACGAAGCGAGATTGACACTGAGGCACACGCCGCGAAATCCTGTCGCGACGGGGCCGAACTGTGCGTCGTAGTTCGACGCCGCATACAGCGCGATGGCGACACCATTGGTGCACTGGAACGTCCGGTGGTGTTCGTCGCTTTCTGGCGTTTCGGGCCAGCCCAGATCACGAAACAACGCCGTCATTCTCTCGACGTCACGACACGCAAGCGTGATAAGTCCGATGCGGGCGGGCAGTTGCATTCGTTGAGTCTACGTTTGCGATGTCGCGGGTACGGTGGCGGCTCATGAATCCTAGGATTACAGTACGGGAATGCCAGTGCGTGGAGAGTACGAGCCCAGTCCCGCCGAATGGGTCCGAAAGCAAGTCGAAGAGTACGAAACGTCACACGGCGAACGAGCCAATACGTTGCGCGACACGGGTCTTCCGATCATCATCGTGACCACTCGGGGCAATCGGAGCGGGAAGATTCGAAAGACGCCGCTCATGAAGGTCGAGCACGATGGTGCGTACGCCCTCGTCGCGTCGAAGGGCGGTGCACCGAGCCATCCGGTGTGGTACTACAACCTCGTCGCAAACCCTGACGAAGTAGCGATCCAAGATGGTCGCGAACCCTTTGACGTGTCAGTTCGTCAAGTGGAAGGTGAAGAACGAGCGTTGTGGTGGGAGCGGGCGGTAGAGGCCTACGCCCCCTACGCGCAGTACCAGGAGAGTACGAAGCGCGAAATACCAGTCTTCGTGGCAGTGCCAAAGGCGTCGTAACGAATTCGCGCGACGTGCGTTTTTCGTCGTACGTCTAGAAGTTTGAGGTTTTCGGGTCGTGCATCGATCGGAGCCGGGGACTTGGTGCCGTGTCTGATTTGTCGGCACAATCGTTAAGGTCGACTCACGAGATGTTGTCGTGCCGAGCTATCGGAGGTGAAGCAGCATGGGCAGCGAAGGCCTTCACGAACCCTTGGGAATGCTCGACGAGTCAGCGCTTGACTACCACCGAGCGATGCAGTCACTCTGCGAGGAACTCGAAGCAGTCGATTGGTACAACCAGCGCGCCAAAGCAACAAGTGACGCCTCCCTGGCAGCCATCCTCGAACATAATCGTGACGAGGAGAAGGAACACGCCGTGATGCTTCTTGAGTGGCTGCGTCGACACGATGCGGTGCTCGACAAGAATCTGCGGACCTATCTTTTCACGACGCTTGCGCTCACTGACATCGAACATGCAGCAGAAGCTGGTGGGTCCGAGCAGACCAATGCGTCGCCTGGATCGCTTGGCATCGGTGCTCTCAAGAATGGGGAACAATGAACCACTTATATCGAGAGCTCGCGCCCGTTTCAACGACGTCGTGGCAGATGATTGATGACGAGGCTCGTTCACAACTGAGTACGTACATCGCCGCCCGTCGATTAGTTGACTTCGCCGGACCCTTGGGTTGGAAGCATTCGTCACTCCACGTGGGTCGGGTGACGTCGATTCCCGCTCCGAGCGAAACCTTGTCGGGGTCGCTACGTGAGGTGATGCCCTTCGCGGAATTGCGCGCCCACTTCGTCGTGTCAAGGGACGACCTTCGAGCGATAGATCGCGGAGCGAACAACATTGACTTTTCTGATCTTGACCAGGCGGCGCTACTCATCGCAGAAGCCGAAAACGCCGCCGTCATACGTGGCTGGGCCGAAGCGGGCATCACTGGCGTCGGCGAAGCGACGTCCTCAACGCCAATTTCCTTGGACGCCGACTACTCCCAGTATCCGAGATTCGTGGCCTCAGCGGTTGAACGGTTGCAATCACTCGGCATAGGCGGTCCCTACGGGCTGGCCCTCGGACCAGAATCGTACCTCGGTGTGGTCGAATCCACCGAGCACGGTGGTCTCATTGTGTTTGATCACCTGCGAAAAATCCTCGACGGGCCCATCGTGCGGACGCCCGGCATTGTGGGCGCGGTCGTCGTGAGTCTTCGAGGCGGCGACTTCAGCTTCGTTTCAGGCGAGGATCTTTCGGTCGGCTACCAAAACCACGACGAGGACAACGTGCATCTGTTCATCGAAGAAAGCTTCACTTTCAAGATTGAGACGCCAGAAGCCGCCATTTTGTTGCGTGATTGAGTATTGATTACTCCAGGGGAGAACGAATGACCACGACGAAGAGCGATGGAGCCGAGTATTCCGAACGACCATGGGGAAATTACACGGTGCTGGACGACAAAGCGCCAAACTTCAAGGTAAAACTCATCGTGGTATCGCCAGGTCAGCGCTTGAGCTACCAGCGTCACGCCAAGCGCGCCGAGCACTGGTTCATCGTGAATGGAAACGCCACCGTCATCCTCGACGGTGTCACGCATCAACTCACCGTGGGCCAGAGCATTGACATTGGAATAGAACAGGCGCATCGTTGCGAAAATCACGGTGATGTACCAGTCGAGTTCATAGAGGTCCAAACGGGCACGTATTTTGGAGAAGACGACATCGTCCGTCTTGAAGACGACTACGGACGCGTTGGTTCGGCGTAGTCGCCGCTGGCGCCATTGACGACGACTTGACGGCTCGAATCCAAAATGAAAAGGGGATGTCGTGAAGAAACTCTTTGTCTTTGACCTAGATGGCACCCTCGCGAGGAGTAAATCTTCGCTGACTGACGAGATGGCCGAGTTGCTGCACGATCTCTTGCTCGTCATGAACGTTGCCGTGATGTCGGGTGGAAGTTGGGACCAATTTGAGAAGCAGTTGCTCTCACGACTTCCAAGTGACGTCCGATTTGAGAATCTGTCGTTGCTACCCACGTGCGGCACCGCGTTCTACCGCTATGAGGGACGCTGGATCAAGGTTTACTCGGAGGACTTCAGCCAAGAAGAGCGTGAAAGGATTATTGCCGCGCTACAGCGTGCGCTCCAAGAGTCGGGCATCACCGTTCACAAGGTGTGGGGAGAGCAAATTGAGGATCGCGGTAGTCAGATCACCCTTTCGCTCCTTGGTCAAGAAGCGCCACTAAGCGAAAAGGAGGATTGGGACAAGGATTTTTCGAAGCGGCGTAAGATCACCGAGATTCTCGAGCCCTTAATCCCTACGCTTAGCGTGAACATGGGCGGTACGACGTCGATCGACGTGACCAAGCCCGGCATCAACAAGGCGTACGGGATCAAGAAACTCCAAGAGCAATTGGGTTATTCGTTAAAGGAAATGCTCTTCGCGGGCGACGCAATTTTCGTGGGTGGCAACGATTATCCAGTCCAGGACGTCGGCGTTGACTCAATCCTCGTTCGCGATCCCGACGAGACGGCGCGCGTCATACAGACCGTCATTGCGTGCTTGGGTGATGACACGACCCAGATCACGTCACCCGGTAGGGCGACATGAATCCGTTCACCATGCACCCGCTCGATCTCGTGATCGAACCCGACCTCAGTGATCCGCGCGAGATGGAGGGGATACTCAATCCCGCCGCCGCTCGCGGCCCCGACGGTGAGTTGTACCTCTTTCCTCGCATTGTGGGCGCCGGCAACTTCTCGCGCATTGGCATCATGCGAGTGTTGTTTGACGAACGAGGCGAGCCGTACGGGGTGCAGCGCGTGGGCATCGCGCTCGAGCCAGAGATGCCCTACGAACTTCGGCCGAATGGCGCCGGTGGGTGCGAGGACCCTCGCGTCACGTTCGTTGAACCACTGCAGCACTACATGATGACTTACACGGCGTTTTCGCCCGAAGGACCACGGATCGCCCTCGCAATCTCGAAGGACCTTCTCCATTGGCACCGACTTGGTTTGGCTTCGTTTACGCCCTACGAAGGGATCGAGTTCAACGGCATTGACAATAAGGACGCCACTGGTTTT
Source organism: Acidimicrobiaceae bacterium (assembly GCA_003163875.1). Lineage (GTDB taxonomy): Bacteria > Actinomycetota > Acidimicrobiia > Acidimicrobiales > RAAP-2 > RAAP-2. The sequence continues at coordinate 14,449 of PLRK01000128.1, read as the reverse complement.
CCTATCGCCATACCGAACCCTTCGGGACAATTGGAGTTGGCGATACTGCACCGGCCGCTCTTTCCCGGCACGTTGCCCGAGGAAACGCTGACGCTTGAAGAAGGACGCGACGTCGACCTTCACAAGGAAAGTATCTGGATTTCCTACAGTTCCATCGATGCTGCCGCTGATGATCACCACAAGCTGCGCCACTTCACGTCGCATCACCGTTTGGCGGCGCCGGTGTCCGAATGGGAGTCACTCAAGATTGGTAGCGGCACACCCCCGATCATGACGCGTCACGGCTGGCTCATCGTCTATCACGGCGTGAGTGACGTCGTGCAACCCGGAAGCGACGAGCACCGTCTGACCTATAGCGCGGGCGTGATGGTGCTGTCGGTGGATTTCCCTCAAGAGCTCATCTTTCGTTCCGCGAAACCAGTGTTGGTGCCCACACCATCTGAACAACGACGTGGAACGTTCGCGAACGTGGTGTTCCCGACGGGCATCGACCGTCGACTCGACATCAATGAACCCGATCGCTACGACGTCTACTACGGCGTAAACGACTTTCGCATTGGCGTTGCCAAACTTTTGGTACCACCGACCATTCCTCTCGAGGGCAACGCGCACTCGACCTGAACTAGTGCGCGTAACAACCCGTCGGTGGCGAGCTCGTCCCGAAGGAGTCGTACGAAGCGGTCCCCTGTTCAGGTATGACGCCCAACGTGGTGCCACTCCACGTGAACGTAAAGTTAGGCGCTTCGGACGGCCACGCCGCCAAAATTGGAGCACCATTGGGATTTGACGTCGCCCACGACGTGCCGGGACCGGGAGGCTTGCCATTGTCGGAAAGATACGTCACAAGCGCGGTCTCGATTGACGAAAAGTCCGCCTTGCAGACATCGATCTGTGCTTGCGTGATGACGTCGTTCGCGCCCGAAGGCGTTGAGGGGATCGTCGTCGTGCCGTTCGACGAGTTGGGTATTCCCGTGCCGTCCAAACTATCGATCGTGAGCGTCATCATGACTCCGAGGATGATGACGACAATCAAGAGTGAGATGAGGGAAAAACCCTCCTCTCCTTGTGGCGGAGATGCGATACCTCGTCTCACGTGCACGCTCCCACTCGATGACTCCCATGCTACCGAGCGCCCTCGTCAATTTCTGAGTGTTCGATCGTGATGCAGCACCCGAAGAATTTCCTCGTATGGTCCCACTACGTATGCCTCGTCGCCGCCGGCGAATCGAGTCCCGCGCCGTGGGGGATGCTCGAGGTCCCCGCCGTTGGAGCGTTGAAGCGCAATGACCCTGGTATTCGCTGAGAGATCCGCCATAGCGAGACCTTCGAGTCCGCCACCTTCTTTGATGGTGACTTTGCCCACGAGAAAGGGCTGCTGGTCAACGTAAAAGGTACTCAGTACGTCAAGCCCGAGGGCTGCGCCTACGAACCACGGTGCGGCGAGAGCGGACGTGGACCGGACGTTTTGAAACCCGAAGCTCTGTTCCATCATTCGAGCGAGCTCACGGTCGAAGACTCGCACGACGACCGGAACATCGTGCCATCGTGCCCCCAACGACTCGCGCACCGCGAGGGCCGTCTCGATGTTCGTCATCTCGGCACTCGTAAGCACCGCCACCGCTCGCGCGTCGTGAAGGTTGGCGAGCCGGTGGGTCTGAGGAAGCGTGGCGTCAGCAATGATGACGGGTACCCTGAGTGACCGTGCTTGATTCAAATATCGATTAGTGCTGTCACGTTCAATGACAATCACACGTTGGTCTTGTTCGACAAGTAACTCAACGACGCGGATACCGACTGCGCCGAGACCGACCACGACGACGTGATCAACCATGCCAGGCACCTCGCGGCGACCGAGTGACTGTTCGATGCGGCGGCTCACAAGGATGTTGGTGAAGAGGGCGAACGCTGTCGATAGCAGCGTGACACCGATGAAAATGAGGCCAATACCAAAGACCTTCATCCAGGCGTCCTGCACCGCAAACGAGTAATCGCCAAAGCCGACCGACGCAATGGTCTCGATCGTGAAATACACCGACGAGAGCAACGTCAGGTGGTGCGCATTGTCGGTTCGATAGAAGACATGAAGGAGCACCGTCGAAAGAGCGATGAGGAGTGCAATGGCGCCAACGACAACGGCCAGTCCCTTGTTGCCCTGTTCGAACGCGGTCTTCATCTGGCGGCTCACGCGGGTGAAGAAACCAATACGTCGCAGGGGCCGGTCAGCCTTTCCGGCGTCCAGACCAAAACGGAGTAACTCCTCGATGGTGCCAAGCACGGCAACCCTGTCGCCGGGCCCGACCATATGGTCGCGGCCAGGACATTGGACAAGTTCACCGTTGGCGGGCATGACGGCAACGGGCGCGAGGTCGCCAAAGAATGCCCGGAACGTCGAATGGTGACCATCTGTGTCGGGCACTTCAGTGCGTACGACGGCAAACAGCGTCTCGGCGAACCTGATCTCGTGCACGGGCTGGCCGAGACACGCTTCGACGAAGGACGGTGCCGCCAGGGCCGCGGCGTCCAGCACGCTTCCAGGACCCGTGACACGAACGAGAGCCCCGCCGACGGCTGGATTGGCCAATTGAACTACGACGCGAAGGTCGTCCCTGATCTCTCGAATTCGAAGCGCCGACTCAAGCGTGTGGATGTCGTCCACTTCGACGCACACGACGGCGAGCGCATGGTGAAGGTCGGCCTCGAGTAAGCCTTCGCCGCGATAGGCGCGACTCTTGATATGACGCACTCCCATTGTTGCGAGTAATCGATCGTGCCGACCCATTGAATCGTCATCGACCACAGTCACTTGCGTGCCGCTGGAGTGGAGAAGTTCGACGATGCGCACGCCGACACCGTGAAGACCACAGACGATGACGTGCTCGTCGGGACCTTTCGCGCTCAACCTCTCCATAGACGAATGCTGGCAAATCTTTCGTCCTCGTGGGTTGCTGGGACATTAATTCGTCGTGAGGACTTCAAATTCGAAGTGAATCGCGCGGCGCCTGGGGCTTTCACAGTGCCCATGTACGTACGCTCGTCCTTGGTTTGGAAGAATGAACTCAGGGTTGACGTTTGACCCGAGCGTTCGTGGGCGTAAGACTTGACGAATGGCGAAGAACGAGATAGACGAGTACCTCGCGGGGATCGACGAACCCAAGCGCACGACGCTCGCTGCTCTTCGTCGTGACATCGCCCGCATCATTCCCGACGCGCAAGAATGCATCTCTTACGGATTGCCCGCGTTTCGCTGGCGGGGAAGCGTCGTCGCCGGGTTTGGCGCCTTCAAAGACCATCTCAGTTACTTCCCCCATAGTGGTTCTGTTTTGACGGTGCTCGGAGAAGAGCTTCGCGCCTATTCGCAGTCCAAAGGTGCCCTCCGTTTTGGCATCGACGATCCTCTCCCAAAATCAGTCGTCGAACGATTGGTCAAGGTTCGTTTGGATCAGGTCTCGTCAACGAAGACCTGAATTGAACGGGGTTCTCAGCCCACGGGGCACGGCCGCGCAAGTTTTCGTCAGTGAAAGCCTTATATTTTAGGCTTCTCGATAAATTCTCCTGTGCTACCAAACGAAACGTCACAGTTTCAGAACGTACCGGTATCGTTTCTCCATGATCATCGAGCACTTACTCCTTGACGGCCAAACTCTCGTGGAGCGCCATGCCGGTGGTCGGCCTCTTGACACTTCTCGCGACGAGGCGCTGCGATCGGCCGCACTCGAATTGCTCGCCCAGGTTGGTTATGAGCGTTTGACCATGGACGCGGTCGCGTCGTGGGCGGGGGCAGGGAAAGCAACCCTCTATCGGCGTTGGTCGAATAAAGCGGAATTGGTCCTCGACGCCCTGACGTGTGAGAAGCAAATGGTGAACGCGCCCGACACCGGAACCCTTCGAGGTGACTTCGCCGCGCTGTTCAATCACAACAAAGGTACGAAGAGCGAATTCGAAGTCAACATCATGGTGGGTCTCGTGAGCGCGCTGCCGCACGACAAAGAACTTCGTGACGCCTTTCAAGATCGTCTCATCGCACCTCTCGAGTCAGCGCTCGCGAGCGTCTTCGAGCGCGCGATTGCGAGAAATGAAATCGAGCCGGTCGCCAACTTGTCGTTGGTCGTCTCGATTCTTCCCGCGCTGGTCTTGCACGAACATCTGCTCGTTACTTCCACTTTTGATGAATCGCTGTTTACCTCCATCGTCGAGGACGTGTTTCTTCCTCTCGTGAGGTTCGTACCAAAAGACAAGGATGCCGACGGCATCTCCGCGTAGTACTACGACCAGAAAGGCCCCCCAATGTCCAATACTGAAACGCCCGAATTAACGGGTAGTAATACCGAAGGTAAACACTTGGGCCTCGCCCTGACCGTCATCTCGGCGGCACAACTCATGATCGTGCTTGACGCCACCATCGTGAACGTTGCGATTCCCACGATCCACCGTGCCCTGCACTTTTCGTCGAGCAATCTTGAGTGGCTCATCACGGCCTACTCGCTTACCTTCGGTGGGCTCTTGCTCTTCGGTGGACGCACGGGTGACCTCTACGGCAAACGGCGGATGTTCATGATCGGCATCTCGATTTTCGCGGTCTCGTCACTTCTTGGCGGTCTCGCAACGAATGACGTGTGGCTCATCTTCACGAGAGGATTGCAAGGTATCGGCGGGGCCATCGCGGCACCGACCGCCCTCTCGCTCATCACCACGAACTTTCCCGAAGGCGCCGAAAGAAATCGCGCCATGGGCGTCTACGCCGCGATGTCCGGTGGCGGCGGGGCACTCGGGTTGTTGCTCGGTGGCGTCTTGACGAGCTATGTCTCGTGGCGATGGATCTTCTTCGTAAATGTGCCGATCGCGGCGCTGGTGCTGTTCCTCGCACCGCGTGCCCTCAATGAGTCTCAGACGACGTCGGGCCACTTGGACGTGCCGGGGGCGCTGACGGCGACGGGAGGAATGCTGGCGCTGGTGTATGGCCTTTCGAACGCGTCGAGTCACAGTTGGACGAGCACGTCGACCATCGTGTCGCTTGCCGTCTCAGTGGTGCTGTTAGCGTCATTTGCCTTCGTGGAGCGACGCAGTAAGGAGCCTCTGATGCCCTTTAGCATCTTCAAGAATCGCAATCGCACCGCGTCGTACGGTCTGATGCTGTGTATTGGTATTGCGCTGTTTTCAATGTTCTACTTCCTTACCCAGTATTTGCAGAACGTGCTGGGCTACAGTCCGATCCGCACGGGCGTGGGATTTCTTCCGATGACCATGGGCATCATCCTCGCGGCGGGAACCGCTTCGAAGTTTGTGGGGCGATTCGGTATCCGTCTGCCACTCATCGTGGGACCAGCCGCGGGAACGGTGGGAATTCTCTGGATGACCCGACTAACACCGACGAGTTCGTATATCGACGTGCTCTTCCCACTGTTGATCATTGCGCTCGGAATGGGATTTTCCTTTGTGCCAATCACGTTGGCGGCAGTCTCGGGCGTCCAAGCAGACGAAGCGGGACTCGCTTCAGCGCTCTTGAACACGATGCAGCAGGTGGGAGGAGCGTTGGGCTTGGCGGTACTCGCGACGATCGCCATTGATGCGACCAATAACAAGTTGCACGCGTTGCACTCGTCGCTCACGAGCGCCATGAAGATTGCCACAGTCCACGGCTACACGACGGCGTTCCTCTGGTCTGCCGTGATCAGCTTCGTAGGCTTCTTGATTGCGCTGGTGTTCATCCGAGTTCCAGCAGGCGGTGGTGCCGAAATAACCTCGGGACCTAACGCGACGTTGTACGAGGTCTAAGACACTCTGATTGCTGGTGTTCTCTCGGCACCGAAGTGATGGTGCGTGCGCGTAGACAAAAGTTTCGAGATGCGTACCGGATCCGTGATTGAATGTCCACGTGTTCGAGACCGATGAAGAGCTGCGCACATTGCAGTCTCTTCTTGACGAAAGTTACGAGCACGCCGGATCGCATCTCAAGGACATCATCACCGTGAATCGAAGATTGAGTGCGGAACAGCTTTGCGAGCGACTCCAAGGGATGTGCTTGCTCGTGGTGGCTACCTCGACGAAGGACGGTCGTCCACTCGTCGGACCGGTCGATTCGTATTTTCTACACGGTTCTTTTCACTTCAGTTCGGGACGGCAGTCCGTCAAGATGCGTCATCTCGCGGTTCGTCCCCACGCCAGTGCGGTGTATCTTCCCGGCGAAGAATTGTCCGTGACCGTACATGGTGACGTCGAACTCTTTGATGTCTTGGACGCGGAGCACGCCGACTTGCGTGACGCGATGCTCGATCACTACAAGCCGACGCAAGGAAGTGAGTTTGAAAAGTGGTTGGTCGACGAAGATCCCCTGGGTGCTCGGATCAACGCGTCGAAGATCTTTACGTTCCACATGGCGTGAGTGTGTCGAATCCCCACTGGTTGCACTACCCGCAAGAGGTCGGACTCACGTGGATGCGCCAAATGAACCAACGGCGAGGGATTTCTCGTGCCGTAGTAAGCAACGAATGCAGCACTACGTCGCGAGACACCACGCCGCCGTGTGAACTGACGGTGTTCTTTCTCGAAGGTCAGATGACTTCGAGGATCTCGATGCGGGGCTTGCCGAGTACACCGCTCTTTTGCATTGCTTCGGCGAGTGCCGGGTTTGAGGCGAACGCGCGGGCTGCGTCAAGTGACGCGAAACTTTGTGAGACGACCACCGTGTTGCGCTCCTCTGGATCGCGGAACACGCGCACACCAGTGACGCCACCAGCGTCGCGCACGGCCTTGCCCGCTGCAAATCCCTTTTGCCATTCCTCAAAGTCCTTCACCTCTGCTCGGGTGATTACTTCTGTCGCCATCTCGACGTCTCCTTCAGATCACCGTGATCAATTTCTCGAGTGGTTGCACAAGGCGCAATGTCACGCCGCAAGCGTCCTGTCAACGGCGACATACGTTATTAGTTGATTTCTCGCGCCGAAGGACTTCGAACGGTCGATCGCAATAAACGTCAGTACTGCAATCATCTCAGACAGCGCTGCGTCAGAGAATCCTCGTCAAAGCACCTTGGAGTTGTGAAATGAAGTAGTGACGAGTTTCAGTTTCTACCTTCGAGCACTGCGACGCCGTCGCCGTTCAGGTCGGGAAGCGCTCCCTTCCTTCCGGTCATAGCGAGGACGAGCGACTGCAGAGGGCCCGAGACAACGGGACCACTACCGTGCGACCAGTTGACGTCGGTGGCTTGCAGGTGGACCCCAGCGATCCGACGTTTGCTGCCAATGAGCAAGTTCGATTTCTTCCAATTGTCGGCAACGGCAACGAGAGCCGCTTCGGGGGTCTGGTGCTTGATACCCAACGGTCGGCGGATGTCCTCACTGTGGACCACGATCTCGCCGAGCATCGCAATCACGGGTGCGGGAGGATGGTTGGTCGTGGTGGTCCGCGCCTGGAGACGCCGAATCAACTTGTCTGGCTCCAACGCACCGAGCTTCTTCGCGTCGCGATCGGCGAAAACGTCGAATTTGAACCCGGCGCTCGCGAGCTGCTTGTAGAAGTTGAACGTCGTCTGTTCCGCCGCCGACAACACGTGACCGACCACTTCCTTGACATTCCACGCGCCGCACCACGAGGCAGCGGACCATTGCTCGGGTGAGAGCGACGACAATGTCTCGACGAGGCTCTCACGTTCTTTGTGGATACTGGACCATACATCATGCTTCTTCATGTTTTCCCCTTCTTATTAACGCGCGAAACAACCGAGTGGTCACCGTCATACGACGAAAAAAATTCAAACCCGACGCGGCCAGAGGTGCCGCAATTCTGCGCGAGCTCGGACGCATCTGATGTGAAGTCATAGGGCCTCGACTTCAGCCTTGATGGAGCGACAGCGTCGTTCAATGAACGCGCGTTCCACCTCATTTTCGCTTAGTTCCAGCGCAAATTCGTAGGAGGCGAGGGCCTCGTTGGTTCGCCCTATCCGAAACAAGAAATCGGCTCGTGCGCATTCGTAATAGGTGTAGTGGGCGAGAAAGGGATCACCGGAGAGCTCGTCAAGCATGGCGAGACCCGCCAATGGTCCTTCGGCGAAGCCAACCGCAACGGCGCGGTTCAACGCAACAACGGGCGAGGGCCAGGTAAGGAGGAGAAGTTCGTACATCGAGACGATTTCCTTCCAGTCCGTCTCGGAGAACGAAGGGGCTTCGGCGTGGACCGCAGCAATCGCTGCCATCAGTGCGAATCGCGACGGGGGGCGATGACGCAGCGACTCTCGAACCAGTCCAATCCCTTCGTCGATCGCCTCGCGGTCCCATTGCGATCGGTCTTGGTCGCTGAGCAGCACGAGTCCTCCGTCGCTCGACGTCCGAGTCGTTCGCCGAGAATCGGTAAGGAGAATGAGCGCCAGCAGTCCCGCCACACCAGGGTCCTGCGGCAGTAGTTCACGCAACATCCTCGCGAGTTGCAGGGCGCGAGTGGTGAGATCGTCGCGCACCAGATCGGCACCGGACGGTGCGGTGTGGCCGGTGGTGAAGACCAGGTGCACGACGTCGAGGACAGCGTCGATTCGATCGGGCAGTTCCTTCGCGGCGGGTACGTGGTAGGGGATGTGCGACAGTGCGATCTTCTTCTTCGCCCGCGTCAATCGCGCGGCCATGGCTGATTCCTTGATGAGAAATGCTCGGGCCACCTCGGAGGTGGTAAGGCCACAAACGAAACGAAGTGTCAAGGAAATCTGCGTCTCCAGGTCAAGCGCGGGATGACAGCACGTGAAGATAAGTCGCAGACGATCGTCGACGATGTCGACGCCGCGAGCGCCTTCCGATGAACCCTCGTCGTCTGGCGCGAGCATGGGCAGGAGCCGCTCGTGTGTCGCGCGCCGCCTTCGTTGATCGATAGCGAGGCGGCGCGCGACGGTGGTGAGCCAGGCACCTGTCTTGTGAGGAATGCCGTTGGCAGTCCAGTCGGTGAGGGCACGCGCGTAGGCCTCTTGGACGCACTCTTCAGCGACGTCGATGTCATGTGTCACGCTCATCGTTGCCGCCAAGACGTAGGCCCATTCGCTGCGGTGAGCTTCCGCCACCGCGAACTCCACGTCAGCTCGTGATGTGCTCAGGTTGGCATGATGGGTCGAACTTCGACCCCACCGTTGGGAGCGGGAACATCCTTCGCAATGGCGAGCGCTTCGTCGAGATTCGCCGCTTCGATGAGGTAGTAACCACCCAGCGCTTCCTTCGTCTCGACGAAGGCACCATCAGTCACTGCGACCTTGCCTCCGATACCGTGGCGCACCGAGGTGGCACTGGCCGTGGGGTGAAGGGCGTTACCTCCTCGCAGCGCGGCCCCGTGCTTCTCGCCAAAGGCCATGTGTTCTTTCATGAGACCCTCGCCATTTGCTTCGTCACGCCAGAATGGGTCGGATTCATCCTGGTAAATCAAAATTAGGTACTCTGACACCTCAGCTCCTTTGATCGTTTCGGGTTTTCCCGTATCCCAACGACGAATGAACATCAACTGAATCGACAACGTTGAGCAAGTATTGCAAACATTCCCTGCGATTGCCCGAGAATTGCGGCCTTGGGCGAGTCGCGACGATCTTCTAGGTCAATTTTCGTTCGCTCGCCCAATGAGAGAGCTGGTACCGATTCGAGAGTTGCAACTTGCGCAACACCGACGATACGTGGGTTTCCACGGTCTTGGGGGAGATCTCAAGTTCAACGCCGACTTGTTTATAGGCGTAACCACGAGCGATGAGACGAAGGACCTGGCGTTCGCGGGAAGTCAATTGATCGAGTTCAGGGTCGCCACTTGACGTCTGGTCGGACAAGACGGGATCGCCCGAGAATGCTTCGAGCACGAAACCAGCGAGTCGAGGAGAAAAGACGGCGTCACCCGCTCGAAGGCGCCAGATCGCTTCGACCAATTCCTCGCCAGAGATGTTCTTCGTCACGTAACCTCGCGCCCCGGCCCGTACGATGGCGATCACGTCCTCGGCGGCGTCGGAGACCGACAGCGCGAGGAAACGCACGTCATCGCAGCGTGAGAGTACCTCTCGCAAAACCCGAAGACCGCCGCCATCGGGCATGTGGACGTCGAGCAACACGACGTCGGGACGTCGCTCGATGATCATCTCGATGGCGGCGTCCACCTCATCCGCTTCGCCAATAATGTCCACCTGGTCCGCGATTTCAGCCTTGATGCCTGAGCGGATCAGCTCATGATCATCAACGAGGAAGACACGCGGCCGACTCATCAGGGACTTGCGACCCGTTGCAGGATGATCGAGACCTCGGTGCCCTCACCGGGCGTGGAGCGAATCGTGCTCGTCCCGCCAGCCTGTCGGACACGTTCGTGAATTGAGTGGGTGAGCCCTTTGCGGTCCGCCGCGACCGCATCAAGGTCAAAACCGTTGCCGGTGTCGCGAACGAACATGGAGATTTCGTCCGCTTCGACTTCGCCGTAGACACTTAGGTGGTCGATACCCGACCACCTCGCCGCGTTCACCGCGGCTTCTCGCGCCGCGGCAACGATGTCGCTAATGCGTTGATCGGCCAGGCAGTCACCCACGATCACGAGTTCGATGCGCACACCGTAGTCACGTTCGACGTCGTTTTGCAGCACGTGAAGTTGTTCGGCGAACGTGCTGGCGTCACCCTTCGAGACGCCAATCAAATCGGGAGCGAAGAGCCACGCACGCAGATCGCGTTCTTGGGCCCGAGCGAGTCGGAGGACCTCGTTGGGATCGTTGGAAGATCGCTCGATCAACGTCAGTGTTTGCAGCACTGAGTCGTGGACGTGCGCGACGAGAGCCGCTCTCTCTTCTGCTCGCACGCGGCTTCGTCGTTCACTCGACAGGTCACGTACGTTCTGTAACCACCAGGGTGCAAACATGACGAGGGCGCCAACGATGAAGATGATGCCCCCGAGGAGAGCCGGGACCGCGCCGCTCCAGAATCCTCCGACGTGATTGAGAATTTGAAGGCCAACAATGATGAGCACTGTCGCGGGAATCACGCGCCACACGACCGAGCGCCATCCCCGCGCCGACGCGACGCCGAGGACTGGCGCGCTTTGCGAGACGTCATCGATGTGGCGTCGTTCGTCGGGCGACGACGTACGCCAGATTGCAATGAGGCCCACCGAACTCAACAGCACCGACCAGGCGAAGGGGGTGATCGCCCGAAGTTGGAGAATGGAGACGCCAACCAAGATGGCAAGCACGACGACCAGAATCCACAACACGAGGCTCGAGGCGCGTCGCTGGTGTTCGAATCGTCGCGCGATTGACTCAGTTTCGCCGTCGCGACGCACACAGAGCCAAAGGAGCGTGTAGATGAGGAGACCCGCGCCGAAGAATAGGCACATACAGGCAGCGACGACACGGATGGTTCGTGGTCGCACGCCAAGACGACAGGCGATCCCGGCGCACACGCCACCGAGCACCGCATCGGGCACGTTGCGGCGAAGTGGATGCTGGGGAACGCCGAGGAGAGGCTGTTGAAGTTTGCTACTCACGAGATCCTCCGTCTCTCTCGGTGATGCTTCTAGCCTTACACTTTCGTGTCCGTGGCGCACTAGGGGAACTCCCTGATGCGAGTCGAGCGCCTCAGGGTAAATCCCGATAGCCGTGGTCGCTGAGCTTTCGTAGGTTGAAAGCATGACCGATGCCCCCGTGACCAGTCCGCCGCCTCACGAAGAAGAACGTGGCGAGGTACGCACCTTGCGACGAAGTACCAATGGGAAGATTCTGGGCGGCGTCGCTCGAGGATTGGGGAATCGATTCGATATCGACGCCAATATCTTTCGCGTACTGTTCGTGGTACTGGCCTTCGTGTGGGGACTGGGTGTCGCCATCTACCTCGCGATGTGGGTCTTTCTTCCTCGTATGGAGGGTGAGGACCCACAGATAGGGGACCGCGTGCGACCCGAGGTCTCGACCTCACGGCGCCTCAGCGTGGCGCTCTTGCTTGGTATCGCCGTGCTCGCGATCTTGGCAATCTTCGTGCTTTCTGGTCACGTACCTGGACGCATCGGGCCCGGATTCGGCCTTCTCTGGATCGTGTTCTTGGTGGCCCTCGCAATCGTCGCGCTACGAACCTCGGCGCGCAGAATGACGCTCCGTCGGTTCTTCGCCATCGTGATCCTTGCGGTCGTGAGTCAGCTGATTCTCTTGTCCGGGGCATTCTTTGGGTTTCTCGCGTCCACCGGTGTACCAATAAGCGGAGGAAATGGTGTGCACGTCTGGCAGCCAACCTCACTCGCGGCGGTCCAACATAACTACCGCACAGCGTTTGGTACCTCGACGGTAGATCTTTCGGCGATCCAGTTTCCAACGACTGGGTACGTCATCTCGGCCTCAACGGCGGTTGGAACACTAGAAGTGAGCGTACCCGCCAACGTCGTTGTAAATGTCGCGACGCACGTGGGTATTGGATGGGTGCGCTACTCATGGAACTCCTCGTGCGTGCGATGCGATGCTTCGCTTCCCGCGCCAAAACTCAGTCCCAGTCAACTGAAGCGTGCGCCCCATTTGACGCTCAACGCGAGTGTTGGCATTGGGCATATTTTCATCGTGAGGTCGAAGGAGAACTCCTAGAGGACTCTGCCTTTCACGCGAGTCGAGTGGTTCACTCGACCAGCTGTTCGCGCAGCGCGCTCGAGGACCGCGAGCGATTCGGTGCGAATTCGAGGCGGTCCCTTACGCCTCGTGGGATTCGAACACGCGATGGTACGTTGCTTCGCACACCGAGATGTCGTACCACGAGTAGAAATCATCTCGTCCTCGACGTTGCGCGGCGAGGTGCTCAGGGTGTTCGGCCCACGCTCGATGGCTCTCACGGTCCTCGAAGCGAACAATCGTGACTCGTTCGCCGTCATTGGCGAGGTAGAAGGTTTGGTCGATGAAGCCGGTCATTGATTGGGCAATCTCGCCCATCCGTGCGGCAACCTCCTCGTACGGTTCCTCGACTCCCGGGCGCAATCGACTTCGAAACACGGTCACTATCGTCACGTTACGAGTCTGGCACGACCATAGAGCGCACGCGCGCGACGTTCGCACCGAGCGAAGCCTTACTGCCCGTCACACTTTGAGTGGAGGACGGTTCAATCCTCGCGGACGCCAGCGGCGATGTTCCGTGCAAAGTGGTCAGGGCGCGAGAGAAACGGGTTGTGCCCCGCGCTGAATTCGACGAGTCGCGTATCTTCTTGCACGCGCTCGCGCTGCACCGTGGGCGGAGTGGCGAGAGGACGTGTCATGTGTCTTCACCACCACTCGGCATCACGGACGCTCGCGCCGTGGACAAACACGAGAGTGGTCACCGCGGCGATGCTTCTTTTTTCATGGGATCACGTTATTGAAACCACCGAAGGGTCATTCCTTGTAATACGATGCTGGCGGCGGCACGTCGCTCGCCTTGTCTTCGCGGTGGGAGTTCATGTGACAACGATGTCGTTTGCCAAACTCGGCTCAGCGATTGTGGCGCTCGTGATCCTCACCGGCGGATGCGCGACTCTCGTGGGTGCTTCGACAAAGTCCTCAGAAGTCGCCGTTGCACGACGAGCACTCTTGGTTCGCTCGGATTTTCCTAGTGGTTGGACGACCTCGTCGGCGGGCAACAACTCGCCGAGCAATCTCGGCGTTCCGCAAATGGCGTCGTGCCTAGGGGTCCCGGCAAAGGTTGTCAACTACAACCCGCCGACCGCCAATAGTCCGGAGTTTGACCTCACCAACGCTGGGCTGTCGGTCAATGACAGCGTGGCCGTGTTTCCGAGCGCCTCGATAGGAAGGCAACAATTCAATGTCTACGGCTCATCCTCGTCGCCAGTGTGTTTCGCTCACGCCTTGAACACACCATCAGTGAAGGCGGTTTTCGAGCGACAGATTGGGGACGGCGCAAAGATCGGCCTGGTGGCCGCTGGTTTTGTTGCAACACCACGAGTAGCGAAAAAGGCGACGGCCATGGAGATCCAGATTCCCTTCGTGCTCAAGGGAAGGTCATTTCAAATAACGATTACGCAAGTCATCATCCTGTCGAAGTCGTTGACCGAGGGTGCGGAGCTGACTTTTACCTCGTTTTTATCGCCATTCCCTTCGTCATTGGAATCACAGCTCGACGCAACGACCGCGGCGCGACTTTGACCTGATCGTCGTCGAGGACGTAGCGATCGCGAACATGGTGCGTCGACCCGCAGCGACGAAGGACCCGGCCAGTCCGGTTGGTGTCGCCCCCAACGGGGCGAAGGCGAAGTCTGGTCTCAACCGATCAATCAACGACGCGGGATGGGGTGAATTACTGTCACGGATTTCGTACAAGGCTGAAAGCGCCGGTCGAATCGTCGTGAAAGTAAACCCCCATTACACGAGTAAACGCTGTTGGGCCTGTGGCCACGTGGCGCGCTCGAACTGGGTCAGTCAAGCGGTGTTTCGTTGTCAACGTTGTGGTCACGAGGACCACGCCGACCTGAGCGCCGCGTGCAATATCCTTTGGACTGGTAG
>PLRK01000044.1 GCA_003163875.1 Acidimicrobiaceae bacterium | reverse complement strand
CCACCTGAGCTACGGGAGCTAATCGGGCTTTCGCCTTTATTCTTAAGGTTTTCTGGAACTCAGCACAACCTCAGCACAACATTATTGAGTTCACTTTGTTCCATATTCTGTTCCATATTTTTGAGGTGTTGTGAGCGAGCGCGAAGAACTTTAACTTTCGTTCCTCGATGACAAGCGCCCGTGGAACGCCCAACCGAGGTGACGGAAACGCGCGATTACAAGTAAACAAGGCTCAATCAGGTTCTATGCATCGGCTACACACCCGTAACCACCACCCTTTCAAGGTGCCGGCACGGGTTCGAATCACGTTGGGGTGCGAATTGAGGTGAATTGCGCTGATCCTCACTTCACCGACCATTTTGACACCGTTGCAATCGCGATGCCGCAAAACGCTGATGACCTCCGTCGAGAATTCATTAGCCCTAGGGCACGATGAGCAGTAATCAGTTTCGGAGGATGTCCCCGGAACCTTCACCTAGGCCCAGACGGCTTGGATTGTGGGGAGCTCGTCTGTCGACTGTCGTTTGCCGATCTGGAGTGCCTGGATGACGAGGTTCGGATCCATCATGTTTATCGGTTCCTCGATGTCACTGAAATCAGGCTCAATCGCAACGAGGCGGGCGATGTGGGATATCGATGCCAACTCATCGTCAGGAGAAACGGATGCGGCAAGAGATCCGCCACCACCGTTGCCCTTCGACCCGAGCGGGTGACATGAGAGAACCACCAGTACGTCGAGTGGCGGCGCCGCAGCCGCGTTCAGGGTGCTGAAGATGCCGCCGTCCATGTAACGGCAACCTTGGACAGAGACCGTCGGGAATAGAGCCGGAATAGCGCAGCTGGCGGCGACGGCGTGCGACAGCGGTACGCCAGATTCCTCGTCCCAGACGACCAAGTCGCCCGTGTGAGTGTCAATCGCGGTGCATCGAAAGCCGCTAGGCCAAACCATACCTTCGAGCGTGCTGAAGAGGCCGATGTAGACGTCTTCGGCGAGGGTCTTCGCCTCGTTTGCAGCGCGACCAATCGCTCGTAGCGCTTGTCGCGGGTCGGGCTCGAGGCGCGCCTCGCGCATGATGCCGAGGAAGGACTGATCGCCTGCCGCCAAACTGTCGGGGTCGATACTGTGTCCGAGTGATGCCAAGCTCGTTAGAGCATCGTCGATCTCGCCACCGCCGGACAGCAGCGCACCGACGAGCGCACCTGCCGAGGTTCCCACGATCGCTTGGGCTTTCGCCATGTCAACTCCGGCTTCGCGCAACCCGCTGAGCAGGCCGATTTGCCAACCAACCCCAACGGCACCACCGCCACCGAGGACCAGAGCACGTGCAATCGTGGGATTCCTCGGGTTGATCGTCTCCTTGCCTTTCATTGCGAGACCGTCCTTTGAATTGGTTCAGTTCCTTTGTCGAGTCCGTAAAGCGTTGTCGCGTTGGCCGAGGAGAACTTCTCTCGGTCCTCATCAGAAGTGAAATGTGCGAGGAACGAATCGATCTCGTCCCGCGTCGGGTGCTGGAACGGGTAGTCGGTGGAAAAGATCAATCGATTGACGGATGTCACCGAAAGGGCGTGGCGGAGCAGCACCGGGTTGAGCATGCCGGAGGAAGTGATGTAAAAGTTCTCCCGTAAGTAGTCCGAGACGGACCTCCGCAGGCTGGCGACGCGAGAAAGACTTTCGATTCGGTCGAGCCAGAACAACAGCATTTCGCCCCAATGACCGAGCACGACTTGCAAGTCGGGATTTCGATCGAACGTACCGCGCAGAATAAGTCGCAGCGCGGCGAGAGCGGTGTCGAGGTGCCAGCCCCATCCAAAGGTGGCCAGCGCCAAATCGGTCGTGTCGCCAAAGCCTCGGTAGCAAGCGTCGCGCAGGGCGTCGGACGGGATCTGCGGGTGAATGAAGACGGGCTGGCGGAGCTCCGCGGCCGCGGCGAAGAAATCGTCGTACGCCGGGTCGTCGAGGAAGCGTTCACCGGAGCGGCCGTAAACCATGGTGCCTACGTGGCCCAAGTTCTTGGCACGTATAAGTTCGGCGACGACGTGTTCCGGCGAGGACATGGGCAGGGTCGAAAGAGACCGAAGCCGAGTTGGATACTTGCTGACGGCCTCGATGGCTACGTCGTTCGCTGCGCAGCTCAGTCGTCGAGCGCGCTCTGGTGAAAGTGGTTGAGTTCCGGGCGGGGTCAAGGCGAGAATCGAAATGTCGATGCCTTGGTTATCCATCGCAGCAATCCGACTCACACCAAGGTCCTCTAATCGCTGTCGATGGTCGCCGAGTTCATTGAAGGCAAGGCTGTGATCTGGCCGCGCCATCGACTTCAGTGAGGAGGTCAGATCCGAGAGGATCCAATGCTCTTCGATGGCTATGAGAGTCACGTGCGTGGTCCTTTTCCCATTCGAAGTCTGACTTTCGTCGAAGGATGTCTGTCGTTTGATAATTAAATTATCGCGGGCGAAAGTCCCTGTCAATTGATAGTAATCTGAGCGCCATGCCGGAGGTCCTGAAGGAATGAAGGAGGATCAGACTTCGAAGCTGTTCGAGCTCGCCGATCTCATTCTGGCGGTCGGACGACACATTGAAGCGTCGAAGCAATCCGAAGCCGAGTCGGGAACGCCGTTACAGGGTGCGGTCATGCGATACATCGACCGCCACCCGGGCACGACGGCCGGCGAGGCCGCCGAGGCCACCCAGTTGATCTCGAGCAACTTCAGCCGGGCGATAGGGGGACTGGAGAAGGTGGGCCTGGTGCGGCGCGAGTTCGATCCCAATGATGCGAGGCGGGTTCGTTTGTATCCAACCGAGAAGGCGCGAAAGAACCTGGAGCGACTGCGTGAGGTATGGAGCCGTCTTCTTGAGGAGACAATGACCGATCCAGACGAGATCGACGAGACGATTTTGACCTTGCGGCATATCGAGGCCCGACTAGTTAATCGCACCCACGGAGAGATCCGTTAGATCCCGCCGTTGAAAAGTGTCGTCATTGGTTGATGCCCGTTGCATGCCCAAAATAAAGTTTCGTTCGTTACTTTGCAGACGCCAACGTGGCAATTCCGTCTGCCTCTTAACCCGGATACGAGCGTTGGGGGCCATCGATAACTCGCACCCGTGTTCAGCCTGGGTCTTCCTCGGGCGCCTTCGTCTCGACGAATGGTGACGTGGACGCGGACGCGCGACGCGGATCCTTCCCAACGGTGCGGCGCTCGTTGCGGGCACCGTCGAGAAGAGGGTCCGAACCTCTACGACCTCAGTTAGCCTGGGAAGCAAGAAAGGTTGCGACCCGCTTCAGAGCTTCCTTTGCCTTGTCGAGCATGGCGCCAAACGCTTGGGACACGTGGAAGGCGCCCGCGATGACGTCGAGGATAACGCTGACGTCATCGGATGCGGCTTTCGCGGCCAGACGGACGGCGTCGTCAAGCAAAATCTCGTGACTCCCCACTTGGATGAGCATCGGTGGCATGCCGCTGAGATCGGCAAAGATCGGGCTCACGAGTGGACCTCGCGGATCGGCCCCGGCGAGGTACTCGTCGGCTCGCACTTGGAGTGCCTCCACTTTGATCACTGGGTCGACCTTTGCCTTGGTCTCGATCGAACTTCCCGACTGCGTCAGATCCACCCACGGCGAGAGCAGTACCACTGAATTCGGCAACCGAAGTCCGGCCTTTTTGGCCTCC
>PLRK01000127.1 GCA_003163875.1 Acidimicrobiaceae bacterium | reverse complement strand
GTTCGAGTTCCACTTCGATCGCTGTGTGCTCTCGCCGACGGCACAACTCTGGGCGAGCTCGCAACACGCCGTCCAGGCGTTCGCCGTTGGCCGGAATCTTGGTGTGCAGTTCCATCCCGAGATTGACGACGTCCAACTGCGGGACTGGTTCGACGCGGACGACACGGAGCTTCCTCGTCAGTTCGCGTCGCGCGAGGAGTTGCTCGCTCAAACGACGCAAGAAACACCAGCTGCGCGACAGAGGGCACTCGAACTCGTCGACGTCTTCCTCGCGCACGCTGCTCGTTAGTTCGGTACCGCGCGCAACGGCTTCTCGAGTCCTACGCCGCCGCCTCTTTTCGCTCCGCGACGTGAATTCGATTCTTTCCCTCATTCTTGGCGATGTACATGGCGGCGTCAGCGTCGTCAATTACTTTCGAGGCGTGCGATGAATCCGTGACGCTGTGATCGCGAAAGTCGGCAAAAGCGACACCGACGCTGACCGTCACTTCATAGTCGACGTCAGCAACGATGAACGGCGCGGCGAACGCCGCGACGATTCGCCTGGCCACTTCTACGCCGATTTTCTGATCGTCAACTTCATTCGTCGTCTTTTCTGCGGGCCTCGAACGGTGCCACGGTTCGACGACGAGAACGAATTCGTCACCCCCAACGCGCGCCACCGTGTCACCTTCACGAAGAACGTGCCGGAGGCGTTCTGCGGCCTCGACGAGCAGCGTGTCGCCCACCGCATGCCCTCCGGTGTCATTGACGATCTTGAAACCGTCGAGATCGCAAAATAACACCGCGACCTGGCGTTGCTCGCGCGCCGAGCGGCTGAGGGCCGCTTTAAGCCGATCGAGCAAAAGTGCTCGGTTCGGTAGCTCCGTGAGTTCGTCATGGAGCGCGTCGTGGGAGAGCTGCTCTTCTGCAGCCGCTTCATCAGTGACGTCGCGCAAAACGCCCAGTATCTCGATCACGCTGCCACTCTTGTCACGGCGAAACGGAACGAGCTCTCGTTGGATCCAACGCCACGATCCGTCTGCGTGCAGCATGCGGTAGCGATGCTTCAGAATCTTTTCGTCGCGGATCATTGAGGCCTGTGCGTTGTGTGCACGATATAAGACTCGATCGTCGGGGTGCACAAGTTGTTCGATCTGCGCAGGTCCCAGCGGTTCGGCTTCGGAGTTCTGGTGACCAAGCAGGTCGCGGTCCCTTGAATCGAAAATGACGTTGCCACTTCGTACGTCGGTAATCATGGTGTAGTCGGGTGAAGCCAGAAATGCCGCACGCAAAAGGAAGTTCGCCTCGAGGACTTCAGCTTCTGCTTCGACTCGCTCGGTTATGTCAGCCACGACGCCTTCGAGCCGAACCAGCGCGTCGCCTTCAAAGATGCCGCGCACCGATGACTCGAANNATGATTCCATTGCCTCTTCGACGATGTGGCGATCCTCCGGGTGAATAAATGAAGCCGCCCTTTCGTAATTCTCGTGAAACTCATTGACGGTCAGCCCATGTAACGCGGCGAGGCCTTCGGACCAAGTAATGCGATCGATTTGTAAATCCCATTCCCACGACCCGGAGCGCCCAATGTTCTCCGCGTCGCGAAGTCGACGGCGTTCTTCGCGCAAGATTTTCTCAGAGTCGCGCAACGACGCGACGGCGTCGCGGTCAGTCGTCACGTCGAGTACATAGCCAATTCCTGCCACGATGGTGCCGTCAACGTCGGTGAGGGGGGTAATCGAGTGAAGGTACGTTCGCTCTCCCGCCTGGATGTCGAACTTCGTTTCGTGTCCGTCAAAGATAGATCGATACGGTTGTTCAAGTGCCGCGGCGATTTCCGGAGGAAACACCTCGAAAATCGTGTGGCCTTCGATTGACTCTTGGTTGAGCCCGACACTTTCTAATCCCGCTCCTCCCGCACAAAGGTAGCGGAGCGACGAATCGAAAACGGCAATCGCGCCTTCGGGGAAGTATTTGACAATTGGATGCGTTCCGGCGATTTGGAGGATATCAAGCATGCCCGGGCCCGACTCTTTTGACGCGGATCGAGCAAAATCGTGTTCTTGTTTGGAGAGAGTCATCAGTGCCTCTCGTGCGACACTTTGTGAAGCGGACGTTGTTCTTTTTTCGGAGCCGAAATCAAAAACGCCACGTGCCCTTGCACTTGTCCACCTCCTGCCACGTTTGCTGAGTGAAGGCGATTCTGGTGACACCACCATATATGTCACTACGTGCAAAACCTGGAATGGTCGAATAAAAATCCTCGCGCTTCCGTCGCGACTTTTGGCGGCGCGCGATGTGAAGTTCCTTTATGGGTTCGCCAACAGCACGTACACCTCGGTTTGGATCCGCGACGGACTTAAGTAGGCTTCCACGGTGAACAACGAGACTCAAGATGCGACGAACTTCGTGGTCCGCATTGATCAACCCGCGACGGGCGGAGGCGTGGGACGTCTGGACGACGGGCGCGTGGTTTTCGTGCGCCACAGCTTGCCGGGCGAACTCGTCGAGGTCGAAATCACGCAATCGACGTCGAAATTTTCACGCGGCGACGCCGTGCGTGTGCTCGAACCCAGTAGTGAGAGGGTTAGCCCGCCCTGTCCCTACGCGCATCCGGGCGGTTGCGGCGGTTGCGATCTCCAACACGCGTCGCTCGACGCGCAGATTCAGTGGAAGGCCGCCCTCGTCCAGGAACACTTATCTCGGATTGCGGGCGTCACACGGGTGATTGAAGTTGAAGGCGCGCCAGTTGAGGCGAAAGGATCGCGCACTCGACTTCGTTGCGCCGTTGACGAAGACGGGCACCTGGGTCTTCTCGCGACGAGGTCACATGACGTCGTGGTGTTGGACGCCTGCTGGATTGCCGACGAGGCGTTTCGGAGTGCGTTTTCAACGACGTGGCACGGGGCCGAAGAGATTGAGTTACGAGCGATTGGTGAGGGCGAACCCTTCGCCGTCGTTCGTCGTGAGACTACCCGGGGCAGAATCTTTGAACTCTGTTCATTACGAGGTGAGCCACTTGATCCTTCCACGAAGTCTCGGGTACGAGTCAACGGGCACGTGTATAGCGTGTCAC
>PLRK01000023.1 GCA_003163875.1 Acidimicrobiaceae bacterium | reverse complement strand
AGGCCCTCTTTTGGCGAGCACGGCGGTATAGACAACCAAGTAAATGAAGCACGAAGCATCATTGGTCGCTCGAGATCGCCACCTCCGACACCCTCAAATCCGCCACTGGCAACTAGTCTTAATTGATGCCTAGGATGGTCGGTTCTAGTTCAAACAGGCTCCTACTCGCAGTTGTAATTGCCGTCCTTGTCTTTGGATTTACGCCAATCTCTCAGGCTTTGCTGTCGTCCGCACACGGCAGTTTCGCCCAAACTCCTTATAGCTCACTGGCGCTGGCAACTCCTTCGGCCGCTGANNGCGCCACTGAGAGTGGTGCACTGATCAGCCTCGGAGAAGAAACGCTGAGGGGTGGTCAGACGACCGCAATACTCGTCCCGTCGCGTGGGGCGGTCACTGGCACGTTGCGAATTTCGCTCACCGGCACCAGCATTTTTGTCACCGTACCGATTCTGAAGTCGTGAGCACGATACACACCGAGGTAGGTGAACACCCCACCTTTCGGACGTCTCTCAACGCGCGTTGGCCGTGGCCGAAAGAGTCGCGGCCCAAGGTGGCAACAACTGGGCTCTGGATCGCAGCCGCTCTCGTGTTGTCAGTTGCGCTCGCCCTTTATCACTCGCCGCTGGAGCCGTTGCCCGGTGTTCTCGTACTTCTTCTCGTTCCGGGCGCGGTCGTGTTGTCACTTCTAGGAACCCGCCCCTCCAACAGTGCGGGACGCCTCGTCTTGGCGGTGTGTCTCAGCATGACGGTGATCATGGTGGTTGGGGTCGTGGTTAGTTTGCTTGGTCCGCATCTCGGACTCGCACATCCCCTCAGTCCACTCCCCGAGAGCATGATTTGGGTCATCCTCACGGCAGCCGCGTTATGGAGATGTGAGGTCAAGCGATGCGACCCGCTGACGTGGATCTTTGATGGAGTCGGGACGGCACAACTCTACGGAGTGCTGGCGAGTGGCCTCTTGGTCGTACTGTCGATTCTCGGCGCCGCCCAATTGAATCGCAACGGAGACAACCACCTCGCCATTTTCGCCACCACTCTAGACGTCGTGGTACTGCTAGCGGGAATCGTGGGCGGGTGGAGCAAAACGAGTCGATGGCCGTTGAACACGCTGCTCTACTCTGCCTCGTTGGCTCTTCTCGTGTCCACCAGCCTGCGGGGCGGACATCTCTACGGTTGGGACATCCAACAGGAGTTCGGAGTCGCCTCGAGAACACTTCGCAATGGTGTGTGGGTCGTACCGGCCAATCACGATCCGTACNNTCATTCGTTAACCCGGCTGCGCCTTGTGGCGTTCTTCGAATTAGTCGTCCCGGCGATACTTGCGCTCCTGCCTCTCGCGGTCTTTTCTACTGTGCGAAGTGTGCCGCGCTGGATCACGAGTGGTCGCACCGCACCCCGAGCCGGTCTCGCGTTCGCAGTCGTGGTCGGCCTCATCGTTTCGAGTGAGGCATACTCTTCTCAACTTGTGACCATTACTCGTCAAGCCATGGCTCTGACGATGGTGGCCGCCATCGTGATGGTGCTCTTCGATCGCACCGTGTTGAAGCGACCCGCCCAAATTACCATCGGTCTCTTAATCGTCGCCGTTTCATTCACTCACTACACCACTTCATATCTCTTATCGGCAATTTTGCTCTGTGCGTGGTTAGTAGGTTTGCTGTGGTCAAAGGGGTTGCTCGGAACAACCAAAGCGAACGTTGAGAAGCACCGTCGCGACATGCGTTCGCGAAACATCATCAACGGAGCTCTCGTGGCCGTGGCGCTTGTCGCCGCNNGCCGCCTTCGGATGGAATCTCGCAATCACGCGAAACAACGCTCTCGCCAATCCCATAGCGGCGGTATCCGCGAGAGGGGTTGGTCTCACATCGTCAACGCTCACTCAAAGTATCTCGTCTAGGGAGTTTGAACATCTCCTCGCACATGAGTTGGGGAAAACTGATGGGTGGATCGTGCCCGTTCCAGGTTCAAGTTCAGTGCACCTCGCCGCGGCCACGTTCCCCTCGTCACCCGGCGTCGCCGCGAGCCTCGAGGGGCTCTGGAACAAGCTCGTTCTTCTGGCGACCGAAGCACCGTGGATTCTTCTTGGCCTCGCACTGCTCTACGGGCTCTTTCGNNAGTACAGCGCCGACCTCGTGGGGATCGGCGTAGCCGGTCTGGTCATCGGGGGAATCTTGAGGTTCTCGGGCACCCTGGCTTCCTACTACGACCCCGAACGTGCGGCGATCTTCACCGCGATTCTCCTCGCCGCACCAGTCACCGTGTTCCTCGATGACGTGCTCTCGCCCCACCTGGGAGTTGGCATCCTTTCCACCGCACGCGTGCGGCGAGTGCTGCTCGTCGCGGGCTCTCTAGGTATTGCGCTCCTGGTCGTCGATGCGACGGGCTTGGGGGCGCTCCTCTTTGGCGGACAGGCTCCGGGGTCGCTCTCGGCTCGAGATCTACAGGCCGAGGAGTTCACCGTTTCCACTCCTGAACTGGCCACGGCGGAGTGGATCCACGCACACGTCCACGCGCCGGGTGTTGTCCAAACCGATTACCTCGGGCAAGTGGTCCTGCTGTCTCAACCGGGGAGTTACGGTCTGTTACCGGAGATTGTTCCACGCGACGTGGACGAAGGCGCGTACATTTACTTGTCAACGCTCAACCTCGCTCATAAAATATCTCAGGCGTCGACGACCACGGGGACGTATCAGATCGCGTATCAGACGACTATCGGATTCTTCAATCGACACTTCTACGTGGTGTACTCAACGGGCGCGACGCGGGTGTACCACTGACCATCAATTGAGCGACCTTCACCCATCCAACGTGGACGCAATTGACGCTCGGCGCCTCGTTACGGTGAGGTCACCTGGTTCGAATTTGGCTAAGATTTCGGCACCGGGCAAGTCACGACGCTCTCAGAAACTTTGTTCTGGACGATGAATCGAGAACCATGGTTGCCGCGAATACGACTCGCCCGCAAAGTGGTGCGTCGAAGGTAGTCTTCGCCATCGTCGCGATCGTCTCTTCGGCATCGCTTCTTCCTTTCCTCAACAAGTCGGTTTGGAAGGATGAAGGGGCATCGCTCTACTCGAGTCGCTTGAGCTGGGCGTCGTTGTGGCACGAGTCGCAAGTGGTCGATCGAGTGCTGTTGCCGTACTACGCGCTGCTTCACGTCTGGCTCGAGATCTCGTACAACATCGAATGGGCCCGCGTGCTCTCGCTACTCGCCTTCGGACTCACCCTCTACGTCGTGGGCCTCCTCGCGCACCGCGTGGTGGGTATGTGGTGCGCCCTCCTCGCCGTCGTGCTCACCTGCACCAATCCTCTCATGGTCACCTCCGCACTGGATGCCCGTCCCTACGCCCTCGCCGCACTCGCCGCCGTCTTGTCCGTCGCCGCCCTCCTGAAGTGGTTCGATGACGGTGGAATTCGATTCCTCTGGCTCTTCAGCCTCTTCGCCGTCGCGACGGCGTTGCTGCAGCTCTTCGCCGTTCTCGCGCCGCTGAGCGCCCTCGCCGCGTGCGTCGCGCTGAAACCCCAGATGTTTCGCCGCCATTGGCAAAGTGTGCTGCCCCCAATCACGGCGCTGGTGGTGGTGGTTGCGGCGTTTCTCGCCCTGGTGGCACACCAGCAAGGACAGGTCTCCTGGATCCCTGGTCTTGGGCCGAAGTTGTTCTTTGAGGATCTGGAAGGTCCAGCGTCGTCGGCGGCTGGACACCTGTACTACCCCGCTCTCGTTGCGGCCCTCGGATTCCTCGCACTCGTCGTTTGCATTGCCGGTTGGCTCAGGCACTCTTTTCGACTCGAGCGCTTCGAGGTCGATCGAGTCCTCGTGTACTTCTGCGTGGGGATCGTGCCCACCGTCATCCTGGTGCTCATCACCTTAGTGAAACCGATCTACGTCGATCGCTACGTCACGTCGTCAGCCCCCGAATTGGCGATCGCGGTGGCGCTTCTCACGTCGTACGCACTGCGCGCCCTCAAGGTAACTTCATCGCTCCCCACGCGGACTGTCGTCGCTGTTGCGGTAGTCGCCGCTCTGGCGATTCTCGCCGTGAACTCCGTCACAGTGTCGAGGTCCCCTTTGCAGGACCTCAAGGGTGCCGCGCAGTACATCATCCACAGTGCGCACCCGTCGAGCGAGGTTGCGGTTCCGGGCCACTTTCTGGCAACAGGCGTCGGGTACTACTTGGTCCGCGGCGACTCGCCGCTTCGCCTTTGGCCCCACCTTTCCGGCCTTCGTTTCAACGACGCGCTCGACCTGAACGAGGAAGCGAAGGCGTTCGCCAGCGCACCCAACAATCTGTGGCTGGTGGACGACCCGAGTCAGAAAGGCATGCGCGGATTCATCGAAGACTTGCGAGAGCACGGGTTCACGCGAGTGAACAGCCAGAACTTCTATCAGGTGAGCGTGATTCATTTTCTTCGCGACCACAAAGCGGGATAGGCGACTAATTCGCCGTTCGACTCCGTAGTCGACGGGTCTCGAACGTCGACCCATTCGTCCGTCGATCACGGGGGCGGCGTACGCGACACCCGCTCAGAATTGATCATGGAACCAAGATTGTTCGCGGCTTGACGAGTTAATAGTGGCTCAAATGCCAGTAGATCGCTGCGTACGAACAGCCAATAAGTACGGCTCCCAGTGCAAAGGTCAGAACCCGACTCCTTTTCAGAAGCGTCGACCGTCGAATTGGATTCTCGACTAGGTAGTACATGACCGTCGCGAGGAAAACGGACACCGCGATGAGCTCAACCCTGCTTCTCAAGGGCAGTGGCCCGATGGCGTGCTGCGTGGCGATGGCGATGACGGGCCAGTGGACGAGGTAGAGCGAGTACGACGTGTCCCCGAGCCACTGAATCGGCGCAAACTTCACAAAACCCCCGAAGCCGCTTGCACCACGAAGCGAACCACCGGCGATGATGATGCCAGTCGCCGCCACCGGGGCAATGGCGGCGGCGCCGGGCCAGAGCGTCGACGAAGAGTAGAACCACGCACATAGAAGAAGGACGGCAACTCCGATGATGGCTGCGACTACGCCGACGCGAGGCGCCCGCCCTCGAAGATGCGGAGATACGACTGCGATGAGGGCCCCCAAGGCGAGTTCCCACGCCCGTGTTAAAGGGGAGAAAAATGCCCACACCGAGTTCTGGGTTGTTTCGATGATGCACCACGCCAGCGAAATGCCAATCACTAACACCAGGAATGTAACGAGACGCGTCGAGCGTGTGAGTATCTGCCGCGACGACGCCAGAATGAGGAAGACGATCGGCCACACCAGATAGAACTGCTCTTCCACGGAGAGTGACCAGAACGGGCTGTACTCCGCCTTCGCGCCAA
>PLRK01000061.1 GCA_003163875.1 Acidimicrobiaceae bacterium | reverse complement strand
CGTGAACGCGAATGTGTGCCACTACGCGTCGAGTGACAGCGCGAGGCGGTGCCACTCGTCGCGGGGCACGACACCCATGTCGGCACCAAGCACTTGGAGGCACACGTGGTCAGCGCCTGCGGCCTGGTGTTCGCGAATCCTCGCCACGACAGCCGACTCGTCGCCGTGTACGACCATCGCTTCACACAGACGCTCGGAACCTCCTCGAACGAAGTCCTCATCATCAAAACCTTGTCGACGCCAACTGTTGCGGTAGTTGTCCAGACCCGTGTAGATCTCGAGATGCTCGTGAGCGCGACGTAGGTACTCCTCGCGGTCTTGACCGAGCACGACGGCTTGTTCAACGCCCAGGAACGAATCGCCGATGATCGTGCGAGAGAACGCGGTGTGCTCGGGTGTGACCAGATACGGAAGTACGCCGTTCGCGAGCGTCGCGCCCAACTCGAGCATCTTTGGACCGAGCGCGGCGATGACGCGCGGGTACTCGTGCGTGCCCTCGGCACTGAACATCGGAGCCGCGTCCATCGCCTCGAGGTAGGCCTTCATGGCTAGGAAGGGTGTCACGTAGGTGTGGCCGCGCAGGTTCTCGACGAGGGGCTGATGACTGACGCCAAGTCCGAGGACGAATCGGTCCTGGTAGGCGGCGTTGAGAGTCTTCGAGGCGTTGGCGGCGCTCACGGCGTCGCGGGCCCAAATATTGGCGATGCTCGTGCCGACGGTAATCGTCGAACTGCCCGACAGCAACAGGCCCGCGTTGGTGAACGACTCGCGGCCCCACGCCTCAGGCACCCACATCGCCGAGTAACCGAGCCCCTCAAGTTCGCTCGCGATCTCACCTGCTTCGTTGGCCGCAAGCGACTCGTGCGTGCTGGTCCATACCCCGACGGTGCCGCGAAGTTTGCTGAGAGAAGCTGGAATTGGTGCCATGAAGTCAGCCTAACGCCAGAGAAAATCCGCCTTCGAATGATCGAGGAAGTGAATATGGCACGCGCGAACTCGCTGGAAGGGACGTGACATGGCCATCGAAGTGACCACAAAAGCGATTGCCCTCGACTGCTTGGCGATAACAATGGGTGATGGCTTATTTGGTAGCGGCGCTGTCCGCGTGGATGGTGCTCTCTGCCTTGACGGCGTTGCGACCGGGCCGTCGAGGGATCTTCGCCGCGCTCGCGTATCCGGTGGGATGGGCGGCCGGTGAGTTACCGGTCCAAGCCATCGTCATCGAGGCCGCAGCATTCGCTGTGCTCTGGTGGTGGGGCTGGCCACGCACGCAGGCATTGAGCGTCGTCGTGATCGTGCTCGGCTCGATTGTCGTCCTCGAGAACTTGATTCTGATCGTCGCACAGTTCCTCGCCCAAAAGATCGTTCGTCGAGACTTGGCGTCGAGTCCCCGTCAACCTCTCGTGCTGCCCCGAGCGAAGGATGACGCCTTTGGCACCTGGTGGCGAACGATGTTGCAGATCCCTTTTCATCCTCGCGACATGCAACTCATCCACAACATCGCCTACGGTCCCGAGATGCGCCATCGCCTCGACGTCTGGCGGATGTCGACGACGCCGTCCAATGCGCCCGTGATCTTCTACGTGCACGGCGGCGCGTGGACGTTTGGGGACAAGCGCGAACAAGGCCGACCGATGCTGCACGAGTTCGTGCGCCGGGGCTGGGTGGCGGTCGCGTGTAATTATCGTCTCGCGCCCACGTATGCGTGGCCCGCCCAGATCGAAGACGTCACACGTACGCTCGCGTGGATCAAGAAGTACATCGGGTCCTATGGAGGGGACCCCGGGCGCGTCGTTGTCTCCGGGGGATCGGCGGGAGGGCATCTGGCCGCGCTCTTGGCACTCAGCGCTGATGATCCGACGTGGCGTCCCAAGGACGTCGAGGGCGTCACCGATTGGAGCGTGCGCGGTTGCATCTCCATGTACGGCGTCTTGGAGATGACTGGTGACGAGACCCACTGGCACGGCCTCGGGCGAGGACTACGGATCCTGCTTGAGCAGCGCGTCGTCCAGCAGCCCTACTCGCAATTCCCCGAGCTCTACGAGCAGATGTCGCCCTTTCATCGCATTGGGCTCGACGCACCGCCATTCCTCGTGGTCCAAGGGGCCAACGACACGCTCGTCGACGTCCACGTGGCGCGCGACTTCGTCGAGCAGTTCCGTCGGGTGGCGCTGAGTCCGATCTACTACGTCGAACTGCCCCTCACCCAACACGCCTTTGACGTCTCGGCGAGTCCGCGCACGTCGGCGACGGTGCGCGCGACGGTCGCCTTCGCGACGTCAGTCGTCGAATCCGCGCCCGTGATGACAGCGTCATTGATGGCCGACTATTCGGCGCCACCGACCGAGTTGATGGTGGAACTCTCCGAGTCGCGAAGCGTCGACGCGCGTCAGGCGGCGCGCGAACTCGGGCCCTTTTGGGTTTTGACGGCGGACAATCCTTATTCGGATCATTTCGACGAGGCGACCAACGCGGCTCGACGCGCCGAACTCAATGACGTGCTCGAGCGCCACGGTGTGGTGCGTCGACCAAGTGTGGCACGCGACGCGACGGACTCGTGGCCCGACGAGCACGGCTTCGCGGTCTTTGGTACCACCGAGGATTTCGTGCGTCACGTCGCGAAGGTCTTTGACCAGTTCGCGTACTACTTCGTTGACGACGTGACGATCAAGGTTCGTCGCAGTGACGGACAGGTTGCCCTAGGCGAGGACCACGTCCACTGAGATGACGTCGGACGCGACGTAGGTGACCGTACCCACGGTGCCAGCGTCCTTGAGGTCTCGCTCCGCGCTTTGCAGCGCTTCGACCCAGTCGCCCGGACCCGCCAACGTGAGCGTCGCAACTTCGGCGCGTTGGGAGACCTTGGCGGTACTCTTCTCGCGTCGCACCGCTTCGAGGACGTCGCTGACGCTCTGGTAGACGAAACCAGATCGCTCGGGTACGTCGAGACCATCGAGTTCACTTGCAGCCGGCCAGCTCGCCAGGTGCACGGAGTCTTCGTGCCACCATCGCCATACTTCTTCGCTGACGAAAGGAAGGATGGGTGCGAACAGGCGCTGCAGCGCCGAGAGGCATAACGACAACGTGGCGCGCGCGGAGTTCGTCGCGGGGTCATCATCGTCGCCGTAGGCGCGGATCTTCACGAGTTCGACGTAGTTGTCACAGAATGACCAGAAGAATGACTCGGTGCGCTCGAGGGCGCGCGCGTAGTCGTAGTTGGCAAACGACGTCGTCGTCTCGTCGATCAAGCCGTTGAGGATCGAGAGGACGTCGCGGTCGAGGGGCTCGGTGACGTTGGCGACAAGTAACGGCGTTGCCGTCTTGAGGCGGCCGAGCACGAACTTGGACGCGTTGAGCATCTTGATCGCGAGACGTCGCCCGATCTTCATCTGCGCTTCGTCGAGGGCGGTGTCGACGCCCGGTCGCCCCGACGCCGCCCAGTAGCGAAGGGCGTCGGCGCCGTGGGCTTCGAGCAACGGCATCGGTGTCGTCACGTTCCCGAGGGATTTGCTCATCTTCTTTCGCTGCGGGTCGAGGACCCACCCCGAGATGAGCACGTTCTTGAAGGGCAGGCTGTCGAATTCGAAGTGACTGCGTACGACCGTCGAAAAGAGCCAGGTGCGGATGATCTCGTGCGCCTGGGGACGAAGGTCCATGGGAAAGACCCGCTCGAAGAGGTCGGTGCCCCAGTGCCCGGCGATCTGTGGCGAGAGCGAACTGGTCGCCCAGGTGTCCATGACGTCGGG
>PLRK01000103.1 GCA_003163875.1 Acidimicrobiaceae bacterium | reverse complement strand
TGTGCGTGAATCTCATGGGAGCCGAAGGGATGCTCTACGGCTCCTCCTATCCCCAGGTGCGACCCACAGAGTCGGCGATGACCGGAGGGGACATGCGTAAGGCCTTCATTCGAATGCGCGCCAACTCCATTGAGGGCGGCACCAGCGAGGTAATGCGCAACATCATTGGTGAACGCGTGCTCGGACTTCCCGGTGAACCGCGAAATGACAAGGACGTCCCCTGGAAGGACGTGCCCAAGAGCTGACTACTTGTTGGCGAGATTCTCGTCGAAGAATCGCAAGGTCTCCGCGAGCGCGACCTTCGTCGCCGCTTCGTTGTAGACCGCCACTCGGGCGTCGCAACTAAAGCCGTGCTCGGCGTCGGCGTAGCGATGCACCTCGGTGGGGAAGGCGACCAACGACGTTGCCGTGCGAAGGGCCTCGACCTGTTCGACGGGAATGCCCTTGTCGAGGTCGCCGTAATGCCCAATCCACGCGCTCTTCAACTCACTCGCGAGATCGATCAACGAGTCGAGTCCGAAACGACCGGTCTCAACGCCGCCGCCGTAGTAGGAAGCGGCAGCGCCGACGATACCGAGCGTTGACGCGTAGAAGGCGACGGTCCCGCCCATGCAGTACCCAACGATCGCGGTGGCGCTCGCAGGAAAGCCCGCGTCAACGAGGAATTTGGAGGAGCCGAGTAGGTCCTCGGTGATGCCATCCTTATTCAATTCTCCCATCGGCGCCATCGCCGCGGCGAAGTCGTCGTAGGGAACTTCGGGCGATCCACTTCGGTGAAAGAACTCGGGGGCGACCGCGTAGTAACCGAGCGCTGCGTAGCGCTGGGCGACGTCGCGAATGTGATCATTGACGCCGAACGCCTCTTGGACGACGATTATCGCTTTCGAGGCGCTCGGATCACCGGCAATCTGAATCGGCGTTCCATTGGGCAGTACTTCACGGGTCGTCATTATCCATTCCTTTCAGATGACGTTGATTGAGATGAGAGTGCGAGGTCCCACTACGCGTCGAAAATTGGTCCGAGCGTCCTTGAGCGCTTTAGTTCGTAAAACCCTGGCGTACTCATCACCGCCTTCACGCCGTCCCACAGGACGCCGGCGGCTTCACCTTTGGGTGCGGGTGTGACGACGGGACCGAAGATCGCCGTTTCGCCAATGTGCAGCACGGGTGTACCTACCTCGTAGCCCACGGGGTCCATACCCGTGTGATGACTCTTGCGGAGTGCTTCGTCGAACTCCTCAGTCCACGCCGCGCTCGCGAGGTCGGCGTCCAGGTCGATTTCGGCAAGCGATTCGTTGATGACGACGTCAGGATCTTTTTGTTCTTGCACGTGGATGCGCGTCCCCATCGCCGAATACAGCGGTTCGATGATTTCGCTGCCGTAGCGTTGTTCGGCAGCGATCAGTACCCGCACCGGTGCCCACGCCTTTTTCAACAACTCCACGTAATGCTCGGGCATGTCGCGTCCTTCGTTGAGGACCGCCAGGCTCATCACGTGAAAGTCAACGTCGAGGTCGCGAACCTTCTTCGCCTCGAGGATCCAGCGCGACGTGAGCCACGCCCACGGACAGGCGGGGTCCACCCAGATATCAACGTGTTCGGACATAGTCAGACCTCTTTCCTGGCGTGTGCCGCTACCACGGTAGCGACCGCGTTGGTCACGCCGACCGCCATGGGTAGGTCCAGCATCTCGTCGATGCCGTGCGCATTGGACTGAGGTCCGAGTACGCCCGTCGCGACGAATTGAACGTGGGGATAGCGCTTGGCGAGCGAGGCGAGAAACGGAATCGAACCTCCTTCGCCAGTGAAACCCGGTGAACGCCCAAAGGCCTCGTGGGACGCCACCTCGAGCGCCTCGGCGAGCCAGGGGGCGAGCGGCGGGCTCAGCCAACCATCCGCCGCACTCACCGATACCTCAACCTTCGCGTGCGAGGGCACGCTGGTGCTCAGTGCGTGCACGACGGCGTTGGCGGCGATCGTCGCGTCGACGTTCGGCGGGAGGCGAAGTGAGAGCACGACCCTCGTGAAGGGACGAAGGACGTTGCCCGCGACCTCGGGTGAAGGGATCCCGCCCATGCCCGTCACCGACAGCGTGGGCGCCCAGTTGCGACGAAGAATCCTATCGCTCGCAGATTCGCCCATGAGCTTCACGCCCTCGAGCGTCGGGAGTTCGCGTGCGATGACGTCACCGAACTCGACGGCGATCGCCCGGGCGGCCTCTTGATGTTCGAGCGGTATGGAGCTTTGTAGTTCTTCGAGGACGATGTCGCCGGTGGTCGCGTCTTCGATGCGATCGACGAGTTGCCGCAGGATGCGAAACGAACTTGGCACGACCCCGCTCGCCGAACCACTGTGTTGACCTTGCGTGAGTACGCTCACGCTCACGTCGGCGACGACGATACCTCGCAGCGACGTCGTGACCCAGAGACGGTCGTAGGTGAGCGCGCCCGAGTCGAGGCAGATCATCAGTTCGACTTCACCGAGGTGTTCTCGAAGCGCGTCGAGATGAAATTCGAGGTCCGGACTCCCACTCTCCTCGCTCGCTTCAATCAGGACGACGCATCGAGCGTGTCCTATTGCGCGCCGTTCGAGCTCCTCGAGGGCGAGTAGCGCGGAGAACGTGGAATAGCCATCATCGGCGACGCCACGTGCGTAGACACGGTTCCCGCGACGAACGGGCACGTAGGGATCGAGACCGTCGGACCAGTCCCCGAGGGGAGGTTGTTTATCGAGATGTCCGTAGAGAACGACGGTGCCCGTCGACGACGTCGTCGCGTCCACCGTGACGACGAGTACCGGCGTACGTCCTTTTAATCGTTGTATCGCGACGTCGAATCGCGCCAACGTGCGAGTTCGGGCCCACGCCGCGAGCAATTGGATCGCTGACTCGATATGTCCGTTCTCATTCCACTGTGCGTCGAACATTGGCGAAAGACACGGGATGGCGGCGTAGGTAGTGAGGGTGTCGAGAGCGCGAGATTCGAAGTCATCGAGTGATAGAACGGTCACGCGAACGAGATTACTTTGCTGATCGATGAAAGTGCACTGCTTGCCAACAGTACCAAGCGACCTCACTACGGACGCCTTCGAATTTCGCACCCGCCTGCTCGAGTTCGACGGGACTGACAATATCGTCGAGACCGTGCACGAGACTCCACCCGTTGCGCACCCCGTAGTCGCCAACGGGCCACACGTCGCTTCGCCCAAGCGTGTGCATCAGATACATCTGAGCTGTCCAGGGACCAATCCCTCGCACGGAGGTCAATTCGTTGATCACGTCGTCATCACTCATGCGTCCATGGTGGTGCAGGCGTATGGCACCACGGTGCACGTGCGTCGCCAGATCAACCATGGCATCAGCTTTCGTGCGCGAGAGACCCGCCGACTTTAGACGAACGGGACCCGTCGAAAGGATCGATTGGACGCTCACGTCACCACCGCAAACGTCCTGGACGCGTTCGTGAATCGTGCTCGCCGCCGACGTGGCGAGGAGCTGGAACACGATGGAACGAACGAGGTAGGCAAAGCGGTCATCGACGCGGGCGCTG
Organism: Acidimicrobiaceae bacterium; assembly: GCA_003163875.1. GTDB lineage: Bacteria > Actinomycetota > Acidimicrobiia > Acidimicrobiales > RAAP-2 > RAAP-2. Next base: position 7,346 of record PLRK01000103.1, on the reverse strand, counting down.
CGTCTAGTCGGCGGCGGTCCAGCGCTCTTGACGACGTCGCGAAACGCACGGTCACGACGGACAATCAACTTCGCCACCTCATCGCGGGTCGAGAACGTCATTCCTTGAGCATTGCAGGTGACGTGCTCGTGTCGATGAACACGCCAGCTGGGGCGGTGTCGGCGGACTTGACGACGTCGATGAGCAGTGCGTGGATGGCTCGCACCGGGGCGGCGGGGAAGCCGAAACGGCGACTCACGAGGCTCACTCTGCGCTTGGCGATGTGTTCGATCGGCACCGCCGTGAATCGTTCTCGTAAGTGCGGCGAGAGCATCGTCGCGGGAAGTATCGACGGGCCGTGGCCGTCAAAGGTCATCGACGCGATGGTGCGAAGCCCATCGAGCTCGATGACTGGTTTGAGCTCGATACCTTGGGCGTGTGCAGAATCGTCGATCTCCCGTCGAATTGGCGTACCCGGAAAGGGTAAGAGAAGCTCGTAGTTGGCGAGAGTGGCGAAACTCACCGACGACAGTGCCGCGAGCGGATGCTGCTTGTCGACGATCAACACCAAATCTTCGCTGAACAAGTCGATCTCGGTGAGTTCGGGCGCGAGAACCGGCCACGCGAGAACCGCGATGTCGATTTGTCCGTTGACCAGTTGTGGTTCGATCACCGAATTGGTCCCTTCGGTGATGCGCAGGGCAATATGTGGATACGTGGCCCGCTGGGCTTCGAGCAGCATGGGAACAATCCAGCGTCCCGCGGTACCAATCATGCCCAGCGACACCTTGCCGTGGATGTCGGCGTTGAGCTCAGAGACGTCCGAGGCGATCGCGCTCACCTCGGCGAGTACTCGACGTGCCCGTTCGGCGACGATGACACCGGATTCGGTGAGGGCCCCTGAAGCGCGGTCGATAAGTTCGCTGCCCAGTTCGTGCTCGAGACGCGCGATTCGATTCGAGATATTGGACTGCACGGTGCCCAGCGCCTCGGCGGCACTCGAGAAGGTGCCGTGATCAGCGATGCCGACGAGTGCTTCAAGTTGGCGAATCTCCACGTATCAAGTATACAGATGAGAAGTATCAGTCATATCGACTTGATTGATACCGGTGCGGAGGTCATACTGGTTTCAGCCTGCTTTGCTCGAAGCCCCCCCTCTGGGCAAAGCACGGGTTTTGCAAAAGGGCCAACCACCCCCCCGGTTGGCCCTTTTGTGTTTTTCACGGGCGTTAGCCTGACACCATGAGTTCGGGCTTCTCACTACGGGAACGTGCCGCAATGATGGCCGTACGGGGCGCGAATTGGGCCTCTAGGGCGGCACACAGGGGTGCTGGCACGGTGGCCGGAGGTCAGATTGGACTCAAAATCGCCCCTGATCTCCTGGCCTCCTTGGCGGTTGGACGAACGGTCGTGCTCGTCTCGGGTACCAACGGGAAAACGACCACGACGGCCCTGATCGCGGCTGGTTGGGGCGGGGACGTCGCCTCTAATACCACGGGTGCCAACATGCCCGCGGGCCACGTCGCTGCGCTCGTGCGCGACCGAACCGGGCGCGTCGTCCTCGAGACTGACGAGGCGTGGTTGGGTGACGTGATGACGGCGACGCAGCCAAAGGTCGTAGTGCTCTTGAACCTGTCGCGCGACCAACTCGACCGGGCGAACGAAGTGCGTCGCATCGCTGAGCGATGGCGGGCAGCCATCGCAGCGCTTGGTAGCGCGACGATCGTGGTCGCCAATGCCAATGATCCCTTGGTGGTCTACGCCGCCTGCGACGCCCCCAACGTTCGTTGGTGCGACGTGCCGACCCCATGGCGAGCCGACGCGCAGTCGTGTCCACGCTGCACGCTCGCCATTGACTACGACGTTGCCGGTTGGCGCTGCGCGTGCGGTTTCGCGAAACCAACGGATCTGACGACGAGTTTGGACGGGCCGCTTCGCGTCGCGGGTCAGACATTGGAATTGGCGCTCGGGGTGCCTGGTGTCTTTAACGAAGCGAACGCGGCGATGGCCCTCAGCGCCCTTCGCGAAGTTGGTAGTGATCTCCAGGACGCGTTGCAGCGCGTCAACGCGGTGAGCACGGTCGCGGGTCGCTTCAGCGTTCGCACCTGGCGTGGGCGACGCGTTCGTCTGTTGCTCGCGAAGAATCCCGCCGGTTTCGAGGCGCTGTTGTGGACGCTCGGGCCCGGCGACGACGACGTGTGGATTGCGATCAACGCGCACCTCGCCGACGGACACGATCCGTCGTGGCTCTATGACGTGGCGTTCGAGACGTTACGCGGACGTACCGTCTGGTGTCTCGGGGAGCGACGGCTCGATCTCGCGACGCGTCTCGCCTACGCGGACGTAAGCGTCAAGGTGGTTGACGACCTCGAGCAGCTTCCGGTGAGCGAGGAACCAGTGACCCTTTTTGCCAACTACACCGCGTTTAGCGAATGGCTCGAGAGGTCGACACCGTGTTGACGATCGCGAGTCTTTTGCCCGACCTCCTCGGCACGTACGGTGACGCAGGAAACGCGCTCGTCCTCGCGTCACGGGCGAGGGCTCGTGGTATCTCGATCGAGTTGCTCGAGATGCGGCGTGACGACGAGCTGCCCGAAGCGTCGTTGTATTTTATGGGCGGGGGAGAGGACGGTCCGCAACGCCTCGCCTGCGAGGTGCTGCGCGCGTCGAGCCTTGGCGCGCGTGTGCGTGACGGTGCGAACGTCTTTGCCGTGTGCGCGGGTCTACAGATCCTCGGACAGCACTTCAGCGTCGAAGGTGATGACGAGTTCACGGGGCTCGGTCTCGTCGATATCGCGACGCGACGAGGCACGACGCGTTCGGTGGGTGACATCTGCGTGCAGGTTGGCGATCACCTGCTGGTGGGCTTTGAGAACCACGGGGGCGTGACGACCCTAGGCGAGGGCGTTCGTGCGTTGGGCGACGTACGCAACGGGCGAGGAAACGATGGGGTGGTCGATGGTTTTCGCGCCGGCACGATGTGGGCGACCTACGCCCATGGCCCGGTGTTGGCTCAAAATCCCTGGTTAGCAGATGAATTACTGGCCACGGTCCTCGGCGAAGATGTAGAACCGCTCTCCTCGGTCGCCGACTTGCTCTACGAGGAACGCTGTCGCGTGCTCAGTCCTCACTCGAGCTTCGAAGTCCGTAGGAAAGATCCCCACTGACCTCGCGTCCGAGTTCGATGACTGCGGCTTCGATGCGCGCACCAAAGCGTCGAATGTTCTCGCCTTCGTCGCCTTGCAATCCCTTGCCGAACGCGACGATCACGTGATGACGTCGCTGCGGCGGTGCGTTCAGGTAAATCGGCGCCTTCGCGTATTTCTTCGCTCGTAGGTATCCAGCGTCATGGATGTAGGTGGGAATCACGACCGCCTTGGAGCGGTCCGCGAGGTACGCGGCGCCACCTTTGAATTCTTGGAGCGTGCCATCGCTCGAGCGTCCACCCTCGGGGAAGATCAACAGGTTCCAGTGGTCCTCGACGAGTTCGAGTGCCTGTTGGGCGCTACGCCGATTTACCTTGTGCCGGTCAATGGGGATGCCGTTAAAGAGAAGCACGGTGCGAAATGCGGAGCGTGCGTCCATAAAGAAGTTGTCCATGGCGGCGGCCACGACAGTTCGATTGCGTACCTTTCTCGGCAGCGCGCTCAAGACAATCGGCGTGTCGAGGTTCGACGTGTGATTCGATGCGAAGATGAATGGTCCCGGTCCCGCGATATTTTCGCCGCCTCGCACTTCTAAGGTGCTCATCCACGACGTGATCGGAGCGACGTAGTAGCTCTGATAGAGGAAACGAACGAATCGAGCGCTGTAGCTTCGCCCCCATTTGGTTGGATAGTCCAATCCCAGCTGCGCCATTCGCTACCTCTTGCGTGTCTGCTTCTTAGGCGTGTAGCGCTTTGACGCCTCACGTGGTGCTGCGTTCTTGGGGGGCACGATAGTCACGTCACCCTGCTTGGTTTTACTGCGCGTGGCGCCAGGATTCGATTTTCGCTCGCGAGCGCGTTGGCTCGCCATTTTCCCCGCACCCGAAAAGCTCGCATCACCGTACTTGTGCAAGCGCCACGCACGTACGCCGAGCCACGCCGCGAAGAAAATAAAGATGAGCCCTGCGGTACCCGCGGCGAGTCCGAGGAAAAGACCGGCGAAGATGACACCGACGCGCTGGCGTCGCCACGCGAACAGGAAGATCGCCAACGCCATGACCAAGATCAAGAGGAACTGCGGCAGCCAGTAACTGGGGTGGGTGAGTTCTTGTCGATTGCAACTGTTGCTCACGAGGTGATACCCCTTCGCGCAAACCTTGCCCTTCACGTGCTTGGCGGTCTCGGTGATGTAGGTGTTCTTCAGCAGGTGAGGAAAGAAAATGCCCGCGGCGAGGAGGGCAATGGCTCCCGCGACGAAGCTGATTTTGCGCTCGAGCGCGTCAAGGCCAAAAATCACCGCACGAGAGGCGACCGATTCGCTTCGACCTCGTCGCCCGGCGGAAGTCGAAGGTTCGATCGTCGGCTCTAGGTTCTCTGGCACAGGAGAAGGCTACAACTATCGACAAAAGTGAGTCTCGAGTTCGAGTTAGGTAGTATTGCGTCCTCGGGGCGCTTAGCTCAGTTGGTTAGAGCGCAGCCTTCACACGGCTGAGGTCGAGGGTTCGAGTCCCCCAGCGCCCACTCGTTGACCTGTGTCCCATTTGGTGGACCACGTTCGAGTTCGCGACTTTTCCGCGTGCGTCTTTCGTACGCAATCGAGCGAGAAACTTCGCCTCGTCCATGGGCACTTCTTTAGGCTCAAGGAATCAATCCATGTTGTCATCGATTCAACCGAAGGAATGCAATGCTGCTCTGGCGCATAAGAGGAACGAGCGAAGAGGAGGCGAAACAGGTCGCTCAGATCGCTATTGCCAACATGAAGGTTGACCGCGTGAACGTCGCTGCGGGCGCCTTCGCGTTTCGATGGTTCCTCGCGATCTTCCCGATCATCATCGCGCTGCTCGGCATCGCTGCGCTCGTCGAAATACCGAGCAGCGTGGTCGTCAATCTGATTCACGGTGTGTCGAAATCTTTGCCGTCGGCGGCGGCGCAGGTTTTCACCAAGGCACTCGGCCACACGGCGAATCGCACGGGAACCGACTTTTGGGCGACCGCGATCGCGAGCGTCGTTGGTCTGTGGAGCGCAACCTCGGGAATGGTGATTGTCGAGGAGGGGCTCGACATGGCCTACGGTTTGACCGCGGATCGGTCCTTTGTCGCCAAGCGAGTACTCGCGCTCCCTTTGTTGGCAGGTGCCACCATTCTCGGCGGAGGGGCATCGGCGCTCGTGATATTTGGTTCCCAGATTGGGGGACTGTTCGCCCATTCGCTTCCCGTGGCGGGAGCGGCCTTCGCGGCGATCTGGACCGCTCTGCGGTGGTTGATCGCGCTGGGACTGATGAATCTTCTCTTCTCGTTGCTCTACTACGTCGCCCCAAATCGCCCACGACCGAGGTGGCGATGGACGAGTACCGGTGCCGTGTTGGCAACCGTCGTGTGGGCCCTCGTGTCACTGGGTTTTTCGTTTTACACGTCGAGTTTCAGTTCGTACGTGAAAACCTACGGCGCCTTTGCGGGTGTCGCGATCTTGATCTTCTGGCTTTACCTGACGGGTCTGGCCATCCTTATCGGCGGCGAAGTCAATGCCGCGATCGAGAGTACGTCGACGAACGCGGTGAAGACTCGTTGATGACTCGAAGTCCCTGCGCCACGTCATGACGCGACGACGAGTTCGCGGCGTAACGAAGTAGTACTCGACCTACCACGTGGGTTGAGCACATACGGCATCCGCCGATTGAAGTCCAACGTGCGTCGCACGCGGGGTTCTACGCAGCATCGACTACGCGGAAGCTACGCCGACTACTAGCGTTGTTCGAATGATTAAGCTCAGCCACCGAATCCCTGAGACGCCGTGGCGGGCACGAGGCACCTGGAGCATTCGACCTCGAATGCTCGCCCCACTCGTTATTGGCCTCTCACTCTTTGGAATCGGCGAAGGTCTCCTTGTCGTGTCGCACTGGGGGGCGACACCGTGGACTGTGTTCGCCCAGGGTGTCGCGAAGCATGCGCACATCTCCTTAGGCTGGTCCACCGCGTTCATCAGCGCGGTCGTCTTACTCGCGTGGTTCGCGTTGCGTGAGCGACCGGGCTTTGGGACGATCGCCAATCTCGTCATCATCGCCTACGTGTTGGACGTGACCTCGGTCACGGTCCCTGAACCGAATGACGATTGGATCAAGGCCCTCTTCATGGTGGGCGCCGTGATCCTCATTGGCGTGGGGAGCTCCCTCTATCTCACGTGTGGTCTCGGGCCAGGACCCAGAGACGGATTGATGACCGGTTTGCATCGACGACTGGGCGTAAGCGTCGTCTACGTGCGACTGACGTTGGAACTGTGCGTACTCGTGATCGGCTGGTTTCTTGGTGGCACGGTGGGCATCGGAACCGCATTTTTTGCGACCACGATTGGGTTTTGTATCGGTGCGAGTTTGAACATCTTGCGCTGGCTTGTCGTGAGGTTCCAACGTGATTAGCGCGAACCATCTCATCCAATTCTTCGTCGCATCGACGCTCATCATCTTGGTACCCGGTCCGAGCGTGCTGTTTACGCTGGCGCGAGGTGTCGCGTGGGGCCGAAGTGTCGCCGTGCTCACCGTCGTGGGAAACTCGTTGGGAACACTGCTGTTATCGTTCGTCGTCGCCTTGGGACTAGGTCCGCTGCTTGAACATTCAAAGACGTTGTCGATTGTGCTCCAGTTGTGCGGCGGTGCGTACCTGCTCTATCTCGGCATCGACGCGCTTCGCCATCGACAAGCGCACGCACTCGCGATGACCGTGCGCGAGGATCATCGTCCCACGAACCGGCACATCGTTCGTCAGGGCTTCACGGTCGGCGTACTCAATCCCAAGACGCTGATCTTCTTCGCCGCGGTCTTTCCCCACTTCGTCACTCGATCACGAGGCGATATCACCTTGCAACTCATTATCTTTGGTTGCATCTTCAGCGTNNGTGACAGTACGTGGGGATTCATTGCGGGTACGGCTCGAGAGTGGCTGAGCGGTTCCAATCACCGACTCGTAGTGCTTCGTTCCATTGGAGGAGGCGTGATGTGCGCGCTTGGCGTGTTGATCATCACGAGTGCCTTGCTTTCCTAGTTTCGTTGACGACTGGTCCTGGCTCGTGGGTTCCTACACTGCCTAGGGCGAGGGAGTCACGATGAGTATGCACGGAAGCGGGGGTGGTGTGCGGATGGGCATGCGCTCGATGCAACGAGATCGCACGTTGCTCGAACACCGCATCAAGAAGGGCACACTGCCGCGAATTCTCAAGTTCGCGCGGGT
>PLRK01000104.1 GCA_003163875.1 Acidimicrobiaceae bacterium | reverse complement strand
TCGAATGGTTCTCGCGCAACGTCAAACGTCGCGACAGTGTCGTGGTTTCACTGCATCCTCACAACGATCGAGGAACCGGCGTCGCCGCCGCGGAACTCGGCGTGCTCGCTGGAGCCGACCGCGTTGAAGGGACCCTCTTTGGCAACGGCGAGCGCACTGGCAACGTTGACGTGGTGACTCTGGCGTTGAACCTGTTCAGTCAAGGCGTAGACCCGCAACTCGATATCCGCGACATCGACAAAGCGCGCCACGTCGCCGAATACGCGAACCGGCTGCCAGTTCATATGCGTCATCCCTACGTCGGCGAACTCGTCTACACCGCATTCTCGGGCTCGCATCAAGACGCCATCAAAAAAGGCATGCTCGCGATTGGCGACACCTACGACGTGTGGGAAGTGCCCTATCTTCCCATCGATCCCAAGCACACCGGACGCACCTACGAAGCGATCATCAGGGTGAATTCGCAGTCGGGCAAGGGCGGCGTGGCATATCTTCTAAGCACCGAGCACGGCTTGGACCTCCCTCGGGCAATGCAGGTCGAATTCTCCAAGCGGGTGCAGGAACTCACCGAGGCGACCGGCACCGAGATCTCACCCGCCGAAATCTGGGACGTGTTCACGACGACCTACCAGCCTGAGAATCCCAAGATCCAACTCCTCTCGAGTGAGGTGTCGGCGGACCAGCACAACACGCGTATCTTCGCCCAACTCGTCGTCAATGGTCAGCACGTCACCGTCAAGGGCGAGGGCAACGGGCCTATTGACGCACTGATGAGTGGGCTGCGCAACGAAATGGACGTGTCGTTCAAAGTCCGTGACTATCACGAGCACGCGCTGACCTCTGGCGCCGAAGCGTCAGCGGTCGCCTACGTCGAAGCAGAGGGACCCGACGGCACGACGTGGTGGGGCGTGGGGATGAGTTCATCGATTCTTGACGCGTCGCTCGAAGCCGTCATTTCCGCGGCGAACCGCCGACGGTAGCAATTCCTCCGAGTAAATTGGAATGGTGACCTTTCACTCGCTCTTGAGTAGCGCGGGATGGGCCGCGGTGTTTTTGGGTCTTGTAGGGACTATTGCGCAGTACGCGCGCGCGAAGCGTCTCGGCGTCGAGGGTGTCTCGCTCGCGACGTGGGTGCTGTTTGTCTTTATGGGTTGCTTTTGGATCACCTACGGCGCGGTGTCAGCGCACTCGTGGCAGGTGATCCTCGGAAGCTTGATCATTTTGCCCATCCAACTCGCGATTGTGTTTCGCCTGAAGCCGTGGCGGAGGTGGAATGTGACCGTTCGATGTTTCGCATTCTTCGTAGTGTGCTGCGTCATACCCACCCTGCTCTGGGGATGGGCGGGCGGCGTCCTTGGTACGGGCATCGCCATGACGGCGAACCGCGGACCGCAGATAGTGGAGTTGGTTCGCCACGAAGACGCGAGTGGCGTATCGGTGAGTTCGTGGGTCCTTGGAGTTGGCGGTTCGGTGCTGTGGGTGGGTTACTACTCAGGTGCGCACTTGTGGGCAGCGCTGGTCTCGACGTTGGTCGCAGGGATCGCGAATCTCTCGATTGCTCTGTTGGCGTCGTGGCGCCACGGCCAAGCTCGTCGTCAACTCGTCGCCGTTGAGGTATTCGCCGACTAGATCTTCGCTGCGCGCCGAGACCATTTCTTGTCGCGTTGGTAGAGACCGGCTAGGTCCTTGACAAGACCACGATAGAGTTCGGCGTGCACTTCGACGGGCTCGAAGACTCGCGTCGATAGTGCAACGTCATCCACCTGATCGAGCGATCGGTACCCGAGTGACACCGACGCCGCGAGAGCCATGCCGCGTAACTGAGCCGTCATGGGACTCGTCACTTGGTGGACCTCGCGGTCGAGGGCGTCAGCGATGATCTGGCACCAAAGATCGGACTGGGCCCCTCCTCCCACGAGTCGGATGGGGGTTAGGGTTCGCTCGGCGAATTTCTCCACGTAGCCAAAGAGCCAGGCGCTGTTCGCGGCGACACCTTCCATGACGGCTCGAATCATGTCCGCCGTGGTGGTCGTAATCGAAAGATTGGTAAAGCCGGCTCGGGCCCGTTTGTCGTCGATCGGTGAGCGTTCACCCGCGAGCCAGGGTGTGAAGCGAACGCCGTTCGCTCCGGGAGGTGAGCTTGCGGCGAGCGCGGTCATCTGCTCGAAGCTCATGGGTTCTTCGCCGCCTGCGAGGAGGTGCTGAAGCCACTCGAGAGCCTTCGCCCCCGTTTCCTGGTTGTCAATCATCACGTAGGAATCATTCGTCAGACCCGGCACGGCCGCGATTGAATGCATAGCGTCCGTCTTCTTTTTCGCGAGCGGGCAACTAATCCACGAAGTCGTCGAGAGCGCCATGTGCGTGGCGAAGGGTGCCGTTGCTCGCGCGCCGAAGGCGGCCGCGTGCAAGTCGGGTAGTCCCGCGACGACCAGCGTGCTCGTTGCGAGACCGAGTTCGCTCGCGACCTCAGGTTTTACTGCTCCAATCACGCTCGCGGCCCGGACCAAGGTTGGCAACTTCTCGTGGGTCAGGCCGACCGAATCAAGAAGTGTCTCGTCGTAGTGAAGCGTCTCAAGATGACGATTATCGGTCATCCACATCGCGAGTCGCGACGCGTGTGAACCAGTCGCCACGCCCGAAAAACGCATCGTCAGGTAATCCACCGGTTCCATGAACCAACGAGTGTTCGCACAGATTTGTGGTTGTTCGTGCAAAAGATAGAGGATCTGTCCAACGGGGTCGGCGCCCGACGTCGAGGGTGCACCACCGCTTCGCTGGACGAAACGCCGTAGTTTTCGCGCGTTATAACCCTGCAGTGCTCCACCGATCGCACGTCGACTGTAGGGGCCCCCGCGCGTGTCGAGCCAAGTGACGCACGGTCCCGTTGGCACACCTTGTTCGTCGACGGGCACTGTCGACGCGTACTGCCCAGTCACCGCGACCGCCTTGACGAGCGTGCGGTCGACTCCTTTGGCGTGGAGCAAGCGCGTCGCAGAGGAGCGAATGAGTTCCCACCACTCGGTGGCGTCTTGGGTGGCGCCGCCGTGGTCGTTAAAGTGTGTCGTCACGTGATGTAGCTCGTGAGCGATGAGGTCGCCGTCGAATGTCACGACGCCGACCTTGGGACCACCCGTGCCCAAGTCGATACAAAGGCAGAGATCGGTGATAGCCATTACGCAGGGATTGAGGACTGTTGATCCATCATCATCGCCATGAACATCTTTATGAAGGCGTCCGCTTCGTCGTTGGGCCCGCCGGCGACTCCTCCGTAGATGGCGCCAGACTTGGGCGCTTCATCGCGATGAGCTAATGCGTAGTCGACCGCGTCGCTCAGATCGACACGCCACTTCTCGACAGTGCCGAGCTGGGTTTGAGGTCGAGTGACCGCCATGTGCAAAGCGTTCGGGTACTGCTGACCATTGAGTCGCCATCCTTTCGTGCGAAGGAAATCATTGACGTGGTACACATCAAAATCATCAGAGGTGAACGAGAAGAGGAAACTTGGCGAACCCAAGATGCGAAGCGACGCGTGAGTGTGGACGGCGTCTTGCATCTTGCGAGAAGTGGCGAAGATCTGTTCGGCGTAGCGTCGATAGCCCGAACGTCCCAATTGCACCATCGCGGCCCAGGTGGCGGCGAGCAAACCAGCGGAACGCGAACCGTCCATGCCGGGTGAACAGTATTTTCCTCCCGACCAGTCTGGTTGGTAGAAGTACTGGCTGTTGCGCAGCCCCTTGTCGGCGAAGCACAGCACACTCGTTCCTTTTAACGCGTAGCCGTATTTATGAGTATCGGCAGAGATGGAAGTGACGCCGGGCACGCTGAAATCGAAGGCCTCGATGTCGTACCCGAGTTCGCGCCCGAAGGGAAGAATGAATCCTCCGAGGCATCCGTCGACGTGTAAGCCGACCCCGCGCCGAAGGGCGATTCTGCCAAGTTCTTCGATGGGGTCCACCGTCCCGTAGCCGTAATTGCACGCTGAACCAATAATGGCGATGGTGTTCTCGTCGATGTGCTCCTCGACCCAGCCAACGTCGACCTGAGTGGACACCGGATCAATTGGCGCGACGTGAAGTTCGATGCCAAAGAGGTGACACGCCTTGGCGAAGGCCGGATGTGCCGTTTCGGGTTTGATGACATTTGGTCGCTGCACAGCGGAATTCTTAGATTCGCGGTACGCGAGCATGGCGTGGGCGATCGACCCGCTGCCGCCGCTCGTCACCAGGCCCACTGGCGTGGTGTCACGCAGGTTCGACGCCCCCAGTAGGTCGAGGGTCATCGCGATGATTTCTGCTTCGAACTTTGTCGAGCTCGGACAAAGATCGCGCTGGAGCGAGTTCACGTAGGAGAACTTGGAGAATGCCTCGTTGAGAAAATCGTAGTGATCATGGTCGCCGCAGTACATCGTTCCCGAACACTGTCCAGATTCCCACGCGGCGTCTTCGACGTGGGACATCGTGTCGAGCATCGAGAGAATATCGTCGCGGCTGGCGCCCTCTTCAGGAAGGCTGCGATGAATTGCGAACCTGTCGGCGTAAGGGTAGTCACTCACTATCTCTCCAATCAAAGAATTCCTCAAGAGTAGAACCATTCGATTATGCCGGACGATGTCATCTTCAAACGACGAGGTGGAAGTGCGGATTGAAGCTCGTCGAGGCGACTATGGTGGAATCACGTGCGGCTTGCGCAGCGCACCTGAGACGCCAGTTCGGGTTGGACGATCTAGACGATTGTCGCTCGGTCGGGCTCGACGCCTCCTTCATCTGGAGGAATCAATGTCGAAAAGTGCCACGGTGCTAGAGCAACACCGTTCCCACCCAAGCAACAAAACGATGCGCGCGTTGGTCTATGGGGGCCCCGGACTCAAGAAGTGGACCGAAGCACCAAAACCCCAATTGCTCCACGACACCGACGCCATCGTCAAGGTGGATATCACGACCATCTGCGGATCGGATCTTCACATCTTGAAGGGCGACGTCCCCGAAGTGTCGATCGGACTGATCCTTGGTCACGAGGCTATTGGAACAGTTGAATCGATTGGCACGGGCGTGAAGGTCGTCCAGGTCGGTCAACGCGTCCTCGTGTCGTGCGTCACGTCGTGCAGCATCTGTCGATTTTGCCGTGAGGGTCGATTCGGGCAATGCCTGAATGGCGGTGGATGGATCCTCGGACACCTCATCGACGGCACGCAGGCCGAGTACGTACGAGTGCCCTACTGCGATACGTCGACTTATCCGGTTCCCCCGGGAGTCTCGGACGAAGAACTTCTGATGTTGACCGACATCGTGCCGACCGGCTTTGAGATTGGCGTCTTGAGCGGCGCGGTGGCGCCGGGCGATGTCGTGGCGGTCGTTGGTGCGGGTCCAGTTGGGCTTTCGGCGATCAAGACGGCGCGACTCTTCAATCCTCGATCAATCGTCGCCATCGACCTCGATAACAAACGACTCGACCAGGCGAAGAAGTTCGGCGCTGACGTTGTCGTCAACAACGGGACGAGTGATCCGTTGGAGCAGATCATGAAGTTGACCGGTGGACTCGGAGCGGACGTGGCGATTGAGGCGGTGGGGCTCGAAGCGACGTTCGAACTCGCGACGACGCTGATTCGATCATGTGGACACGTCGCCAATATCGGTGTGCACGGAAAACCAGTGTCGCTTCACCTAGAAAAACTTTGGGAGAAGGACGTCACTATTACGACTGGACTCGTTGACACGAGAACGATTCCCAATTTGCTCGGACTCGTCGAGAGCAAGAAACTCGACGTATCGGACTTCGTCACGCATCGATTCAAGATGGATCAGATGATTGAAGCGTATGACACCTTCTCGAAGGCCGGAACGACCGGCGCGCTCAAAGTGACGCTGACGCCGTAACGAGATAGAGCAGTCGTCCTTAGTCCTCATACGAAGTGCCGCTTCAAGAAGTTTGTGCGAAGTGACGTGACGAAATTCTCGTCATCGAACAATGAAAGTTGGTTGCCTGATGTATTCACCTGAAATGATATTGGGGAATCCCTCAAAAATCGAAGAACCAAGCGTGTGGCACTGGCTGACGCGCTCCAAGATTGCCGCAGTCGCGTGGACGGCGATGCGCGTTTGGCTCGGGATTATGTGGCTCCAGGCTGGTGTGTCCAAGTTGTGGGGTGCGGAGAATTCCGCCTTCATGCACAACGGCGGCTCGGGCGTCGTGGGATTCGCACTGCATGGCACTGCGGCATATAGCTGGTGGGGACACTTCTTGCACGGATTCGTGGTGCCCAACGCTGGTTGGATCGGCGTATTGGTCGCGGTCAGCGAGTTCGCCATTGGCATTTGCTTGGCATTGGGACTCTTGACACCGATCGCGCTGCTCGGCAGTTTGGTACTCCTGTTCACCTACGTCATGTCGGGTACCGCGAGCGTGTGTGCGTTCTATGCCTTGTTTGCGGTAGTGCTTCTCATGATGTGGAGGACCGCTGGTTGGATCGGCGCTGACGGCGTGCTGTCTGGTTTTCGCCAACGGCATATGAAGATGATGGTGGATGACGCCATGAGTTCAGTGGCACCCGTCGCCACGATTGAAGTCACGCTGAGGACCGACGGCGATGGCAACGCACCGTCGACGACGGTCAAAAAAGCGCCAGCGGCAAAAAAAGCGTCCGCGACAAAAGAGGTTCCGGCCGCGACGAAGTAGCGCTTTGTTCACGCGGCGTCCACAATGGGACGTCGCGTGCGCACGGCCACGCATTGCAGACATCGCGGCGTACGCCCCTCGCACTGTGGTTGGGACACGAAGAACGTGCGTTCACCGCGCGCCGGACTAGCCCGGTACGATGCTCTCGTGACGAGATACCAACCATCATTCGATCGCTACGAGGCGATGACGTATCGACGTACCGGTCGAAGTGGTCTGTTGCTTCCAGTGATCTCACTCGGTCTATGGCACAACTTTGGTGACGATCAGCCTCTTGACGTGCAGCGTGCGGTGTTGCGGCGTGCCTTCGATCGAGGCGTAACGCACTTTGATCTGGCGAATAACTACGGACCCCCCTACGGGAGTGCCGAGGTCAACTTCGGTCGGATCTTGGGTGAGGATTTCGTCGGGCTGCGCGACGAGCTGGTCATCTCCACTAAAGCCGGTTGGGATATGTGGCCGGGACCCTACGGAAATTTTGGATCTCGAAAGTACTTACTCGCGAGCCTCGACCAGAGTCTGGCGAGGATGGGCCTTGACTACGTCGACATCTTCTACCACCACCACTTCGATAAAGACACCCCCTTGGAAGAGACGATGGGCGCCCTCGATACCGCGGTGCGTCAGGGAAAAGCACTGTACGTGGGTATCTCGTCGTACTCGGACGATAGAACGAAGGAGGCGGTCAAAATCTTGCGTCAATTGGGCACACCACTTTTGCTACATCAGCCCTCCTATTCCATGTTCAATCGCTGGATTGAGACTCGGCTCCTTGACGTCTTGTCGAGCGAGGGTATTGGCTGCATCGCCTTCTCACCTCTGGCGCAGGGACTCCTGACCGACCGCTACCTCGATGGTGTTCCACAGGGCTCACGCGCCTCAAAGGCAACCTCGCTCAGCGCCGATATGTTGAGCGACGAGAACATCGTGAGAGTTCGAGCCCTCAACGCGATTGCGCGGCGCCGAGGCCAGAAGCTCTCTCAGATGGCAATTTCGTGGGCATTGCGAGATGATCGAGTGACGTCGGTGGTGTTGGGGGCGAGCAGCGTCGCACAACTCGACGAAAATCTCGACTCCCTGAGTAACGCTGCGTTCTCCCCGGAGGAGTTGGTCGAAATCGACAACTACGCCGTCGAAGGTCACATCGATCTCTGGCGAAGCGTCGCGGAGGAATAGTTAGGAACGAGGCACGATGACGACGGGAATCGGCGAGTGTTGGGCGAGTTCCAGACTGGTGCTGCCAAGCAAGTGACCCGCGTGCGCACTTTGTCCTCTGGTGCCGACCACGAGAAGGTCGGCACTCACGGGTGGCTGGGCCATACGCAACATGACCGAGCACGCGTCGCCATCGACGACTTCTAAGCGTACCGACGACCGAGCAACGCCGACCTCGTCGCAGACATGTGCGAGGGATGCTTCAATCTCTTCGTTGACGACGGTGGGCTCGAAGCGAGCGAGGAGTCCCTTTGCGTGTACGACGACGACCAGCGCATCATTGTCGTGTGCGAAGTTGAGCCCCCAGAGAACGGCGCCCTGAGCGTCTGATGATCCATCGAAGCCGATCGCGATTGTGCGAATTCCTTGCATCAGCGTCTTCCTTTCATAGTCCCGTGTCGCGCGCAATACGAAGCGCAGCGAATCGCGCTTCTTTCGCGTTCGCCACCGCGTCGGATCCAGGTCCACCGTGCGTGGGTCTTTCAGACGCAAAATCCGCGCCCAAGAGCGCACCGAGCGAGGAAGTGACCGACGATTGCAAGGCGCCAAGTTCGTAGCCGCCCTCAAGAAATAGCGCGAGTCGACCCGGCCGGGGAGCAAAGCTGGCGGTGAGGATGGCGAGCTCGGCGAAATCGCCATTGGAGAGTGCCAGGTCTGCCATGGGGTCCGATCGATGCGCGTCGAAACCCGCCGACACCAGCACCCACGTCGGTGCGAACTCCTCAATCGCGGGTGTTGCCGTGTCGAGTAATGCTTGACGCACGACGTCACCCGTCGCCCCAGCGGGTACTGGAAGATTGACGGTGGTGCCCAGGGCGTCCAAGCCACCGATTTCATACGGAGCGCCGCTGCCGGGGTAGAAAGGCCATTGATGCGTCGAGACGTACATCACGTTGGGATCGTCCCAAAAAATCGACTGCGTGCCGTTGCCGTGGTGCACGTCCCAGTCGACGATCAGCACTCGCTCACCTTGGCTCGTCAATTCGGCCGCCGCAACGGCGATGTTATTCAACAAGCAAAAACCCATGGCGCGGTCGCGTGACGCGTGATGACCCGGTGGACGCACCGCGACGAACCCCACTCCGTCGTCTCGTATCTGCAGTTCCTTGATGACGGCGAGGCCCGCGCCCGCGGCAAACTGGGCAATCGACCACGAGTCATACGTCGCGTACGTGTCGGCGTCAAGATCGCCGCCACCTTCGTAGCAGTAGGCACCAAGTTCGTCAAGATACGTCGCGTCGTGCACGCGTGCGAGTTCGGCCCGCGAGGCACTGTAGGGTGCGACCGCGAGGAGATCACCGTCGAGGTGGAGTTCGTTGATGCCTCTCAAGACCGCGCGAAGTCGCTCCGGACGTTCGGGATGGCCCACGTCCTCGTGACCAGCATCGTCAAGGTGACCATTGATGATGAGCATCATGGTGTCCCTTCGTTGCCGTTCTCGTCGGGTTCGAACAGTGTGGTCCGGCGAAGGAAATGACTGTGACTTTGCGGGGTTGACTGAATCGGGAATCGAAGGCTGACGACCTCGTCCTCCAGTCGCGACGCGAGGGGATAGCCGGAATCTCGAAAGACACCCAGCATGCCACGATTGTCGGCTTGCGTTTCGGCAACAAAATGGGTGACGCCATTTGATCGTGCGGCACGTGCGAGGTGCCACAACAACAAGATGCCGATGCCGTGATGTTGATAGTGGTCGCTGACGAGGAACGCGACCTCCGCGTCGCAGGTATGGGGGAGTCGATCGTAGCGACCCACCGCAATTAATTCGTCGCCGTCTTCGACGATGTAGGCAAATCGGTCGACGTAGTCGACGTTCGTGAGGTGAGCGAGCTCCGTCGTTGAGAGTTCGGGGTGCATCATGAAGTATCGGCGATAAATCGAGCCGGGTGACAATTGCAGATGAAAACGTTGCAATGAAGCGGTATCGCTTGGACGGATTGGGCGCATGTGTAACTTGACGCCCGTGATCGTCATGATGTCGCACTCGAGTTGGGAGGGGTAGGGCCGTGTTGCGGTGGACCGTGGTGCATCGTTGTGCGGGGCATTCGACACATCCGCTCCCTCCGCTCGGCGCTGGCATTCGCCATCACCTCGATTATCGGCTGCAGGGCTGCTGCGCGCCAGTGACCTTGGTCACAGCCACGAAGTGCAATAAAACGCCCCTTCTAGCTATGGAACGAGCGTATGGCCCTCGTGGTCGAAGACCCCCGAGAGCGTAGGAGCGGCGTACCCTTTTTCGTACGCGGTGATGGCGGCTTCACGCCGCAACGTCAGTCCGATGTCGTCCCATCCATTGAGGAGACGTTCGCGAGTCATCGCGTCGAGATCGAACCCTCGTTGCCAACCCGCCTCGGGAACCTCGACGCGCAAATTGTCAACGTCGACAACAACGAGCCGAGTCGCATCGTCTCGCACCAGGGTATTGAGTTCTTCCACGTCCTGTGGTGGTAGTTGGACGATGACGAGACCCTGCTTCGATGAGTTGTTTCGAAAGATGTCCCCGAAGGATGGAGCAATGATGGCTTCAAATCCGTAATCCATCAATGCCCATACCGCGTGTTCGCGCGAGGAGCCTGTTCCGAAACGGGGACCCGCGATAAGAATATTCGCACCGACGTATCGCTGGTCGTTGAGGACGAATCCGGGATCGTCGCGCCATTCGCTGAAGAGTCCTCGCCCGAAACCGGTTCGCTCCACCCGCTTTAGCCAGTCAGAAGGGATGATCTGGTCGGTATCAACATCGGAGCGTTCGAGGGGCACCGCGCGACCTTCGAGGATTCGAACTGGCTTCATGACAACACCTCGTCGGGTGTCGCGAATCGTCCCTTGACCGCGGTCGCCGCGGCCACGACCGGTGAGACGAGATGGGTTCGTCCTCCTCGTCCCTGTCGGCCTTCGAAATTCCGATTCGAGGTGGAAGCACAGCGTTGACCGGGCTGAAGTTGATCGGGGTTCATACCCAGACACATCGAACATCCGGGTTCTCGCCACTCAAATCCGGCGGCCAAAAAGATTGCGTCGAGACCTTCTTCTTCAGCCTGCTTCTTCACTCGATGCGATCCAGGAACGACGAGCGCTCGCACACTGCCAGCGACGTGCTGTCCTCGAGCGACGTGGGCAGCGGCGCGGAGATCTTCGATTCGAGAATTGGTGCACGAACCAATAAAGACGATGTCGACAGGGATTGATCGAACTTGCGTGCCTGGTTCGAGGTCCATGTAGGCGAGCGAACGCATCGTCGTATTCTTCTCGTCGGCGTCGTCGAAATCATCTGGAGACGGAATGTTGCCGCTCAGGGCAACCACTTGCGCCGGGTTCGTTCCCCAGGTGACAAACGGCGTGAGGTCACTCGCGTCGATCACAATCTCTTTATCGAATATGGCATCGTCATCGCTGACGTAGCTCCTCCAACGTGCCGCGGTTTCGTCGAAGTGTTCACCCTGCGGCACGCCCGGGCGATTTCGGAGATACGCAATGGTGGTGTCGTCCACCGCGACGAGTCCCGCTCGGGCGCCCGCCTCGATGCTCATATTGCAGATGGTCATCCGACCTTCCATTGAGAGCTCGCGAATTGCCTCACCGCGGTATTCAATGACGTAGCCCGCGCCGCCACCAGTACCGAGCCGTGACACGATTCCGAGCGCGATGTCCTTGGCGCTGACGCCGACGGGCGCCTTTCCTTCCAGTGTGACGGACATGGACTTGGCTTGTTGCTGTGGAAGGGTCTGGGTTGCGAGGACATGTTCTACCTCACTCGTTCCTATGCCGAAGGCCAAGGCGCCGAAAGCCCCGTGCGTCGATGTGTGTGAATCACCGCACACGATTGTCATGCCCGGCTGCGTGACGCCAAGTTCAGGTCCGATGACGTGCACGATTCCTTGATTCTCGTGACCGCGGGGAAATACTGTGATACCAAACTCTTCGCAATTCTCCTCGAGTGCCTCTAGTTGACGTCGCGACACGGGATCCTTCACCGGCGTTGAGATTGGGTCGGTGGGCACGTTGTGGTCGGCGGTCGCGAGTGTTCGATCAGGTCGACGGACAGTCCGATGACTCAGGCGTAGACCGTCAAAAGCTTGAGGACTCGTGACCTCGTGTACGAGATGCAGGTCTATGTAGAGGAGCGTTGGTTCGCCCTCTGGCGAGGCGACGACATGTTCGTCCCAGATTTTTTTGAAAAGAGTCTTCCCGCTCACGATTATCGAATACCGATGATCTTCACGCGAAGCACTCCCGAAGGCGCTTCGTACTCAATGAGCTCGCCAATCCTTCTCTCGAGCAACGCCGCGCCGAGGGGCGAGGTTGGTGACGCGACGAGCACGCCTTCTGGCTTTTCTTCAATGGAACCGACGAAGAACTCCTGGAAATCGTCATCGGAGTCGCCCTCGTAGACAACGCGCACAATCGATGCGTATTGGACGACATCGACGTTCCCATCACGTTCGACGATTTCGTGATGACGCAAGACGTTGTCGATCTGGCGAATTCGGGATTCCATCTTTCCCTGTTCATCCTTGGCGGCGTGGTAGTCACCGTTTTCGCTCAGATCGCCAAGAAGTCGCGCAGCTTCGATGACTCGTGCAATTTCGGTGCGACCAACGGTGGTGAGGTGTTCGTACTCGGCGCGGAGTTTGTCCAGTGTTTCCTGGGTGATTCGATGAATTTCGCCCGCCATGGTGCAACCTCAACTTGTGGAGAAGCCCCAATTCTACTGAAGGGACCATGCACCACTGCGACGAGTTTGCCAGGTGCGTGCGTCAGCGACCAAAATGGAGCGAAACGAGGAGACGACGAGCAATGAACCAGCGCAGCTATCGCGTGGCCGTGCTCGGTGGCGACGGCATTGGACCCGAGGTCACCAGTGCAGCGCTCGAGGTCGTGAATGCGGCTGGCGTCAACATTGCCACGACCACCTATGACGTGGGTGCGGCCCGGTATTTGCGCGATGGCTTCGTGCTCGATGACGAAACCCTCGAACAACTTGGAGGTTTTGACGCGATACTTCTTGGGGCGATTGGTCCAGCCATTGGAGATACTCGGATCCCTGGCGGCATTCTCGAGCGCGGACTGCTCCTTCGATTGCGCTTTGGTCTCGACCTCTACATCAATTACCGACCCTTCCAGGGCGTGCGGGGATCGATCGCGCAGGGTTGCGAATTCGCCATCGTTCGTGAAAACACTGAAGGACCGTACGCGGGCGAAGGTGGCGTCCTTCGCCATGGCACGGCCCACGAAGTGGCGACGCAGGGCTCGGTGAACACGCGCTTCGGTGTCGAGCGCTGCGTTCGATACGCCTTTGAACGAGCCTCGAAGCTGGTCGAGCCGAGATTAACCCTCGTGCACAAGACCAACGTGCTGACGTTCGCTGGCGAACTCTGGAGCCGCGTCGTGCGAGAAATCGGTGCTTTGTATCCAAACGTGCAGGTCGACTACAACCACGTCGACGCTGCGTGCATCTATCTCGTCGAGAATCCACAACGTTACGGGATCATCGTGACCGACAATTTGTTTGGCGACATTCTTTCGGATTTGGCCGGAGCGGTCACCGGTGGCATTGGCTACGCCGCGAGCGCAAATTTAAACCCGGAGCGCACGTCGGCGTCGCTCTTTGAGCCCGTGCACGGCGCCGCACACGATATTGCCGGTACCGGCAAGGCGAACCCCCTCGCGGCCGTCTCATCAGCAGTGTTGATGCTTGAGCACCTCGGCGAAGTCGAGGCGGCGTCGCGAGTGGCCCGAGCCGTGCAAGAATTCAATGGAGATGTTGCTTCGCTAGGAACCTCAGGAATTACCAAACAATTAATGGAGAACTTGTAAATGCCAATCACGCCCACGAAGAAGATCTGGATGGACGGGACGCTGGTCGATTGGGATAAAGCGACGATTCACGTCTTGACCCACACCTTGCATTACGGCACGGGTGCATTTGAAGGCATTCGCGCCTATAAGACCGACAAGGGGCTCGCGGTGTTTCGCTTGGTTGATCACACGCAGCGACTCTTGAACAGTTGCAAGATTCTCTCGATCGATGTGGCCTACTCGCTTGAGGCGCTCGTCGAAGCGACCAAGGAAGTCGTGCGTGTCAATGATGTGCCCAATGGTTGTTACATTCGACCTCTCGTGTACTTGGGTTACGGCGAGATGGGCGTCAATCCGCAACCTTCACCCGTCAACGTGGCAATCGCCGTGTGGCCGTGGGGGGCCTACCTCGGTGACGAAGGCGCCGAGAACGGCGTGCGGATGAAGATCTCCTCGTGGGTTCGACACGCGCCCAATGCAATGCCGACCGCTTCGAAGACGGTGGGTGGTTACGTGAACTCGGGTCTCGCGAAAGTCGAGGCGATCAATGCAGGTTACGACGAAGCCATCATGCTGGGGCCCGACGGTAGGGTCTCGGAGTGCACTGGTGAGAACCTTTTCATTGTGCGTGACGGGCTCTTGATTAGTCCTCCACCATCCGAAGCCGGAGCCCTTCGCGGAATTACCCAATCCAGTATCGTGCGTATCGCGAACGACCTCGGCTACGACGTGAGCTTCGAGCCAATGCGCCGTGACGATCTCTACCTCGCCGACGAGGCCTTCCTCACCGGCACTGCCGCGGAGGTGGTCCCGATCGCTTCCGTTGACGATCGAGTCGTCGGCGAAGGCAAGCCGGGTCCCATCACGAAAAAGATTCAAGGCATCTACCATCAAACCGTCCGAGGTGAGTTGCCCCAGTACGAGAGTTGGCTCGACCGGGTTTAGCGGCATTCGAAGGTAGTCTCGAAGCGTGACCCAGCCAACCTTTGCTCCCGTTCCTAACGCCGGTGAGGTGCGTCCGACGATGTCGACGGCGACTCCCGAACTCGCGCGAGTCCCCAAGGCGGGTCTCCAGCGCTCGGCTCACCCACCTACCGGTGTCAGTTACGGTACGCCAGCGCCGGGCGAAGGCTACGCACTGACGATCGCGCACCACGTTCTTGGACCCTTTTCCTTCGAGCACGAACACGATCGTCACGACGTCGAACTTGGCATTGGCCTCGTCGCCGCGAAGCGAGCGAGCATCGTCGGCCGAGGTCCCATCCCCAGTGATGTGAAGGTCGCGATGGAACTCTTCGGTCTCGAGGGACCGATCCTGCGCCACGAACAGTGTGCGAAGTTCGCGGGCATTGCCCATAGTTACGTTGCCCAACGCCGCTTCGTCGATGCGGTTTCGGTCGACGAACTCGTTCCTGGTCACGTCTCTCCTTAGTCCCCACTATCGAAAGAAGCAGTATGAGTTTCGACCTGAATGCAGAGCAGCGCGCGTTTCGTGACGTGATGCGTGGTTTCGTCGATGAACGAGTTGCGCCCAACGCGGAGCACTACGACCGGGAGCAAGAATTCCCGCAAAAGAGTTTCGATGCGTGCGTCGAGATGGAATTGCCATCACTTGGCGTGCCCGAAGAATACGGCGGTGTTGGCGCGGACATGGTTACCCAAGCAATCATGGCTGAAGAGTTAGCGAGAGGTTGCGCGTCAACGTCAGTGACCATGCTGATTTCCAAGCTTGGAATGTTACCTATCATCAACTTCGCGTCCGAAGAGATCAAGCGCCACTACCTGCCCCGTGTTGCGAAGGGCGACATTCAAGCGAGTTACTGTCTCTCCGAAGCCGACGCTGGATCAGACGTCGCGGCAATGCGCTGTCGTGCAGTGCGCGATGGGGATGATTACATTCTCAATGGTTCCAAGTATTGGATCACGAATGCGGGAATCTCTGACACCTACACGGTGTTCGCGAGCACGGACCCCGAGGCGCGAAGTCGAGGTATCACGTGTTTCTTGGTTGAAAAGGAGTGGGGGCTGCAATTCCCCAAGCACGAGGACAAGATGGGCCTGCGCGCATCACCGACGGGCGAGGTCGTTCTCCATGACGTGCGGGTACCAATGAGTCATCGAATTGGTGTCGAAGGTGAGGGCTTCAAGATCGCCATGCACACGCTCGATCGTTCGCGTCCCACCATCGGGGCCCAAGCGGTGGGCATCGCACAGGCATCGATCGATTACGCCGGGTCGTATATGAAGGGGCGCAAAGCCTTTGGCGGCCCCATCTCTGAACTTCAGGGACTTCGATTCATGCTCGCTGACATGGCCATTCGCACTGAAGCGGCTCGCGCTCTGGTGTATCGCGCCTGCGCCACGATTGACGCGGGCGATCCTGACAATCAATTGAGTTATCTCGGAGCTGCGGCCAAGTCGTTCGCCTCGGACACGGCGATGAGCGTCGCCGTTGACGCAGTGCAGTTGCTCGGAGGGTACGGCTTCACCAAGGAGTTCCCCGTGGAGCGATTCATGCGCGATGCCAAGATCACTCAGATCTACGAGGGTACCAATCAAGTGCAGCGCGTCGTCGTCGCGAAGCACCTGTTGAAGTAGGCGCGATGTCGGTGATGAACATGAATGCAAATGACATCGTTCGCCAGGGCATTGCAGGCATCAGCGAAGCACACGTACTCGAGACCGTTGACAACTTGAATCTCAAGGGCAATGCGAAGCTCAGTGCGGTTGTCGCAATGCCCTTGCGCTCGCTGCAACAAAAGCGCGACGTATCGACCTTCGCCGCGACGGCGCCGATAGCGGCCGTTCGTGCCCTGCTGGAGGTGCTCGCATTCGAGCCGCTCGAAAATATCGTCGAAGCGCTGGGCGATGATGCGGACGCGCCAACCTACGAGCAACTCAAAGAAGCGGTTGACCATATCGTCGCACAGGGTGCGACGAACGACGACGTACTCGCGGTGCTCACGTTCGGGATTGGTGAAGGCTTTCCCGCTGCACCACATTGCCGACAACTGCTCGACGAACGTCCAGAATTGGCATTAGGTGAACTGGTGACTCTTCGCGCCCCATCTCTGCTCGTGCCCAAGCAAGTCAGCGACGAAGTCAAAGAGCAACGGCGCATTCGTCGTGAAGAGGAAAAGAAAAAGAAGAGTGCGACGAGTGCCCGGGCGAATCACTCATTTAAGGCAAAGCGCAGCGACAGAGCTCCTGCGCCGTCGTCATCGACCGCGGTCGCGAACAGCGAGCCGATCATCGAAGTGTTGCGCCGAAGGGTGCTCTTTACACCCGCCGAACTGAGCACTTTTGATCCCTCGCACCCACTCGTCGGTACGGTGATCCTCGCCGATGTGCCCTTTGACGCGACCGATCCCGTCATGCCCGAGCAGCGATCCAAGCTCCGCCCGGCGATAGTCGTCGCGGCGAACGACGACGCGGTCCTGGTTTTGGGCATTTATTCCAATGATTCGCCGACGAGAAATCTCTTCCAGCCTTGGCGCAAACTCGGACTCGCGCATGTCTCGTACGTCGCAACTGATCGCACCGTCGTCACTCTCGCCCCGAGAGACGCCGAACGAATCGGCCGATTGAGCGATGAGGAGTGGAACTCGTTGTTCTAGGACGACAACGCTCCTTCGCATCGCTGTTCTCGTCGCTTTTTGGTTACGCGTCGCTCTCTTGTAATACCCCGTGACGGTGCTGTACGACGTATTGACGCACGAAGATTACCACTCCGGCAATCGCCAAGGTGAGGCCAGCAAATTGGACGCCGAGTGATCCACTGTGTGACTCATCGCCTAGGAGCCAGTGTTCGTCGTATGCACGCACGAGCCCCCAGATCATCATCGCGATGGCGCTCAACAGACCCGCGACGCGCGTCGTCCACTTCTTTTCAATCACGACGAGTAGCCCCCACAACAAGCCGTCCTCGATCCCTTGAATGATCGGCACAGGTACGCGTTTGCCTGACTGGCCCTCGTAACGAATTCCGAACCATTGGTGGGTGATGTGCCCACCGCCGTTGACCATGAATTGGGGTCCCAGAAAACGTCCGATGGCCCATCCGAGAACCAATGCCGGCAGCACCGCATCGCTGAAGCGGGCGAGCGAGCTCTGCGGCCACCAACGGCGCTGCAGCGTGATGGCGACGGGCAGCGCAAGGGCGATGCCACCAAAGCTCGCGAGGCCGCCTTGCCACACCGCCAACCAGCGACCGGGGTGGCCGTTGTAATAGGACCAGTTCGTTGCGATGTTGGCGATTCGCGCACCCACCAGCCCGCTGAAGATCAGCACGCCTGCGAAACGCCCGAATGATTCGACATCGAAATGCGCGCGGGCGAGTCGATGTCGTGAATACAAGTAGGCAACGTACGCCGCGATGGCGAGCCCGAAACCGTAGGTGTGAAAGTCCAGTGGCCCTAAGTGAAACGATGTTGGTACGCCCGACACGCTTAGGCCCGAGGGCGGCCGAGACCTACGAAACCGTAACCGAGTCGAATGGGGGTGACGTGCACGCGCGTGCCGGTCATCTCGGCTTCGATCATGTCACCGTGGCCTATGTACATCGCGACGTGCTCGTCGCCGTGCCAACCGTAGAACAAGAGGTCACCGGGCTCGATGTCGTACAAGGGTACGCGTTCGGTGTCCTCGTACTGTGCTCCCGAGTAGTGGGGGAAGTCGATACCCGCAGCCTGGTACGCCAGCATGATGAGCCCCGAACAATCGACGCAACTTCGCGAGGCACCGCCCCAGCAGTACCACGTGCCGAGATACGACAAGGCCGCACGTATGGCGATGTCGGCTCGTGAGTCCGGAGGTGGTGCCGGGAATCCGTCGATTGGTTTGGCCGACTTGAGAGCGCCGTCGGACTTCGCCGCAGCCGCCGCAGCCGCCTCGGCGACGTAGACCGCAATCTGGCCCTTGACTTGATTTAGTGTCGATTGGAGTGCTGCTTGAAGGACTTTGGCTTTGTGAAAGGCGTTGGCGGCGACTTTGGTGGCGGCGCGCGCTTGGTCGTCTTCGGCGTTGAGAACACTTCGCTCCTGGGTGAGTTCGATTCGATAGTTCTTCAAACTGGCGATGGTGGAGCTGACGTTTCCTTCGGCGATCTGGTTATAAACGTTCGTCGCACCAATCTTGGAGGCGTTGGACGAGAAGAGGGGATTGTTGCTCGCGGCGGAGCCGTTGGTCACGTAGGCGAAGATCGCGTCCTGTTCCAATTCCGTGGTGCCGTTGGTCACCTTGTTCTTGATCGCGGCGACGGTCTGTTTGGTGTGAGTGATTTGGTTGTTGAAGTTGTTCAGTTTGATCTGCGCTTCGTCATACTTTTGACCGAGCAACTCGACCTGACCATTGATGGACTGGATCTGGTTGTAGAGCTGATTCGCCTTCTCTCGGTCATTGGTGATCGAGGAGGCGCCCGCCGCACGTGGAAAAACAGCCACAGTGCTGGAACACACTGCGACGACAGCCAGAGCAGACTTCATCCACCGGAACCGCTGATGTCCCCTTGCAGGCCGTAGCGTCGAATGGCGCCCGCAGCGCTCGACGTCAGTCACGTAGAGAAGGCTACCGGCTGGTAGGTACGTACGGGGCGAAAAACAACATAAGAACTTCTGTACCACCTGATAAAGAGCTAGAAACGTGGAGAGTTGACGGTCAATTCAGATGTGATTTCAAGCTCGACGCCCACTTGAATATGCTCGAACGCATGTCCGCTCGTTCTCGCTCCCTACCTCGCCGGTCGTGTCTCTCAACACCGGGTTCCTCTGATCGTTTTCTCGCGAAAGCTCCTAGTTCCACGGCGGACATGAGTTTCCTCGATCTTGAAGACTCGGTTGCGCCCAACGAGAAGGTCGCCGCGCGAGAAAAGGTCGTGAACGCGATTCGTTCGCTCGACTGGGGGGAGCGAGTGCTGTGCGTGCGAGTGAACGCCTGGGATACCCCGTGGACCTACGGCGACGTTATAGACGTCGTTAGTAAAGCCGGTAACCGACTTGACGAGATCATGATGCCAAAAGTACAACGAGCGTCCGATGTGGTGGCGATGGATCTCTTGTTGACCCAAGTGGAGAAGAACGCGGGACTCCCAATCGGACACATTGGCATCGAAGCGCAGATCGAGACGGCGGAGGGCCTGATCAACGTCGAAGAGATCTGTGCAGCGTCGAAGCGACTCGAGACGATTGTCTTTGGTCCGGCGGACTTCGCGGCGTCGATTGGTATGCCCGTGACGACGATTGACGAAACGATCCACGAGGGACCTTCGAATCCCTTCAGCTATGTCTTCGCCAAGATCCTCATGGCTGGACGAGCGAACGGATTGCACGTCATCGACGGGCCCTTTCTCAAGGTTCGTGATCTGGACGCTCTGCGCTACGCCGCGACGATCTCCTATTCCTACGGTTTCGATGGGAAATGGGCACTGACTCCTGACCAGGCCCTGGTCCTCAACGAGGTCTACTCGCCGAGCCAAGAACTCTTTGATAAGTCCTACGACATTTTGGACACGTACCGCGTGGCAACCGAGCAGCAGCACACCGGAGCATTGATGTTCGGCGACGAGATGATTGACGAGGCATCCGCAAAAATTGCGAATTCCTTCGTAACCAGAGGCCTTCGATCAGGTCTGCAGCGAAGCAAGAATTAGCCCCAAAATATCGTCTTATTAGGAACGCTTCCCAGTAAGGTGGCGCGTATGACGACCATTTCTGCCGCCAAGGTTGGCCGCCGCCAGCAAGTTCGAGAGTCGCTGACGAAGAAAGAATGGCGACGCGCAGGTTGGATGGTCGGGACGATCTCCCTGCTGCATATCGTAGGTTTTGGCATCTTCATTGGTTTCGTTCTGCCCGGTCACTACAAAGGTTTGGGTATTGGCATCGCAGGATTGGCCTACTCACTTGGACTGCGTCACGCCTTTGATGCTGATCACATTGCTGCGATTGACAACACCACGAGAAAACTGATGAATGATCGGATCGACGAGCCTGAACCTCGCCGACCGCTGAGCGTCGGTTACTACTTCTCATTGGGACACTCGACGATCGTGGTGGCGATTGGTGCCGGTTTGGTCATTGCGGAGCGGACCGTATTCGCCGCGGTGTCGAACCAAGGCTCTGGTCTCGAGCAGTTCGGCGGGATCTTCGGCACGCTCGTCTCCGCCGCATTCTTGTTTCTCATCGCGGCACTTAACATCGTCATCCTTGCGGGCATCATCCGCGTCTTTCGTTCGATGCGAAACGGGATGTACAACGAAGAAGAACTTGAACGCCAACTCAACAACCGCGGAATGTTTTTTCGGATCTTTGGCAAATGGATGAAGTCCATCACCAAGGAATGGCAGATGTATCCCGTGGGTGTCGTTTTTGGTTTGGGCTTTGACACCGCCACCGAGGTCAGCCTCCTCGCCACGACCGCCCTCCTTGCTTCAAAGGCGCTGCCGTGGTATTCGATCATGTGCCTGCCAATCCTCTTCACCGCGGGCATGTCCTTGATGGACACCATTGACAGTCTCTTTATGAATGTCGCGTACTCACACGCACTCTTCAACCCTGTTCGTCGCATTTACTACAACTTGATGATCACCGGACTTTCCATATTCATTTGTCTCTTCATTGGGGGCATTGAATTAATGGGGCTGCTGCCGATGGAGCTTCATTGGCGCGGCTCCTTTTGGCGCTTCTCCGAGGGATTCAACATCAACACGGCGGGTTACGTCATCGTCGCCATGTTCATCGCGGTCTGGGGTGGCTCAGCGGTGCTGTGGCGGTTTGGTCATATTGAAGAGAAGTGGGGTGCTCGCTTGCTCGCGAACAACAACCTCGCCATCGAGCGTGACGAATGCGCATTCGGCTCTCCCAATGCGGCGCTGGAAGCGGCGTTATTTGACGTTGTCGAGCAACCGCCGAGCGATGACTTTCAGACATAGCGTCTCGTCCGCGCCTTCGAATATCGACAGTACCCTCGCGTCAACGAAGTAGCGGCTCACGGGGAATTCCTCGGCGTAGCCCATGCCGCCGTGAATCTGCATTGCTTCGCGAGTAACCCACTCGGCCGCACGACATACGTACGCCTTCGCCATCGATGCTTCCATCGTGCCTTCGCCACGCCCCATCAATCGAGCAACTTCGAGCGAGAACTGACGTGAACATTGGATGATCGAGGCCATGGTGGCTAGTTTCACGCGTGTCAGTTCGTACTTGATGATTGGCTCACCAAACACCACTCGATGTCTCGCGTACTCGAGCGCCGCTTCGTAGGCGGCCTGCATGACGCCCACGGCGCGCGCCGCCGTCTGAATGCGACCGTTCTCGAAGCCAGCCATTTGTAAGTAGAAACCCTTGCCGAGGCCTTCGTCGCCGCCGATGAGATTGTCGTCGGGCACGAACCAATTGGAAAAACTGAGCTCGTAGGAATGCATTCCGCGGTAGCCAATCGTGTCAATTGGCCGACCTTCGAGTCGGCCATCGTCGTCGCGTCGACCTTCGCTCTGAGCGTCTTGACGAAAGAGGAAACCATGACTGTCGCCCTGTGGTTTCTCCACGAGGAAGAGCGACAGCCCACGGTGCGATTTTGCGCGATCGGCGTCGGTTCGTGCGAGCAGAGCCAAGACGTTCGCGCGTGCGGCAAAGGTGCACCATGTCTTGGTGCCGTTGACCAACCAACCTCCATTGGTCTTGGTCGCTGACGTGGTCAAACCCGCGACGTCGCTGCCGTAGTCGGGTTCGGTCACCGCAATCGCGGTCAACGTCTCCGCGGATGCCAGGCGAGGTAGCCAGTACTTCTTTTGGTCATCGGTGCCACCGTGCACGAGTGCTCGCGTCACGATCTCTGGACGGGTTATCAGCGATCCGCCAATACCCAGTCCGCCCCACGACAATTCTTCGGTCGCAATGACCATGCCGAGATACTCTGATTCGCCGCCGGTCGCAAAGCCACCATATTCTTCGGGCACCGAAAGTCCAAAGCCGCCCAACTCGTTAAGTCCTTCGATAATTGACTCAGGAATGTCGCCGTTGGTGCGGTGCACGTGCTCGGTATGGGGACGGACTTCTTCGAGCGCGAATCGATGAAACATGTCCGCGACCATTTGAAAGTCTTGGTCTAAGTGTCGATCGCCTGGACTCTCCGCGAGCGTCGCAAGGAACTGTGGATCGCGATAGGTAGTGACGAAGTGCGCGAAGGGGGCGTACCAATCCCTCGATGCTCCCCAAAGTTCTTCACGCCCGAGAATTCGCGTCGCGAGGTCGCTTAGTGCCAAGGCGAGAAATGCGAAGGTGAGGGCCGCTTCGTTGTCACCACGAGCCGCGTAGGGGAGACACGCACGTGCGGTCGCGATGGCGCTCGCCGCATGGGCGAGGTCGTAGGCGAGCGTTTCATTCGTGTCGACACCGCCACGGTTCTTTAGTTCTTTCACGCCTGCGAGAATGACCTCCTCGGCATGATCAATCGTGTCCGAAGCGACGCTGATCTGCCGGGCGATTGTGGACATAGGTGAAATTTAGTGTTTGTTGGACGCTGTCGCGCTCGGCCTAGGCTGAGCACATGAACGTGACCATGCTCCTCGCTGACTCGGCCCAAGTGGCGGAAGGAAAGCTCTACATCCTTGGGGGAGGTTGGTCCGTCACTGGTCCCGATCCCGTACCTTCAGCCGTCGCGATGAAGGTGGGCGTGGACTGGCACGAATTCAACTCGTCGCATCATTGGGAACTCGTCTTAGAAGACGCCGATGGCCAGCTCGTTCGCTTCGAAACCCCTGAAGGCACCCAGACGATTGAGGTTCGTGGTGACTTCACCACTTCGACGCCCAGTGACGTGCCCCAGGGCACACCGGTGGACGTGCCTATCGCCGTCAACTTTGGTCCCATCCCCTTGGAGCCGGGTTCGCGATTCACCTGGCGTCTCGTGATTGATGGAGAGTCGCTACCCGGTGCGTCGGTCTCATTTACCACACGCCCCCTTGTGGAGATCGAGTCCGAGACGGCCTAGGTCAATAGCGAAGCCGTGGACTCGTGATGACTTGGGGCAGACTACGACTATGACGACATTCGACAGACCTTTTGGTCGGTACTTCGAGGATTTCGAAATTGGCGATGTGTTCAAGCACTGGCCGGGAAAGACGATAACCGAAGCCGACGATCATCTTTTTTGCATGATCACCATGAACCACCATCCCCTGCATACCAATGCGTGGTTCGCCGAGCACGAGAGTGTCCAGAAGAGGAACGTCGTTGTCGGGAATCTCGTGTACTCGCTGGTCCTGGGTATGAGCGTGCCTGACGTCTCAGGCTCCGCGATTGCGAATCTTGAGGTGGAGACGCTCATCCATCGCTATCCCACGTTTCATGGCGACACGATCTACGCGGAAACTCGAGTCCTTGAAAAAACGCCTTCCACGTCGAAGAACGACCGAGGTGTCGTGCTCGTCGAGACGAAGGGATTCAATCAAGAAGGTCTCGAGGTCTGCTATTTTCGCCGCAAAGTGATGGTGTGGAAGAAGGAATTCGCTCCACCGCGACAGCGACCGTACGGTGGCGACGTCTGGGAATGACGACTGCGCGCCGTTTCGACGTGCGCTGCGTCGCCACTCTGCACAACTGAATCGTCAACTGCCGTGGATTGGCCACCATGATCCGTGGGCCATTTTGGTGAGCGAGGTGATGCTCCAACAAACCCAGGTGTCGCGAGTGATTGAACCTTGGCGCCGATTCATGGACGCCTTTCCGACGCCTCGTCGCTGCGCCGATGCGCCGCTCGCTTCAGTATTGCAACTCTGGGCCGGGTTGGGTTACCACCGACGAGCCAAAGCACTGCACGAAACGGCGAAGAGAATCAGAGACGATTTCTCGGGCGAGGTACCTTCGTCGGTCTTTGCGCTTCGATCGCTTCCAGGCGTCGGCGACTACACCGCCAATGCGGTCGCGTCGTTCGCCTTCGGAGAACGAGTGGCGGTACTCGACACCAACGTTGGCCGAGTGCTCGCACGCGCAATCGCGAATCGAACACTACGGACCGCCGAGGCGCGCGACCTCGCGGAGCGGCTCTTGCCCGACGAGCATGTTGCCGCTTTCAACCAGGCGATGCTCGACTTGGGTGCCCAGTACTGCAAAGCAACGCCTTCGTGCACGAGTTGCCCCGTCGCTCGTTCCTGTCGCTGGAAGAAAGAGGGTGGCGTCGATCCGGCGCCGCTGAGCGCCGGTGTCTCGCGGCGTCAGTCAGCATTTGAAGGTTCCGATCGACAGTTGCGAGGAAGGCTGCTCGCACTCTTGCGCGACGCCGACGTCGAATTTCGCGACGTAACGAAACTCTTGGGTTCGAATGACGTTTCGCGCGTCGGAGCAATCGTAGAACGAATGGTCAACGAGGGGCTCATCGAGCGCCGGGGAACCCGAGTACAACTCGCGCGATCCTAGAGACCTATGAACTCGTCAATCATTGTGTGCACGAGGTCGGGTTGTTCGAGGTGCAAGAAGTGCCCTGCCCCGCCAATCACTTCATAGCGCGAGCCGAGAGCAAGATAGTCCAACGCATCCAATACAAACGACGACAGTATGCAGCCATCGTCTTGACCATGGAGATACAGCGTCGGGACCTCCGGTGCGTTGCCGAGAGTGGCTTCGATGCTCGCGAGTCGCTCGTCATTGGGTGGCGGTAAATTAAGCGCCCGGTAGTAATGCAAAGCGGCGCTCAGGTGCTCGGGCGCGCGCAGCGAATCTTTTACAAATGCGACGTCATTTGTCGCGTCGTAGGAGGGAGACCACGTCACCCACAACTGCGCGATGAAGTCGAAGTCGTCTTTGGCGACAGTGATTTCGGCGCCTTGGTTTTGAAAGTACGTCATATACCAACTCGCCGCGAGTTGTTGATAGTGAGTCAGCGCCGTCATGAAGGTCATGAAAGGTGGAAACCCGATAGTTATGGCGTGACGCCATCGAGAAGGCTCTGCCGTCGTCGCGAGATACGTTGCGGCAGCTCCCCAATCGTGACCGATAAGCAGTGCCTCCTCGTCACCATCGAAGAATTCGTGGAGTTGAATGGCATCGAGTGCGAGGGCGCTCACTGAATACGTATTTGAATTCGACAACGTCGAGGGTGCGTAACCACGCATTGAAGGTGTGACGACTCGGTACCCTTTGTCAACCAGATGCGGTGCCAGATACCGAAAGGTGTGAATGGTATCGGGGAAGCCATGAAGGCATAGGGCGAGTGGCCCGTTCCGAGGACCCATGACCTCACACTCGAGGGTCACGTCGTCGAAGGGGACCCGCTGTGCGCTCATGGACATCACGGTACTCAACCTTGCCGATAAGGTGCCACGTGTGAGTTCCTTGGAAATCGCGCATTTCAAAGAGGCGGTCGGGCGCTACGCCACCGGCGTCGTTGTCGTGAGTGCACAATCAAATGTGGGCCCGGTGGGTTTCACGTGCCAAACCTTCGGTTCGCTCTCGCTCGATCCGATCCTCATCTCCTTCGCGGCGAACGCGAATGGCCACTCCTGGCCCTTGGTACGTGAGGCAACGACCGTAGGAATCAACATTCTCTCGGCGCAGCAAGAGTCACTCGCCCGAGTCTTCGCGACCACGGGCATCGATAAGTTCGAAAGTGTTGGTTGGGAGCCGGGACCGAACGGTACACCGCTGCTCGAAGGGGCGATTGCGCATCTTGAGGGTCAAATCCTTTCGTACTCGACGCACGGCGACCACGACATTGCGGTGGTGCGGATCGACCACGTCGCCTCACATCCGGGCGAACCTTTGATCTACTTTCGTGGCGGATTTGACGTCCTCGATTAGTGCAGTTGGGTTCACTACGATTCGACTCATGGCCTGGCGAAGAACGTATGAAGACGTGCCGACGCCACCACGGTCGTGACCGCAATCAAGATTTCCTTGGTAGTGCTGCTCGTAGTGTTGCTCCTAGGCGTGGCATTACGAGTCAGAAAAGTCCGCCGTGACGAAGAGCGAAGAGTTCTGCGAAGTCGCGATCGGCGACTCGTCGTACCGCCCCCTTCGCCGTATGAACCATCACGCGGATTTCGATTGCTCGACGGGACCGAGAAACCAAGCCAACCTTCAGCTCCGTCGCGTCCCCGTCTCGAACCCGATAAGAAATACGTCTTCAGCGATTACCACCCGTCCAATCCGGATTTCGCGTCGCTCAGTTCGTCACGGCGCGACACTGAATGGGCCCTCTCTCGGTCGTCCAATCGGTCGAATTGGTCAGTCACTGGCCCTCGGGTCGTCGTGATCGTCATCGTCGTGGTGATTGTGCTCGGCTTCGTTGGATACTACGAGCACGACTACGGGTCACACCATAGGTCAAGCACCACGAGTACGGTGACGACCACGACCCTCTAGCTCTTCCCTAGTTGGCAGACGTCGGTTCGATTTCGTCCAACACAAAGGCGAGTATTTGTGCCTCGTCGCGCCACGCGTCGTAGCGACCCGAAGGGCCACCGTGACCAGCACCCATCTCGGTCTTGAGATACGCCACGTTGCTTTCGTTGGCGTCGCGCAATCGAAGGACCCATTTGGCGGGTTCCCAGAAACCTACCCGTGAATCGTTGAGTCCGCCCGCGACGAAGACGTCGGGGTACCGCCGTACTGATCCGTCGTCGTTGAGTTCGCGGACGTTGTCGTAGGGCGAATAGCTCTTCATGGTCCGATACGCGATCGCACTAGCGTCGGGGTTACCCCATTCCTCCCACTCACCAATTGTCAGCGGAAGCGAGTCGTCCAACATGGTCGTCAGAGCGTCGACGAACGGGACCTCCGCGACGACGCACTTGAACAACTCTGGTGCGAGATTCATGACGGCTCCCATCAAGAGTCCTCCGGCGGAGCCTCCTCGTGCGCAGAGTTTTTCGGGAGTAGTCCAACCATCATCAACGAGTTGTCGAGCGACTCGCACAAAATCACTGAACGTCGTCGGCTTTTGTGACAATTTTCCCATCTCGTACCACGAACGGCCCATCTCACCGCCGCCACGAACGTGCGCGATTGCAAAGACGACACCTCGATCGAGCAACGACAAGCGAAGCGACGAGAACGCTGGATCGATTGAAATCTCATAGCTCCCGTAGCCATAGAGAAGAAAAGGGAGCGGGGACGTCGCGCGGAGTGCTCCCTGGTCATCGACTTCGACCAGACTTCGTTTCGCGACAATCGACACTGGAATCCGTACTCCGTCACTGGCAGTTACCCAGAGTCGCCCGGTGACGTACTGCGACTCGTCATAACCACCCAGCACCTGTTGTTGCTTTCGAAGGATTCGCTCTCCGGTCGCAACGACGACGTCGGCGACGAGGCGCGGAGTGACGAGTGAGGTGATCATGACCCGCACTTGGGGCGTGTCGAAGGTCGCGTTCGCAGAAAGTGACACGGTGCTCGGATTGGAATCGGCCTCTACGAAATATGATCGCTCGAGGAGATGGTCGCCGAAAGGTTCCTCGCCCTCGAGGATGGGGACGATTCGCACGGCGCTGCAACCGTCGTAGCGCTCACTTATCGCGAGGAAGGACTTGAAGGCGTCAACGCCATCAAGACGGTTTCCTGGTCGCTCGGCAATGAGTTCGCGCCATTGTTCATCGCTCTCGCGTTTGGCGAGCAGACGAAAGTCAGTCGCCTCTTCGTTCGTGACCTTGAGCCACCAGGTCGTTGCGTGCGAATCAATGAAGTGTTCGACGCCGTACTCGATGCCGTGGCGACGTTCCTCGAGCAACGTGAACGCATCAGTCGGTCGATCGGCTTCCAGATATCGGACTTCGGTCGTCGTCGAGGAGCCGACGTGGATGACCACGACCGCGTCATCGCGACTGCGACCGACTGAAACGTTGAACTGCGCATCGTCTTCCTGGTACACGAGCACGTCGTCGTCTGACATCGTCGCGAGCTCGTGGCGCCACACCTGCCAAGGTCGCATCGCATCGTCGACTCGGGTGTAAAAGAAGTGACGACTGTCCGCCGCCCACGCGAAACCGTAGTAGACGTCCAAAAGTTCATCGCTGATTGGAGCCTGTCCCGCGAGAGGGCGAATGGTCACGCGGTGGCGTTCGTGACCTTCGAAGTCGGTACCCACCGCGACCCACGCATCGTCGGGGCTCACCGCAAGTACGCCCACGGAGAGGAAGTCGTGACCTTTCGCTTCGAGGTTTTCGTCGAGAATCACTTGCTCGCCCTCGAGCGTGTTCAAGGGATCAATAACTGGAGGCGTGAGATCACCCGGCGTGCTTGGTACGCGACAGCTGATCGCGTAGTCGAGACCTTCACGCGTGCGCTCGAAGTACCACCACGCCCCTCGCAGCACCGGTACCGATATATCCGTCTCTTCGATTCGGCCCTTGATCTCCTCAAAAAGTTCGTTTTCGAGGGGCTTGAGTCGGGCGAGCGATTCGCCAAGATAGGCGTTTTCGCTGCGTAGATGGGCGAGGACCTCGGGATTCTCGCGGTCCATCAGCCAGTAATAGGGGTCGGTTCGTTCGTCCTCGTGTCGGGAGATGAGGTGGGGCCGCTGGGGGACCTTGGGGGCAGTAGGCACGGCTCCACTCTGCCAGACTTGGATGGACGCTACGGCGCCTGGGAAAGGTCGTCGCGTATCGCGCGGCGCATCGATTATGGTAATGACGCCTCTGACCAGCGTCCATCGCGTCGGGATTCGAACCGCGTCGGGTCGGTACGTAGTGGGACCGGGATGGAAAGCTTGTTCTGGGGCCACTTTTAGTTACTACTATGGCCGTAGGGTTAATCCCGAAGGAGCGCAATGACGATCGAAAACTTGGACTTCAGCCGTTACCAGTTGGGATGGTCCGACGAGCAGATTCCCGTCTTCAAACCGAAAAAGGGTATCAACGAGGCGATAGTTCGAGAGATGTCCGGCATCAAGAGTGAAGAGCCGTGGATGCTCGAGTTTCGGTTGAATGCGCTGAAGCGCTTCGAGAAGAAACCGATGCTCCCTTGGTTCGCTAATCGCATGCCCGACCTTGATTTCAACGACATCTATTACTACATCAAGCCCACCGAGAACCGCGTGGAACGCTGGGAAGACCTCCCCGACGCGATTAAGAACACGTACGAACGACTCGGGATTCCTGAAGCAGAGCGTAAGTATTTGGCGGGCGTCACTGCGCAATACGAATCCGAAGTGGTGTTCCATCGCAACCGCGAAGACCTCGAGCGTCTTGGCGTCTTGTTCTGTGACATGGACACCGCGGTGCGTGATTATCCCGATCTGGTACGAAAGTACTTTGGCACGATTATCCCGCCCAATGACAATAAATTCGCCGCACTTAACTCCGCGGTGTGGAGTGGCGGCTCATTCATTTACGTGCCACCGGGCGTGAAGGTCGACCAACCCTTGCAAGCCTATTTCCGCATCAACACCGAGAACATGGGCCAATTCGAGCGCACGCTTATTATCGCCGACGAGGGAAGTCAAGTCCACTACGTCGAAGGATGCTCTGCACCCGTTTATTCCACCGATTCATTGCACTCCGCCGTCGTCGAGCTCGTCGCGCTCAAGGGGGCTCGCATCACCTATACGACCATTCAGAACTGGTCGAACAATGTGTACAACCTCGTGACCAAGCGGGCTCGCGCCGAAGAGGAAGCGCACGTTGAATGGATCGACGGCAACATTGGATCGCGGCTCACGATGAAATATCCTTCGGTGTACCTGATGGGGCCCAAGGCGTCGGGCGAGGTTCTCTCGGTCGCCTACGCGGGTCCGGGGCAGGTCCAAGACGCGGGGGCAAAGATGGTGCACTGTGCGCCAGAGACCACCTCGACCATTGTCTCCAAGTCGATCTCCAAGGACGGCGGGCTCACGACGTACCGCGGGTTGGTCAAAGTCGAAGAGGGTGCCACCGGCGCCAAGAGCTTCGTGCGCTGCGACGCGCTGTTACTGGACGAGCGCTCAACGTCCGAGACCAAACCATATATGGAAGTCGGCGAGCAAGACGCCTCCATTGGTCACGAGGCGACCGTGTCGAAAATAGGTGACGATCAATTGTTCTACCTGATGAGCAGGGGACTTACCGAAAGTCAAGCTATGGGAATGATCGTGAACGGTTTTATCGAACCCGTAACGCGAACCCTGCCAATGGAGTACGCGGTCGAGTGGTCGCGGTTGATTGAACTGCAAATGGAAGGCTCGATTGGTTGACGTGCCACGTGCACTAAACCCGTCGGTCGTCCCCGCTTTTCGCAAGTTCGACGTCGTCGCAGGGGGCCTCAACCTGGCACCAGATTGCGAAACGCATGAGGAACGTCGGTTGCCAGTAATTTTGACCTATGACGCCTGCCGCTAGAGAAACGAACGTGACGACCGACATCCGCATTTCTTCGCACGGAAGCCTCTTCGATATCGAGATGGGGAGTATCTGATGGGAATGCGCGAGGAGTGCAAACACTTCCAGAGTCGTACCTACAAGTCCGGTGAAGTAGCGCGATTTTGTGTCCTGGGTAACGCTCCCGATCAACCATGGTCGTGCCCGGCGGATTGCATCACCTATGAGCGTCGGTTCGCCGATGTCGGTTGGTCGCACGGGACCCTTGTCGACAAGCCCGTTGAGCAGGCTCCCGAGTCATCGGTGCCGCTCGAAGAGCGGCGCGAGGTGCTCGACATGGCGAGTGAAATCG
Source organism: Acidimicrobiaceae bacterium (assembly GCA_003163875.1). Lineage (GTDB taxonomy): Bacteria > Actinomycetota > Acidimicrobiia > Acidimicrobiales > RAAP-2 > RAAP-2. Next base: position 19,898 of record PLRK01000104.1, on the reverse strand, counting down.
TCAATTCGGTCGCACCCGAACTTCTCGAGGAACGACGTCGTCAGCTCGACGAAATGGAAAAGAAGGGTCGCACCGGCTGGAAGTTCTGGCGGCGCTAGTTACCTTCGAATTTTGGAGCCCGTCGTTCAATAAACGCAGTCATCGCTTCTCGCAAGTCGTTGCTTTGGATATACATCGTGTTCCAGCGCGCCACGAATTCGAGACCTTCATCGACGGTTCGGCCATCATTCGCGGCAAGGACAGCCTTCGTTCCTTGTACGGCGAGAGGAGAATTCGCAGCGATCTCGCGCGCGAGATCGTATGCAGCGTCGAGCACGTCGGGCGCACTGGTGCCGTGCACCGAGTTGACGAGCCCAATCTCCTCGGCTCGTTGCGACGTGATGTCCTTTCCAGTGAAGGCCAGTTCGGCGACGTGTCCGGCACTCACGATGCGAGGCAGTCGCTGCAACGTCCCAAGGTCTGCGACGATGGCGACTTTCGCTTCGCGCACCGAAAAGATGGCATCACTCGAACACAGCCGGATGTCGCACGCACTGATGAGGTCGACGCCACCTCCAATGCAGTAACCGTGCACCGCCGCGATGACGGGTACCGACAACTTGGCAATAGAGGTCACGGAATCTTGCATTCGACGAACCGCTCGATAGCTAGTGGCATTTGCAGTCGCACGCGACGGCGGATTCGCTCCTTCCAAGCCTCCCGTGAGAGTTCCGCCGAATTCCTTCAGGTCAAGTCCCACCGTGAAGTGGGGTCCCTTCGCTGCAATGACGAGAACTCGAATGCTCTCGTCGCTGGCAATCTCTTCGGCGGCTTCGCTGAGTCCTCGCCAGAGTGCGCTGCCCATGGCGTTGCGTGCTGACTCGCGGTCGAGCCACAACGTGGCAACGTGCTCATTGACCTCGAGGGTCAAGACGTCGGACTTGAAACTCATAACTTCCCCCGTTCGTTCTCTGCGCAGCCTAGGTCGCTCGAGGAGAATGCTCTCTCGACCATTACACTGCATTGGTCCCTAAAACTATGAAAATCTTCGCCGAGTCCGCTCGCTCCTTCATTTCTTCCTCGCCCACGGCGCGCGATCGCGAACGTGCGTGGGAAAGTTTCCAAGAAATAGGACTTCCGACCACGGCTGATGAAGTGTGGCGCTACGCACCATTGAGTGAATTCGTGATCGATCACTTCGACGTCGCGAACGAACCGCGCGTTCGTGACGTGTCGGCCTTTGGCGAGCAGTTGTGCGCGGCCGGTGGACTCGTCGTTCGGGTCGTGGACGGCTTTCTTAGCTCGGTGAGCGCCACGCTCGATGGCGTCAGCGTCACGAGTATCGAAAGTGCGACCACGTTGCGTGGCGAAGATCCCATTGAGCGTTACGAGAGCGACGCCTTTGCGCTCTTGAGTGTCGCGCTGGCCCCAGCGACGACGATTCTCGAAATCGCGGAGCGAGTGAACATCGATCAACCAATCATCATTCTCTATGACGCGACGGGCTCGGCTTCCTTCTCTCAAACACAAATAAAGGTCGGTGACGCGAGCAGCGTCACGGTCGTCGAATACTTCGAAGGCGGCAGCGAGGCGCTCGTCGTGCCGTTGAGCGAATACGAGGTGGGAGTTAACGCGTCCTTGCAACTGATCACCTACCAACGCTTGGACGACAGCGCGTGGCACGTGGCGCGCACGACGGGGCTGATTCGAAAGGACGCGCGCCTACGCCAAGCGGTTATCGGCATGGGCGCGCATTACAATCGTTCCCGCAACGACGCAGAGTTGCTGGGCACCGGTGCGGAAAATGAGTTGCGAACGACGTTCTTGGGTGCTGGTCGACAGGTGCACGACTTTCGCACGCACCAGTTTCATAAGGCGCAGCGCAGTCGCTCGACGCTGCTCTCTAAGGGGGCAGTCGCCGACGAGTCGAGGTCGGTCTATACAGGCTTGATCGAAATTGAAAAGGGCGCGAAGCGCACCGACGCTCGTCAAACGAATCACAATCTTCTCCTCTCTCCTCACGCGCATGCGGACAGTGTGCCGAATCTCGACATTCGAGAAAATGACGTGATGTGTGCGCACGCCTCGAGCGTCGGACCACTCGATGAATTGCAACGTTGGTACCTCGAGTCGCGAGGCGTGACCCGCAGTGATGCGGAGCGTCTGATCATTCAAGGTTTCTTCTACGAGATGCTGACGACGTTGCCCGAAGAACTTGCCGCGTTGGTCGAAGACGATGTCACCGCAGCCCTTTCGAGCTTGCAGATGGTGGCACCGTGACGAGTTTTGATCTGGGCGTGATCGACGATTTCGTCGACGGCGAACCGCGACAAATGCGAATCAGTGACCGAGTACTCGTGGTCGTTCGCATCGGAACTGATGTCTACGTGCTCGACGATCGATGCAGCCACGAGGATTTCAGTCTCGCCGAAGGCGAGGTAAACGTCGAGTCACTCGAAATCGAGTGCGCTCGCCACGGCGCGATGTTCCGGCTTCGCGACGGCGAACCAATGTCGTTCCCCGCGACAAAGCCGGTGGCGCACTACGACGTCACGCAGAACAATGGCCGACTCGAAGTGATCGTGCCGTGACGTCGTCGTTGAAAATCGAGGGTTTGCGCGTCGAAGTGGCGGGTAAAGAAGTGCTGCGAGGCTTCGACCTGTTTATGGCGTCGGGCGAAGTGCACGCAATCATGGGGCCAAACGGTTCGGGAAAGTCCACTCTCGCGCACGCCTTGAGTGGGCATCCTGGTTACAAGGTGCTTGGAGGGTCAGTTCTCCTTGACGGCGTCGAACTCTTGGGCCTCTCGGCAACTGAGCGCGCCCGCCACGGACTCCTACTCGCGCTGCAACATCCAATGGAAGTGCCAGGGGTACGCCCTCTCGATCTACTTGTCGCCGCTGGTGCGGACCCGACGAATTTGCGAGCACGGATGAGCGAAGAAGCACAACGGGTCGAACTTCGCAGCGATGTTCTCGATCGCTTCGTGAACGTCGACCTCTCTGGCGGTGAGCGAAAGCGCGCGGAGATGGTGCAACTTGGGATTCTTCGACCGAAGTTCGCGGTGCTCGACGAGATTGACTCAGGACTCGATGTCGATGCCCTCGGTGCAGTTTCGAGACGACTCTTCGCTGCGACCACCGAGTGGAACTGTGGCGTGCTCGTCATCACTCACTTCCGCCGTCTCTTGCAGGAACTTACGCCAACAAAGATCCACGTCGTGAGTGAAGGTCGAGTGGTCGCGACGGGTGGTCCAGAATTGTCAGAAGTACTCGAACGTGACGGCTATGAACCGTTTCGTCATCAGAATTCTTAGAATTCTTACATTTTCGCAGCAAGTAAAGTTGCATGATGAGCGATGAAAGTAACGGCGACCTTGGAGGCCGTTCCCGAGAATCGCGCCGTGAACGAAAGCGATTGGCCAACGAAAGTCGCCTCGTGGCTCTGGGGGCCGCCGTTGACGAGAAGTCAGGCGCACCTCGAAGGAAGCGACCACGCAGACCCGGACGTACCCGGCGACGGGTCATCATCAGCTTCATCGTTGTCGTGGCGTTGCTCGTCGGGGTCATCGGCGGAGGCTATCTCTACGCGCAGTGGCGATTCGGTCAGATAAAGAAGATCCACGTGGCGAGCGAACTGCCGCAATTGAGCGGGAAGCCATTCAACATCCTGGAAGTCGGATCCGATAGCAGGGCGGGACTCACCGGCGCGGTCGCGGCGCAAACGGGCGCCTCGACCGGCTCGGTCTCTGGGCAACGCAGCGACGTCGTCAAGATCATGCACGTCGACCCAGCGGCCGGAACCATCACGATTCTCTCAATCCCTCGTGACACGATGACGACCTTGCTCGCTAATCAAGCACTCTATGGAAAATTCAATCGAATCAATGTGAATTTTGGCAATGGTCCGTCGTTGCTCGCCCAGACCATCACGGCGAACTTCGGCATCCCTATTAACCACACCATCGTCGTGAGTTTCGGCGGTCTCATCAACGCCGCCGACGCCATCGGAGGGGTCTACCTCGACTTTCCGTTCCCAGCCAAGGATGCCTATTCCGGACTCAACATCAAGCATCCGGGCTGTCAGTTGGTCACCGGATTCCAAGCACTCGCGGTCGCACGAAGTCGCCACTACGAATGGTTTCAAAATGGTGTGTGGAACTACGACGGTACGAGTGACTTTGGGCGCATCGACCGCCAAAACGCTTTCTTACGAGCAATGATCAGCCGACTGAAAGGTATTTACAATCCTCTCTCCATCAATTCGTTCCTCTCCAAGATTCCACAAGGAATCGAGTTGGACAATAATTTCACCCTGAACGAGCTCATCGCGCTTGCGGTGAAGTTCCATAGCCTCAATCCAGCCAAGATGCTCACGTACACCATGCCGGTGACCGACAGCCAAATCAGCGGACTCGGTGACGTACTGTTCGTGGAGCAGCCCGAGGCGCAACAAATGCTCGTCAACATTTTCGGTTCGCAATTACTCACGCCAACCGATCCTCCACCGAACAGTGCTCTGCAGACGCCGTTGCCGCCCGTCGTGACCCCGACGACCACCACGACGCTCGGACCACACAAGAAAAAGAAACACGGCACGTCGCCAACGACAACAACCTCAATCAATCCATCGCAGGTGACGCCGTATTTCGACCCGGTGCCCTGTACGCCTTAGTCAATGGCGCTGAGTTCATCGAGTCCTTGGTTGAGCGTGTTCCACGCGAGCGTCGCACACTTGATGCGCACGGGGAACTTCACGACACCCTGTAGCGCCGCGAGCTCGCCGAGGGCCCGAACGTCTTGGAGTGGCGGAGGTTCCGACGAATCGATTGATGATTCGTGGACCGTCATCAAGGTCTTGAACGTGGTGATGAGTCCTCGCACCTGCTCCAGCGATTTGCCCTTCACTGCGGCGCTCATGAGCGATGACGACGACTGCGAGATCGAACACCCGTGTCCGGTCATCTTAATGTCGGTTAGGACGCCGTTGTCGACGAGGAGATAGACCACGACCTCGTCGCCGCACAGGGGGTTGAATCCTTCGACGCGAAGCGCCGGCGGCGTTTCGAGTTCGCCACGATTTCGCGGTGAACGATAGTGGTCAAGGATTACTTCGCGATAGAGGTCTTCGAGGTTCGACATCGTCACCCGAACAGTTTGACGGCATCGGTGAGTGCCTCGAGTAAGACGTCAGTGTCGCTCACGAGCGAATAGGGACCGAAGGATGCACGCGCCGTCGCCGTGAGGTTGAAGCGCTTCATGAGAGGCTTGGCGCAGTGGTGCCCAGGTCGCACACATACGCCGAACTGGTCGAGCACTTGGGCGACGTCATGGGCATGCACTCCCTCGACGTCCAAACTGATCACGCCACCTCGATGATCAGTATCGACAGGTCCGACGATGCGCACGCGTCCGCCAAATTCGTCGTCGATGCGAGAGAGTGCGTCTTGGGTGAGGTCACGGTCGTGTCGAGCGACGTTCTCCATGCCGAGACCTTCGAGGTACGTGACCGCTGCACTCAAACCAGCAGCTTCGGCGATCGGCGGGGTGCCCGCTTCAAATCGAGTCGGGCCCTTCGCGGGCACGTATCCACTCGTTGACACGTCGGCAATCATCCCGCCTCCGCCCAAGAATGGGGGCATGGTATTGAGGATGTCGCGTCGGGTCCACAGGATACCCAGACCAGTGGGACCCAGCATCTTGTGCGCCGAGAAGATGAAGAAATCGACATCGAGATCAACGACGTCGCTTGGCGCGTGTCCAACCAATTGGGCGGCGTCAACCGCAATGAGCGCATCGTGCTCGTGCGCGATGCGCGCGAGTTGCTTCAGAGGCGTCACGGTGCCGAGTACGTTCGACATCGCCGTCACCGACACGAGACGTACGCCCTTCATAAGTTCGTCGATGTTGCCAAGGTCGAGGCGGTAGTCGTCACCCACGGGGATGAATCGAACCTCAATATCAATCGATTCTCGAAGTTGGAACCACGGCACGATGTTGGCGTGGTGCTCCATCTCGCTGACGAGCACGACGTCACCACTGCGAAGATTCGAAGCCGCCCACGATTTTGCGAGCAGGTTGAACCCCTCGGTCGCATTTTTCGTGAAGACAATCTCTTCGCCACCAGCGGGTGCGTGAATGAAGCGAGCAATTGCTTCGCGCGCCCCCTCGTAGGACTGCGTTGATTCGTTCGCCGTTTGATAAACACCGCGGTGCACGTTGGCGTGTTGTCGTTCGTAGTGTCGACTCATTGCGTCGATGACGGGTCGAGGAGGAAGCGACGACGCCGCCGAGTCGAGGTACGTGATGGGCCGGCCGTTGATGATTCGCGTAAGGAGCGGCGTGTCGGCGCGAACGAGGCGAGGATCGAATGTGGTCATAGGCTGACCGGTCGCCACGCGTCGTAGCCTTCGTGCTCGATGCGCTGGGCGAGGTCGGCGTCGCCCGATTCGACGATCTGGCCGTCGACGAGGATGTGCACTTGATCGGGTTCGATTTCTTCGAGGAGTTTCACGTAGTGCGTGACGACGATCACGCCCATCGCGGGGTGCTCGTTACGCACGGTGCGCACTCCACGGGCAACGACGCGCAACGCGTCGATGTCGAGTCCTGAATCGGTCTCGTCGAGGAACGCAATCGCCGGCTCCAAGAGCGCCATCTGCAGGATCTCGTTGCGCTTGCGTTCGCCGCCCGAGAATCCGTCATTGAGGTGCCGTTCAGCGAAGGCGGGATCCATTCCAAGACGGTCCATCCACTCCATCAGATCAAGACGAACTTCGAGGACACTGAGTTCGTCGAGGCCCTTCCTCGCCGCGATCGCCTGGCGTAAGAACTGGACGACCGAGACCCCGCTAATGGCTTCTGGATACTGGAAGGCGAGAAAGATGCCCGCTCGTGCCCGTTCGTCAGGGCTCCACGCGGCGATGTTCTCGCCCTTGAGAAGGATGTCCCCGGCACTCAGCGTGTAGCCCGGGTGTCCCATGACGACGTTCGCGATTGTCGACTTACCGGCGCCATTGGGCCCCATCAGGGCGTGGACTTCGCCTTCGTTGACCACGAGGTCAACGCCACGAAGAATGTTCGCGCCATCCGCTTCGCAGTGGAGGTTTCGCAGTTCCAAGAGGGGTGCAGACACGGCTAGCAGCCTACCGGTGGTGCATTGGCGCGAGAACGCCGCTACCAGCCCCGTTCGACCCATTCATCGAGGTGGGGTGACTCGGTGCCGAGCGTGGAGTTGGCACCGTGGCCCGGCCAGATGATGGTGTCGGGTGCGTAGACCCGAAAGATCCGCTGCTCGATGGAGTTGATGATCGTAGGGAAGTCCCCTCCTTCGAACGTGGCGTTGCCCGGACCCCCTGGAAAGAGCGTGTCACCAGTGAACAAGATCGGAGTGTTCTCGAGAGCGAAGGAAATGGACCCGGGAGTGTGACCGGGGGTGTGCACGGTTCGCAACCGAAGGTCGCCAACCACGTGCACGGTGTCGTCCTCGAGTAGGTGGTCATAGCTTGGCAGCAGGCCCGCGTCCTCGTCACGCACCCAGACGTCGATTCCCGCCTCTCGAACCTCAGTGACGGCGCCGATGTGATCCCAGTGTCCGTGGGTCTCAAGCACTGAAGTCACACCCAATCGTGATGCCACACGAAGGAGACGGTCGTGTTCATTCGCGGCGTCGATCAGTGTGGCGACGCCGCTACGCCGACAGCGAACGACGTAGACGTTATTTTCGACGGGCCCCACGACGAAGCGGTGCACTTCGGCGCTGGCGTCAGACCAGACGAGTTCGACGTTGTCCATCTACGTAGATTGCCACGATTCAGCGCAGGTCGAACTTTCGCTAATGTCAGTGTCACCGGCATTACTCTCCGGTAGGGGGAATAAAGGATCGCAATGAACTTTGGCTTTAGCGAAGAGCAGGAAGAACTGCGAAAAATGGTCCGGCGGTTCTTGGAAGAGAAGTCGCCCGAGACCGAGGTGCGCCGTCTCATGGCGACACCCGAGGGATATGACCCGGACGTCTGGGAGTTGATGGCAAAGGAACTTGCCCTCCAAGGTTTGGGTATCCCTGAGCAATTTGGTGGTCAAGGTTTCGGTCCCGTGGAACTCTACGTCGTCTTTGAAGAGATGGGTGCGGCACTCTTTTGCGCGCCCTATTTCTCTACGGTCGCGCTCGCGGCGAACGCCGTGCTGTTCGTCGGAAACGATGATGACAAAGCAACGTATCTCCCTGGTATTGCGTCGGGCGACACCATCGCAACGGTGGCACTCACCGATGACACGGGTAACTGGGACCTCAACGCCACCTCGACGACCGCGACGGCGAAGGTTGACGGCTTCGAACTCAATGGTGTCGTGAATTATGTCACCGACGGCAACCTCGCGTCGGTCATCTTCGTGCCTGCGAAAACGTCAAAGGGTCTTTCGCTGTTCGCGTTGAAGGGCGACGCCAAAGGGGTGACGCGAACCGCGCTCGCCACGATGGACCAAACGCGTAAGCAAAGTCGTATCGAACTGCACGACGCCACTGCTACGTTGGTCGGCACTGAGGGCGACGCGCTCAACGGGCTGCAGACGATGCTCCAAGTCGCCGAATCCGCGCTCGCCGCCGAGCAAGTCGGTGGTGCGCAGCGAGTCTTGAACAATGCGGTGGACTACGCGAAGACACGAGTCCAGTTCGGACGTCCTATTGGTTCGTTTCAAGCCATCAAGCACAAGTGCGCGGACATGTTGCTCGACGTCGAATCGGCGAAGTCCGCGGCGTACTACGCCGCGTGGGCGTCCCAAGAACTGAATGACGAATTACCGATTGCGGCGAGTCTCGCAAAGTCCTTCTGTTCCGAGGCGTACTTTCACTGCGCCGCGGAGAACATCCAAATTCACGGCGGTATTGGTTTCACCTGGGAGCACCACGCGCACCTTTATTTCAAGCGAGCGAAGAGTTCCGAGTTGTTCTTGGGCGATCCTGCGTATCACCGAGAACTTCTCGCTCAACACTTGGACATCTAAAGGCGTGCTCGCGCACGAGCAACTCAAGAGCGCGAACTCGACGCTGGATTTGCGCATCGCGACCTCGAGTGCGCGACCAAACACGGGCCACGTTCTCGTTTTGGTGCACGGACTACCTCGCGCGTTAGGGATGGGGCGACAGGCGGCCGGACTTCTCCCCGAACTCGCGGAGCATCTGGCGAACGAGTCTGGATGGGTTGTGGCGACCGGGACGTTCTCGGGCGTGGGTGGCAGTACTGGTACCTTCTCGGCGAGTCAGTGGTTGGCTGATCTTCGCGTCATCTTCGATCGGGTCGATGAAGACGATCGTCGAATCTCCCTCGCCGGATTTGGATTTGGTGGTTCGCTCGCCCTCGCCCTCGCCGCGCGTGACGAACGCGTACGCGGCGTTGCGACCTTCGCTGCTCCCGCACACCTCGATTATTGGTGTTCCAGCGCTGATGAATTTCATCGCTCCGTCCAAGTCGCCGGCGTCGTTGGCAACAAAATCGACCTGCTTGCTCCCGAGGCGCTTCGCGACGACGTACTCGCCATCGACCCCTTGGGTTCGATAGCGCTCATACCACCGAGGCGACTGCTCATTGGCCATGGCGCCGACGACCTCGAAGTACCCGTGAGCGACGCGCGAGATCTTCTCGCGAGTGCTGAAGGTCGAGCGGAACTGCGCATCATCCAAGGGGCCGGGCACCAGCTGCGCGCTGATCCACGAATGGTTGCGACGCTGTTAGGTTGGCTCGACCGTCACCGCTGAGAGCGCGATGTCAAGCGCTTCGCGAAGGAGGCGAGCAGCTTTTTCTGGTTCTTTCGCTTGGGTCAAGTAACGCACGATGACGAAGCGGCGAAGTCCGGCGTTGACGAGTGAAGTGACGTTCTGGTCGGTCACGCCTCCGGTGACGAAGACGGGTCGGTCGCTCTGTTGCTCGCAGGCAGTCGCGTACGCGACACCCGTGCCCGGCCGACCCAGCTTCGTGGGAGTGGGGACGATGGGTCCGGCGCTCAAGTAACTCGCTTGGCTCGACAGTCCTTCGAGGAATTCATCCTTCGCGTGCGTGGAAAGTCCAATAATGGCGGTATCGCCCATAAGTCGTCGGCATCGCTCGACACTGACGTCGTCTTGGCCCACGTGCACGCCGTCGGCCCCGCTCTCGAGAGCGAGTTCTGGCGAATCGTTCATGATGAAAGGGACCCCGAAATCTCGGCAAATCGGTCGCATGGTCCGCGCCGACGCGAGGCGAACCTCATCGGTGAGGTGTTTTTCTCGCAATTGAACGATGTCGACACCTCCTCGAAGGACTTGAGGGAGAAAAACCGCCATGTCCTTGCGCGCGGGGACGCAAAGATACAGGCGGCGCGAGCGTAGATCGAACACGAGTCCACTTTAGGAGTTTGGACCGGCTGACAGTTTGTGGGCCTGTCGTGGGGCAGAATGGTTCTATGCAGATCCCCGCCAAGGCCGAGTACGCGATACGCGCGCTCTTGACCCTCGCGGCGACGACGAATTCGATAAGTGCCGAACACTTGGCACAGGAGCAAGAACTGCCCGCGAAGTTTCTCGGTGCAATCATGTCCGATCTTCGTCGAGGTGGGTTGGTGACGTCCCAGCGAGGTCCCGAAGGTGGCTTCAAACTCGCGAGGGACCCCGACTCGATCATGATCGCTGACATCCTTCGCGTCGTGAGCGGTCCGATGGCGGGGGTACGCGGCATGCGACCCGAGACGCTCATCTATGAGGGTGAAGCCAAGCACTTGCGTGACGTATGGGTAGCGGTCCGTGGCGCGTTGCGTGAGGTTCTCGAGCACGTCACCCTCGGACAGGTCTTGCGCGGCGAGATGCCAGTTGCCGTGACGCGTTTCACCTCTGATCCGGATTCGTGGGTCACTCGGACGATATGAAACGCATACATACCGACGGCGCGTGCCGCGGTAACCCGGGTCCGGGGGGATGGGCGTGGGCGAGTGGTGCAGAATCATTCGCCAGTGGAGCCGATGCGCATACGACCAACCAACGAATGGAGGTCATCGCGGTCATCGAAGCGCTGAAGGAGAATCCCGAAAGTCCCCTCGAGATCGTGAGTGATTCGAACTACGTCGTCAAGTGTTTCAACGATAAGTGGTACAACGGGTGGCTGCGTCGCAATTGGAAGAACTCCCAAGGCCAACCCGTCGCGAATCGTGATCTATGGGAGGAGCTGTTTGTCCTCGCCCTCGAGAGCGGACGTGACATCACGTTTCGTTGGGTTAAGGGTCATTCGGGCGACGTCATGAATGACTTCGTCGACGAGTTGGCGACCCAGGCTGCCGACACCCAGCGGGGTCGGCATTCCTAGAGCCTGGCGCCTGGGCCCGTGGGTAGAACATTAGGATTCCCTAGGGGGTTGAGCACTAGGAAGATTGAAGGGAACGGCCGTGGCTAACGAGGTCCAACAGTTCGATGTTGTCGTCATCGGAGGAGGGCCCGGTGGATACGCCGCCGCCCTGTACGGCGCAAGTGCCGGACTCAACATCGCGATCATTGAGCGCGACAAGGTGGGTGGTACCTGCCTTCACCGTGGTTGCGTACCCGCGAAGGAGTTCCTCGAGACCGCCCACGTGCACCGCACGCTCGAACATTCGAGTGCGTTTGGTTTCAGCACTGGAGAGATCAAAACGGATTTCGCCGTGAGCCAAGCACGAAAGAACGACATCGTCGACAAGCTCTATAAGGGTCTGTCGGGTCTCTTAAAGGGCCGAAAGGTCACCATCTTCGAAGGCACGGGGCGACTCGACAAGGATCTCACGGTCACGGTACTCGACGGCGCAGACGCTGGCGTCATCGCGAAGGGGAAGAACGTCATCATCGCGGCGGGATCGGTACCGCGCACGCTACCGGGCATCGACGTCGATGGAAAGATCGTCTATACCTCTGATGAGTTCCTCAATCTCGAGGCGCTCCCCGAAACTGCCGCCGTCATTGGTGGCGGGGCGATTGGCTGTGAGTTCGCGTCTCTGTTGGCCGACATGGGTACCAAGGTCACCATCCTCGAAGGACTCCCGTCGATCCTCGCTGGTTGCGACGCCGAAGTCGCCAAGGTCGTCGAGCGCGCCTTCAAGAAGCGTGGCATCGAGATCCAAGTGGGCGTCAACATCACTGGTCACAAACCAAACAAGGGTGGCACGTCGGTCAACATCGAAGGTGGCGAAGACGTCAAGGTGGACATGGTGGTCGTGTCAGTTGGGCGACGTCCTCGCACCGAAGGTCTGCTGGGTGAGGGAACTGGCGTCGAGATCAACGAGCGAGGATTCGTCGTCGCTGATCCGTACATGCGCACGTCGAACCCCAACGTCTACGCCGTGGGTGACGTGGTGGCGAACACGCCCCAGCTCGCGCACGTCGGTTTCGCCGAAGCCATCGTCACCATCAAATCAATCCTCGGCGAACCTGTCGTTCCCGTCGACTACGACCGAGTCCCCTGGGCGATCTACTCGAATCCGGAGGTCGCGTTCTGCGGACTCACCGAAGCCGCGGCCAAGGAAAAGGGCTACGACGTCGTTGTCAAGAAGGATCCCTTTGGTGGCAACAGTCGCGCGCAGATCATTGGCGACACAGACGGCGTCGTCAAGATCATCGCTGAAAAGCGCGCCGATGGCAGTGCCGGTCAGATCCTCGGGGTCCACATGGCGGGCCCGTGGGTGACCGAACAACTCGGGGCGGGTTATTTCGCCGTCAACTGGGAAGCCACCGCCGAAGAAGCGGCCGCCCTCATCCAACCGCACCCATCGCTCTCCGAGACATTCGGCGAAACGCTCATCGCACTCGCCGGACGAGGATTGCACGTTGGTTGACGTCACGCTTCCGTCGTTAGGTGAGTCAGTCACCGAAGGAATCATCACGCAATGGTTCAAGAAGATAGGCGATGCCGTCGCGCGTGATGAACCCCTCTTCGAAGTCTCGACTGACAAAGTCGACTCCGAGATGCCCTCACCTGCGGCGGGCGTGTTAGTGCAGATTTTGGCCGGTGAGGGCGACACCGTCGAAACGGGGTCGCGCGTTGCTGTGATCGACGAGAACGCCAGTGCGGGTTCGCCCGCGCCGAGTGCCAGCTCGACGCAGACCGAGCCATCGGCCGCGAAGGCTCCGGCGACGCCTGACGTTTCCGCCGTCGAGGCGATACCGGCGCCAGTGCCGGCACCATCGGTGGACGCCAACGCGCAAAGTGGCGTCGTCGTCTCACCGGTCGTGCGAAGGATATTGAGTGACGGTGGTGTCGAGCCGTCGACCGTCCAGGGCTCTGGTCCCGGGGGAGCGATCACTCGCCGTGACGCCGAGCGCGCCGTCTTGGATGGACCAACCGAAGAGGTAGTGGTACCCCTCTCGAATGGACAACGTCGCATGGGCCAACACATGTCGGTGTCGACGCAGAGCACCCCCCACGGCTTCGTCGCCATCGAAGTGGACGCCACGGTCTTCGCTGAGTTGGAGGCGGCGGGACGCGTGACCCGTGACGGGGTGACCATCAGCGACGAGATGGTCGTCAGTCTCGCCGCGGTACGCGCCTTGGCTGAGTTCGAGTTCTTGAATGCCACGTACAACGAGGATCAATTGACGATCCATCGCACGGTGAATTTGGGCGTCATGCGCCACGTGGCGGAGGACGGCATGCTCGTACCGGTCGTCCATGCGGCGGCCGGCCTTACCTTGCGTGCGCTCGCGCGTCGGGTGAGTGAACTGGGTGAGCGATTGGCGTCGCGCCAATTGACGACGGACGATCTCATGGGTGGCACATTCACGATCGTCGGTGCACCCAGCGAGAACACCCTCTTCACCGAGCCCATCATCATCCAACCAGAGGTCGCGGCGTTGAGCGTGGGTGCTGTTCGCAAGGTACCCGTCGTCGTCGTGAAGAATGGTAAGGAGACGGTCGCCCCGGGACGACGTTTGGTGTTGGGCCTGTCTTTTGATCACCGCGTCTGTGAGCCAGTGTCGGCGGTCAATTATCTCGAGCGAGTGGCGGAATTACTCGCCGGCATGGACTTGGAGAGCGAGCGCTAGATGCTTCGTCGCCGTCACCTGGGGCGAATCTCGTTCGCCGAGGCGAATGACTTACAACGTGCCTTGTTGCAAGCCAATGACGACTACGTGTTGTTGTTCGAGCACCCTCCTACCTACACCCGAGGGGTACGCACCCAGGAAGAGAACTTCCTCGTTCCACTCGACGCGCTCGATGCCGTCGTCGTCGACGCCGATCGCGGCGGCGACGTGACGTTCCACGCCCCGGGCCAGGTCGTCGCCTGGGCAATTCGTACCGTCGCCGATGATCCTTCAGCGGGTAAGGCGCACGTTCGTGACCTCGAGGACGCCGTGATCGCGACCGTGCGAGGAGTCGACGAGCAGCACACGCTTGGTGAGATTGGACGCCTCGACGGCTATCCCGGCGTGTGGGCCCACCTCGAAGCTCGACCCTCCAAGATCGCGGCGGTGGGCGTTCGCACCGAACGAAATGCGCGCGACGTGCGCCGGACGTTGCACGGCGTGGCCCTGAATGTTGATATCGACCTCAATGGTTTCGCCAAGATCAATCCGTGCGGTATCACCGATAAACCCGTAGGTTCGTTGCGTTCGCTTGGACTCAGCGTGAGTGCGCTCGAGGTCGAAGAGCGACTGGGTGAAGAGTTATCGCTTCGATTCGGCGACACGCACAGCGTGGCGCGCGTTGACCGTAGCGCGTCGAGCACGTCATCGGAGCGACCTTTGCTGCGACGCTTGCGAAAGGCGGGCGTTGACCCTGACGCGGGAATTGCGCTTCGATCGCGTAAACCCGACTGGTTGCGCATCGAGGCGCACATGGGCCTCGAATATCAGTCGCTTCGCACACTCACCGAGGATCTACGACTCGTGACCGTGTGCGAGGAAGCGGGGTGTCCCAATATCTTCGAGTGTTGGGCGGAGGGCACCGCGACGTTCATGGTCAACGGTGAGCGTTGTACCAGGGCGTGTGGATTCTGCCTCATCGACACGCGAAAGCCACTGGCGCTTGATCCAACCGAGCCCGAGCGCGTCGCCGAAGCCGTCGTACGTCTCGGACTCGCGCACGCCGTCATTACCTGTGTCGCGCGCGACGACCTCGTCGACGGCGGCGCGGGCGCCATTGGCGAAACGGTCCGCGCCATCCGGCGTCGCTCGGCGTCCACCAATGTCGAAGTGTTGATCAGCGATTTGAAGGGCGACCTCGCGTCGTTGGAACTCATCTTTGCGTCTGAACCCGACGTCATCAACCACAACATCGAAACTGTCGCCCGACTGCAGCGCGCGGTGCGCCCGAGCGCGGGTTACGCGCGTTCGCTCACGCTACTCGCACGAAGCGTCGCTGCGGGCTTCACGACGAAGTCAGGAATGATGGTCGGACTCGGTGAGACCCGCGACGAAGTGGTCGAGACGTTGGCTGACGTGGCGTCGGTGGGCGTGTCGATCGCGACGATTGGCCAGTACTTGCGACCTACTGAGCAGCATCTCCCCGTCGCGCGTTGGTGGGAACCTTCAGAATTTGATGAACTCGTCCTCATTGGTGAGGGTTTCGGATTGCGTCACGTCCAGGCATCACCCTTGACTAGGTCGAGTTATCACGCGAAGAAGGCGTTGAGTGACGCCACACCGGTCGCGGCGCCAACGCGTCGCTAGGCGAGAGTGGCGACCGACGGCATGAAGAGTCCGCAGGGACCCCCGCCAAGGAGCGCCAGAAGGTTCTGGGTAGCCGTCGTGAGTGGCGACGTGACACCGGGCACGGGTGCAGGGACCCAACGGTTTCCCAGTAGTGGTGCATTCGAGAGTCGATAGATCCACCAGCCAGTCCCGGTGCAAAAGACGCCGCCCTGATCAGGTTGTGCCGAGTAGGTGATATCGCTGATGCCGCCGACGACGGGCGAGTGGCCGAATAGCTGCACGTTGGGCGGGTTCGTGACGGTGGGGTTGTGATTATTGAACTCCCCACCGAGGGCGCCTTCGAGCACGTCGCCGTCATCGAGCCCGGCGCCACTCCAGAGCCATGATGAGGCGTCGCACACGACGAGTGACCCTTCGCCGGGTACTCCGCCCCAATGCGAGCCAGAGAACGTGCTCTCGGGTGTGTCCGATGGCCAATCGGACCAGTTCACCGTTGTCGCCGAAGGATCGCTCGCGTAGATCGGGTCCGCGATCGAGCGATAGTTGACCATGAGACGGTTCGCACCGTTGTAGCTCTCGAGATAACGAATCTTGCGATAGCAGAAATTCGCTCCAAGGAACGCGACGTTGACGCCGGCGTCGATGGCGTTGGTGGCGGCCAGGCGCATCGGCGGCGAGTAGTACTCGTCGTGACCGAGCGAGATGAGGGCTTGGTGTTGGGTAAGCGCGTTGCCGCGTTGATGCAGATCAACGTTGGTCCAGTAGGAGAGATCGAGCCCCAATTTCTCGGCGAGGAACAGAAAAGGAAATTCGTTGCCTACGAAGTCGCCTGAACCGTTGCCGAAGTGACGACTGTACGGGCGGTTGAACGAGACGATGGTGGCGCGAACCCCTTCGTCGAAATCAGTGTTGCCGTAGTGGTCGGCGCCGCGGTAGAGGCTGTAGCCGCCCCATGCGTTGTAGGCCTGCCACGTATTCACTGAACTCATGTAGACGTATGTTGACGTGGACTCGTCGTCACGTATCAAGAAGGGAATGAACGAATACTCGCCAGTGGGGAGTTCCAATCGAACGAGGTATTGACCAGGTACGTAGTTCCCCGTGTCCTCGAGCGTGAAGGACACTGGCCAATCGCAGTCGACGGTGTTGTTCACGTCAGGCGTCGGGATGTCGAGGCGTCGACCAGAAAGGGGAGTTCTGGTCTCGACGAGATGGGCACCGTAACCTTGGTAGTAACCCATGCGAAAGACTTTGGCGCGGTAGTGCGTGGCGACGGTGCTGACGAAGAACGAGATGGTCTCGCCCAGGTTGACGCTCGGCGCACTCGCGTAGCCCTCAATGTCGCCTGGTTGGGCTGGGCGTCCCATGATCCACGAGCCATCCCCGAGCTTTTGGTTTTCCTGCTGGATGGTCGCACTCACCTGCAGTGTGCCAAGTGGAGCATCGGTTGATGCCCCCGCGACGCGAGACGTGGCGAGCACGCTCCCCAGAAGGGAGCCGGAAGCCTGCAGAAATCGACGACGCGTGGTTCTAGACGTCATTGCGTCTCAAAGTTAGACGAAAAGTAGAGTCCTAGGCGATGAAGTACTTGGCCATCGGGTGATGGCAAATGATGGCGTCGGTCGTTTGCTCCGGGTGTAATTGGAAACCCTCAGAGACGACGACGCCGATGCGACTGGCGTCCAAGAGCGATGCCACCTTCGCGTTGTCACTCAAATCCGGGCAAGCCGGATAGCCCCACGAGTATCGACCGCCTCGATACTGCTGACGAAAGAGGCCAGTGAGCGTTGGCCCGTCGTGTTCGACGAACCCAAGTTCTTCACGAATCCTCCTGTGCCACATCTCAGCGAGTGCTTCGGCCATTTCGACGCCGAGACCATGCAAGAGCAGATAGTCGGTGTAGCGATTCTCCGCGAAGAGTTCTTGGCAACGCTCCGATATCTTCGCCCCCATCGTGACGAGCATGAAACTCGCGTAGTCGTGATCGGGGCTGTCCGTCGAGCGAAAGAAGTCGGCGATGCAGAGATAGGGCGCCTCGTGTTGGCGAGGAAAGACGAAGCGAGTCAGTTCACTCGTGCGTTCGTCATCGTCGAAGATGATCAGTGACGTGCCGTCTGACGCCGCGGGGAAGTGCCCCCACACCACTTGGGGAATAAGCAAATCCTCTTGCTTCGCGATGCCCACCTGCTCTCGTAGCACCGCGCTCACTCGTTCCTTGAAGGCTATGTCATCTTCGCCGTCGTCTGGGCGGTAGCCCCATTGATTTCGAAATAATGCGGTGAGGTTCAAGTAGTCGCTGATCTCGTCGATCGACATGCCCTTCGCGACACGACTGCCGAGAAATGGAGGTGGGAAGAGTGGGTTGTCCTGATCGACGTCGGGACTTCGGGCGGGAAGGTTGTCGGGGATCGCTTGCTCGTCGCGGAATCGACGTTGGACCTTCCTCTCTGAGATCTCACGCCCGAAGTGAGGGTCCTCCTCGCCCGATTTCGCCATTGAACCCAGGCGATCGAGCACGCGCAAGCCCTCGAAGGCGTCCTTGCCGTAGAAGAGTCGTCCCTCGTAGACCTCGCGCAGGTCGCGTTCAACGTAGGTTCGCGTGAGCGCGGCACCGCCGAGCAGTACCGGCACGTTGCTCATTCCGCGCTCGTTCATCAATTCGAGATTCTCGCGCATGATCAACGTCGACTTGACGAGTAGCCCACTCATCCCGAGTGCGTCAGCGTGCTCTTCTTCGACCGCGGTCAGCATCTCGTTGATGCCCACCTTGATGCCGAGGTTGATGACTTCGTAGCCATTGTTGGTCAAGATGATGTCGACCAAGTTCTTGCCAATGTCGTGGACGTCGCCCTTCACGGTCGCGAGGACGACGCGTCCCCTTCCCCCTTGATCACTTTTCTCCATGTGGGGCTCGAGGAACGCCACGGCGGCCTTCATGGTTTCGGCACTCTGGAGCACGAAGGGAAGCTGCATCTCTCCCGAGGCGAAGAGATCGCCCACTTCGCGCATCCCGTCGAGCAGGAGGTCATTGACGATGTCGAGTGGTTTCATGCCGGCGCTCATTGCTTCGCTCAAGTCGTCGTCGAGACCCACACGGGCGCCATCGATGATGCGCTGTCGCAATCGCTCATCGAGTGCGAGGTCGTCGAGCGAGTGCTGATTCTGGCTGGACGTCGAGACGCCCTCGAAGGCCCGAAGGAGTTCGGCGAGGGGATCATACGTGTCGGTTCGCCGATCATAAATGAGGTCGAGGCAGATGCGTCGCGCGTCGTCGTCGACGCGCGAGAGAGGAAGGATCTTGGATGCGTGCACGATTGCGGCATCGAGGCCGGCTTCGGCGGCTTCGTGCAAGAACACGCTGTTGAGCACTTGTCGGGCTGCCGGATTGAGTCCAAAGGAGATGTTGGACAACCCGAGGATCGTGCGCACGCCGGGAAGCTCGGACTTGATGCGCCTGATTGCTTCGAGGGTTTCGATGCCGTCACGTCGCGACTCGACCATGCCCGTCGATAACGGTAGGGCGAGGGGGTCGATGAAGATGTCGTGCGCACTCAAGCCGTAGCGCGTGACGGCGAGATCGGTGATGGCACGTGCCGCGCGCACCTTCCATTCGGCCGTGCGCGCCTGTCCTTCTTCGTCGATGCAGGTTGCGACGATGGCCGCACCGAATTCGGCGGCGAGCGATAAGAATCCGTCGAGGCGCGTGCCCGNNGCGCGCACCTTCCACTCGGCGGTACGGGCCTGGCCTTCCTCGTCGATGCACGTGGCGACCACCGCCGTGCCGAATTCGGCCGCGAGTGAGAGGAAGCCGTCCAGACGCGTGCCGGGCCCATCGCCTTCTTCGAGATTGACTGAATTCAAGATTGCCTTGCCACCGAGCCAACTCAGCGCTTGTCGTGCGACCTTCGTCTCGGTGGTGTCGACCATGATGGGCACCGAGGATTGTGTCGCGAGCCGGCTCATCAACTCGTTCATGTCATTCACGCCATCAGCACCGGTGTAGTCAACGCAGACGTCNNATGCCCACGCACGTGTCCCAGTCACCCTCGAGCATGGCGTCACGAAACTTCTTCGATCCGTTCGCGTTCGTACGCTCACCAACCAGTAGGACTGAACGGTCCTGTTGAAAGTTCGTAGCCGAGTAGATCGACGCCACACCAGCTTCGAGGTGTGGCGAACGCTTCGCCGCCTGCAGTGGGCGCACCGTCTCGACGACGCGTGCCAAATGTGCGGGCGTGGTCCCGCAGCAGCCCCCGACGGCCCGGACGCCATATTCACTC
>PLRK01000060.1:3575-5233 GCA_003163875.1 Acidimicrobiaceae bacterium | reverse complement strand
CTAAAGGTGAAGCCGCCGCTCGGAGATGTCGGGTCCGCGGATGCCGTTACAGTCCACACCGGCGCCACTAGCAGTGCTACCAACGTCGCGAGTCCGGTCGACAGGTGAATGAGGCGGTGAAACGCTCGACGTCGAGGTCGACCGTGCGCGCCGGTGAATTCTGGCGATGAATGAGATGATTCAGCTCTCGCAGATCGAGATGTCAAGCGGCGAAAAAATCGCAGCGAATTCCGTACGCGAACTTCGTCGTTTGAAGATTGGACAGGTAAATCAGACACGTTGCTTCCCCTTCGCGAATTAAAATAAATCTTCGAATGTTCCAATCGCCAGGGTCTAGAGCGACTTTCGTGATAATACCGTCGCGCCCATCGGTTATCAAATGGTTTTGGCAGAGGCGAGAATAATCCCGCGTTAGTTGGAACTAGCTGAGATCGCTATTTCGATTCTTGTCGCCCGCAACAACGGTGGTAGTTACTGGGCTTCTATCGCACCGCGACCTCGTATTCCTTTGTTGATTGCAAGGTGTCGAACTCCTTGGCTGTACGGCGAATGGGAGCGCCGTGGCGTCACCCTGCGTCGCAAAGGTCCTCAAGCCAGTCGGTGATGACGCCCGAGGACTCAAGGATGTCCCTCCAGCGGAGGAGTTGACTTTGCGCAGTACGTTGCGATCATCACTCCAGTTCGCGTCACTTTCGCGTCAAGCAAGTCCAGCTCGACGTACGTGTCGCCCGTGAAAAGACGCCGACCTGATCCAAGGACTACCGGATAGACCATCAGCAAGAGTTCATCAACGAGTTGATGGGCCATCAGCGTTTCGAATAATCTCCCACTGCCCATAACGTGGAGTTCTCGCCCCGGCCGAGATCTGAGTTCGTTCACGGCTTCAACTACGTTGCCGGCAATCAACGCGGAATTTGGCCAAGGCAAGGGGTCGCTCAGTTTTTGCGACACCACATATTTTTGCGCTGCGTTGAGAGCGTCTTTGAACATCCCTCCACGGGCGTTCCAAGTGGTCATCAAGTCTTCGTACGTTCGCCTTCCCAACAAGAGTCCATCGCTCTGGGACATGCGCGCGCCGATCGCTGCCCCGATCTCGGGATCCGGTTCAGAGATATTCTGCGATGCCCACCCACCACGGGTGAAACCTCCTCGAGTGTCTTCGTCCGCTCGCCCGGGGGCTTGGAATACTCCGTCGAGGGTCACGTTGTTCATAACGACGATCTTCATGTCTGCTCCTTTAGTACTAGACAGTCCAGTACCCTACACCAAAGGGAACGGAACTGTCTAGTACCATATTTTCCAATGTCGTCGTTGCCCGCACCGGACCCGTTAGAGAGTTCCACCCGCGGTGCTCGCAAGAAAGCGGCGATTCTGCAGGCAGCCCAGCAGGTTTTCTTCGCGAATGGCTACGTGGGGACCAGCATGGATCAAGTCGCGGCCACCGCATCCGTCTCAAAGCAAACGGTCTACAAGCATTTCTCTAGCAAGCCGGAATTGTTCCGAGAGGTGGTCACCAACATCGTGAAGGCTCGAGACGCGGGGATCACCGCAGAATTACTCTCCCAAGGTGACGGGTCGTTCGAGGAGCAACTTCGGAGATTCGCCCGCTTCTTCTTGAAGGGTGTGATGCAGCCCGAAGTTCTGAAACTTCGGCGATT
>PLRK01000060.1:0-3403 GCA_003163875.1 Acidimicrobiaceae bacterium | reverse complement strand
CGCGAGTTCGATTCTCGTCGAGCTCCAACAACAATTCGACAGTCCCGATGAATGATATTTAGTGCTCAAGGAGTAAAGCTCGTCACCTTCGATTCGTACTTTTGGTGACCTCTTTCTCTTTCGTGGTCCCGGAACAGTTTGGTAATCGGAAGATGCACCGCGGGCGTGACTACTACGTACCACGGGTAGGGCGACGTGGTCACCTCACGTCGCCCTACCCGTGTCCTAGCCGTGCCATAACTAGAGCATGGTTATGGCACAACAGTTGGCCCAATTGGAAAGACATAGCACGCCACCCTCACCCAACGGCAACATGCGCGACCACGAGGTACACGCAGACCGCGACGAGCGGAACTCCCGCCAATCGCTTCAACCACGTCACCAACTCGGAATCGTTTTCCTCTCGCTCCTCTTGTTGCTCCTCGAAGCGTGCCGCCTCCGATTCACGGAATATCGACCTCGAACTCTCGTGGAATTCCTGGCGTCCCCGAAACGTACTGCGCACGTCAAGCGTCGTGGTCGGCGCACTCGTTGCGTGCTCGTTCACTTCGACAACGCTTGACGCACCAACAGAAACGAGTTGATCATTCCGGTCGTCATCGGCTTCGTGCCCGGAGTGGTACCCGCGATCGTCTACCTCGGCGCTCACCTCTTCGCTCGCTCCATCCTCCTCCTCTTCCTCATTTTCCTCCTCCTCTTCGAACAGTTCCAGCGCCCACGAGACCAATATTGGGAGTGGCAGCAGGATGAAGCCGACTGCCTCGAGCAGCTTGTCGTCGTGGATCAGATGACTGAGCAACTTAGAGAGCAGTACGCCAAAAACGATGACGAGCGTCCAAAGCACGAGCCCTCTCGGCTTCCACTTTGTGACGAACTTGCTCTTCGGAATTTTGTCCGCGAACAGCCAAGGGACGAGCGGAGCGAAGAACACTGCGGCTCCGACGTACAGTGGCCAACTCGAGCCGAGGAATGCAATGGAGATGAATATGAAGAGCAAAATCTGGATGATGAGTGAAAGACCGACTTGGAGATTTCCAGACTCGAGTTCGCCTTCGTGGTGGACAACTTCGAGCCGCTTCGGATAGTTATGTGCCGCGATCGTCTCCAAGACAATTCGAATGGACACGAAGCCCAGTACGGCAAAGGCCACTGCGTTCACGGACCTATTGATCGGTAGCTCTACACCCGCCAATCCGGAAAGCGCGCCGGTCATCTTCTGCGCCGCCCACGCAGCGAACAGGCCCCCGATTACAAGGTCAGCTGCTCGTTCCCACAAACTGGCGGCATCAAAATGCACGTTTCGCCTTAGGGCGCGTAGAGCGGACGCCGCGAGCGGCACGGCGAACCAAAGCAGAACGATGCCCGCTCCAAGTCGTAACTCGGTTGAATCAAAGAGATGTCCAGCGAGAGCTGCACTCAGCACAAAGGCAATGCCCGCGAGGTAGCCGAGCGTCGAATCAACTACGCCAAGACCGAGAATCGCGAGAAAGATCCCGAGCGACGGGGGGAACGCATACCAACCAACGCTGGCGGCGGCGTACGTTCCGAGGCCAACGGCGCCAAGGCAAAGCGCGAGCCACGCGGTCCCGAACATCGCTCGCAAATAATCGCCGTCGACGAGAACTCGACCAGCCACCGGAGAAATTGAGGCGACACGCGAGGGGAGATGCTTCGAAAAATGATCGAGAAGTCGCGTCCCCGGCCAGCGCCAGGTGCGAGAGCGATCGCCCCGCGACCCTCCCGCCACTTCTCGTTCCTCACGCTCGAGTTCGACGTCTTCGAGGTAACCATCTCGACTCCCGCTCGAACCGGTCCCAGATCCAGCACCGCCGCCGAGCGCCAGGCTCACCGCTCCGATTGCCGTCGCCGCGGCCGCGATCGTGGCCAGTACCGAAGCCGGATGGGACGTCGGGACGAAAGCAACGTCCTTTGCGAGGTCACCGGGCGGGATCGAACCGACGCTGCCGAGACGACCGCCGGTCGCAACAGTGAACGCCTCCTCTTGGGCGACAGCGCTCCCGTTCTGCATCGTTCCATACACAATGATGTGGTGACCACCCGCGCGAAGTCCGCTCGGCATCTCGACCCTCGAATCGAACAACCCGTTGTCGTTCACCAAGGCGTTACCGAGTTGGGTCGGGGTCGAATGCGCAACGATCGTCACCGTCGATCCAGGTTGAAAGCCTTGCCCATGCACGTAAACCTGGACGCCGGTGATTGAGGTTCCCGGTTGTCCGGCGAAGAGAATGTCGACGTCGCCCGGGGGAGGCGAGGGGAGGTTGTTTTGGAATGTCCCCGAGGTGCCACCCGGCCCCGTCCCGCCATTTGCGTCGCCGGTGGATCCCGATGAGGTAGGTGGCACGGTCGTTGTCGTCGACGGCGAGAGCGTGGTCGAGGTCGTTGTTGGCGAAAGAGGGAGCGTGGTCGAGGTCGTTGTTGGCGACACAGTTCTCCGCGGTTTGGTCGACGTCGCGCGCAACGTGGTGGTAGTCGTCGGTGGAATCGTGGTGGTGGTCGTAGTGGTCGTCGTGGTGGTGGTGGAAGTTGCAATTGGCGTAAACGGTGCAACAGCTGCGGCGACGACGGTCTCGGGCATGCCCACGCCGCAGGTCGACACCGACGCCGCATTGTTCGAATCACCCGTGTACGACGCGTACCACCAGTAGTCCCCCGCGCCACTGGGCGTGTAGTCAGCCGACGAGTTGTAGGTCGCGTTGGCCGAGACGGTCGCGGTGCCGACGGTCGTCCCCGCACTCGCACACGTCGTCGGTGCGCTGGACTGCGGTCCATAGACGCTGAACGTGATGGTGCCGGTGGGCGAATTGCCCGAGGCGAGTGTCGCCGAGATTGTCGAGGCCGTGATCGCGTTGCCGCTGGTCCCGCTGGTGGGTGCCGTCGCCGAGAGCGTCGTTGACGTCAAAATCGGGGTCAGCGTGAATGGGCCCAACGTTCCCGCGGGAAGAGTACTCCACCCGCTCGTGCTCGGGTAGTAATAGGCGGGACCTCCGGTCGAGGTGAATGCGCCGGTGCCAAAGTTCGGCGCCGCACCTAGGAACGTCACCGAGGTGAGACTGTTGTACGCGAAGGTGGCACTGCCGATCGACGTGACCGACGAAGGAATCGTCACCGAGGTCAATGCATCACTTTCGAACGCGTTGTCACCGAGAGAGGCGACCGAGGAGCCAATCGTCGCCGAGGTGAGGTAGATGTTGTTAGCGAACGCAGCTTGACCAATCGACGTGACCGAGGAGGGAATTGTCACCGAAGTGAGGTCGTTGTACGCGAACGCGAAGTAGTCGATGGAAATAACGGAGGAAGGAAGCGACACCGAGGTGAGGCTGAGGTGATAAAACGCCTGATTACCGATTGCGGTGACGGGATCACCCCCGATCGAGGAGGGAAT
>PLRK01000011.1 GCA_003163875.1 Acidimicrobiaceae bacterium | reverse complement strand
TTGATGACGAAGGCGGATCTCTCGCCAATCTCCGTGCCCAAGTCGAAGATGGTACAGGCCTGCGCTGACTGGTTGGGGGTACCCGAATGGTCTAGACGAACGGCGAACGCTCTTGACGGAGTAAGTGACAACCCGTCGGATTTCGTCACCCTGGCGTTGCTGAGCCCGGAGTATGCGGTGAGCGTATGAACACGTGTGAGTTCGACCGACGGCGATTTCTGCAGTGGACTGGGGCCGGCTTGTTTGCCACGCTGTCGGCGCAACTCTCTCTTGAGTCACTGGCGAGCGCCGCTAGCGCGTCGCCACTCGCCTCCAACACCCCGATCCTCGTTATCGTGACCCTCTACGGCGGTAACGACGGCCTTAANNGATCCCACGTACCAGAGTGCTCGCTCGAACATCGCACTCTCCTCGTCGCAGCTACTCCCCTTCACGAGTACCCTCGCCTTTAACGCATCGATTCCCAATATCAGTGCGCTCTACGCGCAGAACAAGGTGGCCATTGTTCAAGGCGTGAGCTACCCCGAACCCAGCCTGTCTCACTTCTCATCAATGGCCATCTGGCAGTCGGCGTCACTGTCGGCGGAAGTTTCCACTGGTTGGATTGGCCGCTGGCTCGACCTGCAACCGCACAACGCACTCAACGCCATCGGCATCGGTTCTACGTTGCCGCCGTTGATGGTGGGTGAGAAGAGCGTGGCCTCCATGGTCGATATCGGTGGCGTGCAACTTCCCTGGGGCCAGGCGGCCTCACAGATACCGAAGTTGGGGCGTACGTCGTCCTCAGACATTCCCTTTGTGGCCGCCGACGCAACGTCGATCACTGACCTCTATGCCACCGCGCAGGCGTTAGGACCGTTGCTCACCTCTTCGCCAACAGGTTCCAACATCAACCAACAGCTCGCGGTCGTCTCGACGCTGATTAACGGCAACGTCCCCACTCGCGTCTGGGAAGTGAACCTAAGTTCGCTCGACACCCACGTGAGCGAGGTGGGCGTCCAAAACGAGTTGCTCGCCGAGCTCGATGGCGCTATCGGTGCGTTCATGACCGCTATCAGCGCTGGAAGTCGTTCGAACGACGTGACTGTCATGATCTATTCGGAGTTCGGACGTCGAGTCATGTCGAACGCGGGCGGCGGGACGGACCACGGTACGTCGGCGCCGGTCTTCATCATCGGTAATGGCGTGAAGGGTGGTCTCTACGGCGATCAGCCGCCCCTCTCGTCGCTCGATGAAAATGGCAACCTTCAAGTGACGACTGATTTCCGAAACGTGTACGGCGGCTTGTTGGAAGGTGTCCTGGGTACGCCCGTGAAGGACATCATCCCGTCGTGGAATACGTCGCTCTCGGTTCTCTGACCTGATCCCACTTGGCGTGAGGCGCGCGGGCCGGTCTTGCCGGCGAACATCGTCCTTGGTGCGAGGTGAGTGCTCGACGAACGAGATGTGAATAGAGATTGAACCTGCCGGCGAGACGCCGGGACGGCAGCCTAGAAGTCGGAGTTCCTACGAGAGACTCACGACAACGAATCCCGCCGCCGATCGACCTGAGGGCGAGGTCGTGCTATTTGATGCCGCGAGCGAGATTGTCCAACCCTTGAGTCCGAGGGCGTTGAGGCTCTCCTGCAAGTACGTGGCCACGGCCTGAGCGCGTTTTTGACCAAGTTCGACGTTCGCCGCCACGAGTGACTTGTTACGTTCATTGGTCACCGACAGCGTGTCGCCGTAACCGAGCAGGGAGATCTGCGAGTTGCCGTTCGTCTTCACGAGTTCGGCGACGTTGTGAATGAGGGTTTGAAGTCCTGACGAGACGGTTGACGAGCCCATCGCAAATGGGCCGATGGTGAGCGCCGTCTTTTGGATTGGCGGCGTCGCCACGCTCTTGTCCTTCTTCCATTGGGCGTAGAGCGTGGTCGACGCGCTAAAGGGGTACGTCGCGCCGTTGGCGTACGTGACGCCGCTTCCGTTGGGGGCGGTGTTCCAATCGACGAAGGTGTAGCCAGTTCGAGTTACGCGCGCCAGTGAGAGCGACGACGGCGAGTTGTGACGTTCGGGAGCCATTGTCCCAGTTCCCCGATTGGCGGAAAACGTCACGATATGAAACTGATGCGCCGGAATCCTCTTCCACTGTGCGTAGAGGGTGATCGACTTTGTAAAAGAGTACGTTTCCCCGGCGTCGTAGCGTCTACCCGAGCCAGTTGCCGAGGTGTTCCAGTCGACGAACGTGTAACCGGCGCGGGTGAAGCCATTCGCCGAAATTGCCGTGGGCGTGTTATCGATCTCGGAGGGCGTTGATCCCGTCCCGCCGTTCGCAAAGAAGGTGACGGTTCGAGAGGGCGCCTTACCGGACTTCCATTGAGCGAAGAGTGTTGTGGTTGCGCTGAATGGAAAAACTGCGCCATTCGCATATGCCACACCCGCTCCATTGGCCGACGTGTTCCAGTTGACGAAGGTGTGCCCCACCCACTTGAATGCGTTCAGCGACAGAGCCGTGGGCTCGCTTTCGTCCTCAGGCGCCATGACGCCAGTTCCGCCATTGGCCTCAAATCTCACCGTGACCTCGACGCCCGCGACGGTCAGGGTGTAGGTCCACACGCCACTATCCCCCGCGGGGTCTGTGTCGGTACCCGACACGGTGTACGTTCCGATCGCGAGAGATCCCGTGGTCGAAATCAGACCAGATGAACTCACCGTCAGACTTGGACTTGACTTCGTCGTCAGGAACGTCACAGATCCGGTGTTGTTCTCGGTCGTGATTGGTCCAGCGGTAAACGTCGACGACGCCGTATTCACGACCGCGCCAGTCGTTGGAGTCAACTGAACGATGGTCGTCTTACTTCCGGTCGGCACGACGGTGAGCGTGTACGTCCACGTTCCGGCGTCACCGTCGAGGTCGGAATCGGTTCCCGAGATGGTGTAGGGCGAGCCGCTCACGCTCAATGTGTTCGAGCTGACTAGTTCGTCGCCGCTACTGATCGTAAAACCCGACGTGGAAGAGACGAAAGTGACCACGCCTTGGTTGCCGGAGGCCGCTGACAGGGTCGTGGAAAAGTCTCCACTATTGGCAGTGGTGGTCGTGCCGGATGTTGGAGATCCCTGAATGATCAGGTCAGGGGTCACCGTCAAGGAGTACGTCCAGTTACCGGTATCCACGCTTCCGGCGTCGGCGTCCGTACCAGAAACTGTGTACGTTGCCGCGGGCAGTGTGCCAGTGGTGGAGATCACGCCCTGGCTGGTGACGGTGAGACCCACCGTTTGGGCGGTGCTGGTCTGTGTGTAGGTCACGGTGCCGTTAAATGAGCCCGACGTCGGTTGCAGCGTTGTCGAAAATGTCGCGCTTCCGGCCATGTCGACCGTGCCCGAGGTCGGTGACGACTGACCAATGTCCGCCCCCGCCGCCACGGGTGTTACGACAATGGCTGCCACAGCCAAAAGAGGCAGAACAACTGTCAACGTGGTAAATCTTGCGAGTCCCGCCCTCCAACTCATTCGCGCAACCTACTACGAATCCTCGCAATGAGCCCCGGCACCCCCTCGCTCGCGCCGTCACCAAGATTGCGACTATCCGCCGAGCTCAAAACACTCACTGCTCGCGGCGGACACCGTAGCTCCGCGAATGAGAACGCCTGAGTCTCACTCAAAGAATTGAGCCCCACGGTCATACCGCGAACTCATCGCGACTGTTTACAATGAAGTGAGAATCCTTTCGCAGAGTACGGAAAGCGCGACGTCGGTCCCCCGGTTTCCACCCGCAATCTAGGTGGCTGCCCCAATATGCAACATGGTTGAAGGAGATATGCCAAGCGCAGAGAAAATCGAACGCTTTCTCATCTCCTTCTACCAAGCTCCCCGTGGGGAACCGACTTCAGTCGTAAGTCGATTGGCCCTTGTCCTGTTGCATCCGGTGATGACCGGGGCCGCAATTCGCTACATCATCAAGCTCCCGGTTGTCGTGGTCCCCATATCGAAGTCCGATGGATCAGCAGTCCCATGGTTGTACGACCCACGTCGCCCCTGGAATCTCCGCGGCTTCATGTCGTCATATATTGAACTCCCGTCGCCCCTTGATCTCTACTGGCGAGGACAGGCGAAACAGAATCTGAGAAAGGCCACCGCTCGCGCACGAATGGCCGGCTTTAAGGTTCGACTGGTTGATTCGTCGGAGACCAGCTCGGTGGTGGCGCGTGTGTTCGCGGACAAGGGCTGGGACACCGAAGGGATTGAGGCGATGCAGCGTACCCTTCGCGAATCTCGCGACAATGACTTCTGCGTTGCCGTATTCGATGAATTCGAGCACCCGGTGGCGTTTTGCATCGGAGCCCAGGCGGGAATCGCCGTAAGAAATGTCTGGGCCAACGCGTCGCAGAAGGGCCAGGTTCGATGGCTGTGTTTCTCAGGGTTCGTCGAGGAGGCGAGCGAGCGGGGCGCCAAATATATTGTCGAATCTCCCCCCTGGGCCATGAGTGAAGGAAACAGAGTCTTTGCGCAGCGCCTGGGTTTCGTTCCG
>PLRK01000079.1 GCA_003163875.1 Acidimicrobiaceae bacterium | reverse complement strand
GCAATAGTCGCAGCGATACGCATTCAAGTCTGCGCGGTTCAGCGTCCACGCCAGTTGTGCTGCGCTTTCTGCCTCGGCCTTGGTGCGGTATGGATTCTTTGGAGTCCCCTCGCGAGTGAAGTGTGAGGCGACGCGCCCAACGGGTCTTGTTGAAGGGGTCACGCGCCGACGTTTCTTCACAGGTTTAAACCTAGTTTCATCTCGATAAAATCATGGTCGTGACCATCCAAAGTGACACGAAAGTCGTCGTCCACTCCTCGCCCCAGATTGACGAAGGAGATCACGAACGATTTNNGAGGGCTATACCCCCAAAGACGGTGAGTTCGTGGCATTGGAGAACTCCGTCGTCGGGGCGATGATCAACGCGACGCCTGTACGTGCATTGTGCGGCAAGGTCTGGGTGCCCGGCCGCGATCCTCAGAAATACCCACTGTGTCCCACCTGCAAGGAGATTGCGACCTCGCTCGGTTGGTCGCTACCCGAAGGCTGATTGGTCGAGGAACGTCACGACGCACATGCTTCGCGCACTATTCATACGCCACCATCGCGAGGACAATCCCGGCCTGATNNACACCGTCACTCGAAGGCGTCGAGGTACTGGTCATCTTGGGTTCGAAAAGTGCGGTGTATGACCCTCTCGTCGAGGAGGCGTGGTTCGGGCGAGAACTATCCCTCATGCGCGACGCCGCCGCGAAGCAAATACCGATGCTCGGTATTTGCTTCGGCGCCCAAGCTTTATGCCGATTCCACGGCGGCGTCGTCGAAGCGTCGCGGGTACCGGAGGTCGGATGGTACGACGTCGAGCCCATTGGTGATTCGCCGATCGAATCTGGACCTTGGTTCGAATTCCACTTCGACCACTGCATTCTTCCCGAGGTGGCGACACCATGGGCCCGCACCAACNNCGGCGTGCAGTTTCATCCCGAGGTGGATGAAGCGCAATTGCGCGACTGGTTTGAAGCGGGCGACGAGGTACCACGCGAGCTCGGTTCGCGAGAGGACCTCTTAGCGCGGACGGCGAAAGAAACTCCTCACGCGCGCATTCGCGCAGCGTCGCTCGTCGACATCTTCATTCGCCACGCCTCGGTCTGAAGATCGGCGACATTCGTCATTCACCTAGGCTGAAACGGTGAGTGGCGAGAGAACGCAGGAGCCCTCGGGGGCCTTCGAAACGGTGCATGTTGAGCGACCCGCGACTGGTGGGGGCGTCGGAAGATTGGAAGACGGTCGGGTTGTTTTCGTGCGACATTCGTTGCCCGGCGAGACCGTGCAGGTTCAGGTCACTGAGACGTCGTCAAAGTTCTCTCGAGGCGACGCGATGACGATCCTCGAGGCGAGTCCTGAACGAGTCAGCGCCCCTTGTCGCTACGCTCATCCCGGAGGTTGTGGTGGCTGTGATCTCCAGCATGCGTCCAGTGTCGCGCAAGCTTCCTGGAAGACCACGCTGGTCCGAGAACACTTACAACGTATTGCGGGCATTCATAGAGACTTCGTCCTGGAGTCTGCGCCGACTGATGCGAAAGGTTCGCGAACTCGACTGCGGTGTGCCGTCAACGAGAGGGGCGAACTGTGTTTACGTTCGTCGCGTTCGCGCGATCTCGTCGCCATTTCGTCATGCTGGGTCGCTGATGACGCCCTCACGCCAGCGTTCGCAACAACGTGGCATGGGGCCAGCGAGGTCGAGTTACGAGCCATTGGCGACGGCGAACCGTTCGCGCTCGTGCGTCACGAGACCCACCGCGGCACGACCTTTGAAGTGTGCTCGCTTCGCGCGGAGCCTCTCGAACCGTCGCTGCAGTCGCGCGTGAGCGTGCGGGGTCACTATTTTTCGGTTTCGCCGCGGTCGTTCTGGCAATCACACCGCGATGCACCGACGATGCTTCTTGAAACTGTGGTCGAGTTCGCCGCAGCGACGTCGGGTGATCACGTCGTGGATCTCTTTTCCGGCGTTGGTTTGTTCACGATCCCACTCGCGAACATAGTTGGGGCGAGTGGGCGCGTCACAGCCGTCGAGTCGTCGCCTTACGCGGCGCGCGACGCGAGAGAGAACGCACGCGGACTCGGCCACGTTCGGGTGCGTGAATGGTCAGTGAGTGCGCGCGCGATTAACGACGCAGTGAGCGAGAGCGATCTCGTGGTCCTCGACCCTCCGAGGAATGGACTCGCCAAGGGTGTTGTTCAGGCGCTGCTGCGTCGAGCGCCGAGAAGGATCGTGTACGTGTCCTGCGACGCGGCGACCTTCGCTCGGGACCTAAAGGCGTTCTTGGACGGGGGTTTTAGGTTGGCCGAATTAAAGGTCTTCGATCTGTTTCCGATGACCGAACACGTCGAGCTCGTCGCGCTCCTTGACATGGGGTCCTAGAAGGGGGAGAGTGCTGGAGAGGGCAGAACACCTCGGCCCTTGAGGGGGTTGACTATGTCGATCAAGTTGGATCACCACCACCGCATAACTGCCCAGAAGCTCTTCTGTCACCCACTGAACCACAACATCCAGTGGCACGACGTGTGTTCGTTGCTCGCTCGCTTTGGCGAAGTCCACGAGACGCATCGAGGGAATTGGGCGGTCACCGTGGAAGGCGAAACGTTCTCGTTTGGTTCGACTCGGACGCGTGACCTCACGGAAGATCAAGTTATCAAGGTCCGTAATTTCTTGCGAACGCTCGGACTCAGCAAAGATCAAGTGAGGGCGGCGTAATTGACGAATCGACCAGGTGCGCGTCATCGATGGCCCTCACTTCGTTATTCGGTTCTTGTAGCGCGATCGATACCACGCTCGTCCATGGTGAAGGCTCCTTTGTTCTGGAATCGAGCGAGGCGCGTACCGCCGCGATGAACTCGTGAAGGCGACGAGGTTCGCATCAATCCGCGTGAGTCTCGAGATTCCTGAACACCCGTCTACGGTGACGACCAAGCGCGACTTCGCCGATGCGTTCTGGCGGGATCGACCTGATTCAAGCAACATGTTCGCGTAATCTTGGATGGTGGCGACACCCACCGTGCTCCTTGAACAGCGCCTGCGTTCGACGAGTGTGACGATTGTCTTAGGCGTCGCGATTGCCGTGTTTGTCGCCACGGCGCTGATCGTCGCCGACATCGGCAGCGGTCAAGGCATTCCACCTCTCGCTGCAGCGGTGTTGAGCGTGGGATTCGTGGTCGTATTCTTCTGTTTTCTCGTTTCGATTCGCGTCGTGGTGCGAGTCGTAGAAGATGCGAGTGGCCGCCGCCTCGAGATTCTCTACGGTCCCGGGGGCTTGGTGCACCAAAAATTTGCTCGCGGTGAGATCGAGTCGGCAACGGCGGAGAATTTGACGCTGATGCAGATGGGCGGCTTGGGATATCGCGGTAGTTTGCGGCTTTTTCATCGCGCCGCGCTCGTCACTCGTCGAGGCGAGGCGCTCTCCTTGAACCTGCGAGGTAATCGGCACTTCTTCGTCACCGTTGACACGCCGTTGAATTTCGTCGAAGCGCTTGGAAGGTGAGAATACCCGCTGCGCCCTGCATCGTTCGTCGTTCCATTGAAAAGAGGAGCACGTGCCTGAACGAAAGAAGATAGGCATCTTTTTCTTCGATGAGATGGAGGAACCTGATGCCGTAGGACCGTGGGAGGTACTGCGATGGTGGACGCTCCACTTTCCCGATGATGGCTATGACGTGGTGTCATTTTCACGCACTGACACGATGGTGCGCTGCGCGAGGGGTCTGCGCGTCACGGCCGACACGTCGATGAGCGAACTCGGTGACCTTGAGGTGCTTATGTATCCCGGGGGGCGTGGAACACGCGCCCACCTCTTGGACGCACCGCTGCTCGATTGGTTGCGTCGACAGCGCCCGAACACGCCATTGATGACGAGCGTCTGTACTGGTTCGTTGGTCTACGCGGCAGCCGGTCTACTCAAGGGTCGCCCGGCCACCACACACTGGGCATCCCTTGAACTCCTTGGCGAGATTGATCCGAGTGTGTTGGTGGACGCCGATGCACGCTTTGTGGACGATGGCGACGTCGTCACGTCGGCGGGCGTGTCGGCGGGTATCGACATGGCGCTTCATCTGGTCGCTCGACTCGTAAGCATCGAGCGCGCCCGACAAGTTCGTCGCGGGATTCAATATGATCCTGCACCGCCCGTGTGAAGGTTGTCGCCGCTCGTGCCGCTCGGCTTTCTCAATTCCGTGCGTTTGGCGCTCGAGGACGTCGCGACACGCATCGACTGAAAGAGCGCCGCTCACTTCGAAGCGCTGGGCATGGCGGTCTGTGAGCGCGCAGCGATGTGACGTTCGTGTTGACGTCACCACGAGCTCTAGAGACGTCGGATAGGGACCAGCTAATCCATCCCGCCGGGGACAACGTCCTGGGTTGTCACAGCTAGGCATCGTCAACAATCATCGACGTGCAGTTCATGCGTCCTTGACGATGTTCGGAATGCGATGTTCGCGAAATGACCCGTGCAGTGAAGTGTCGGATCTCGACGACGCCTAAGAATTCCGCACAGCGGCCCAATCGATTCTCCACACGACGACGCACGCCGGACAAAGGTTGGCATTGCGTCGTCACATGCTGTGATACTCGAGCCGTGGATGATTACCTCGAGGTGAATAAAGCGAATTGGGAAAGTAGAGTCCCTCATCACCTCAAGGGATACGACCTCGATCATTTTCGTAGCGACCCGTCCTTTTTGTCCGACGTGGTGTGCTTTGACCTGCCGAGACTCGGTGATATTGCGGGACTCGACGTGGTGCACCTGCAATGTCACATCGGAACTGACACGATGTCGCTCTCGCGCCTCGGCGCACGAAGTGTCACGGGAATCGATTTTTCGCCCAGCGCAGTGCACGCCGCACGGATGCTTGCCCGCGAGGTCGGTGCGAACGTGACCTACGTCGAGAGTGACGTGTATGACGCTGTCGACGCGCTAGGTGCCGAGGGCTTCGATCTCGTGTTTACCGGCATCGGAGCGCTCTGTTGGCTGCCCGATATTCTCCATTGGGCCGAGGTCGTCGCGCAGCTTCTTCGACCCGGAGGTCGCCTCTTTCTCCGCGAGTATCACCCAGTGCTCTGGGCCCTGTCAGACCCTCGCCCCGACGGTCTCCTCACCCTCGAATATCCCTACTTCGAGACAGAAGGAGTGCCGTTCACTGAAACACACTCCTACGTCGAACACGAAGAGGAATTGATCTCACCTGATTTCCTCTCCTTCAATCACGGACTTGGCGAAATCATCACCGCCCTGATGTTGGCTGGACTCGACCTGACTGGCTTCGAAGAACACGACAGCGTCCCGTCAAATCCATTTGGAGACGCGATGGAGGATATCGGCGGCGGGGAGTATCGATTGCGCGACAACCCTCGTCGTCTCGCAGCTTCCTACACGCTGCAGGCGGTCAAGCGCTAGTAACGACTAGTTCGCGGCAATGCTGATGCCGCGAATCCAAAGTGGGCCTTCAACCTACGTTGTCGAATTAGATCGTCGTTGAGGGATTGGAGTTTTGCCGGCGGCACTTGCATTGGTGCTCCAACGTTTGAAACAAGTGGGTAATCGACGACCACATCGGTTGTGGTCGTAGGAAAGAGAAAACCATTCGACATCGAAGGAGAATTCGTAGCGAAGACAGAATGCGCAATCTTGAGTCACGGACACGGCTGGAACGAACTGGCATTCGAATCGACGACGCCGTCGAGTGGGCATGCGATGCGATTGCGTTGTATGACAACAGCGAGGTGATTTCATCTCCAACAACCACCGAGGCGACCCTCGGTAATCCTTGGAGATGCTGGGAATCGAACCCAGGTCCATCAGTTCCTTAGTGATTCTTCTCCGAGCGCAGCCATCAGCAGGTTGTAGGGATTGTCGCCACTGCTGGCACTCGCGACAATCCTTAGTTAGCTGAAATGTTCCTTCATAATCACTAACGAACCGTGAAGGTAAGCCCTACATTATGACGCCCGATATCTGAACCGCAGGGCTGGGTCCAGGCGGACGTTGCTACCTAAGCAGCAAGC
>PLRK01000096.1 GCA_003163875.1 Acidimicrobiaceae bacterium | reverse complement strand
GTGGGCTTCAGTCAGACGTCTCTGTCGTGGACGAATAGGACCTACTAGTTGATAATCAAGGGTGGTGCGACTGTCCGACGTCAGTATCGGCGATTCAAAGACGCTTTCAATCAGGTGTGACCATTTGTTTGAGTCAGCAGTGGATAGGGCCACAAAAATAAATAGGTTGATTGAAGGCATATCTACAGATACCCAATCGTGCCCATACGCGGCCAACTATGCGCGCAATTCAATGTCAATAACTTCGCTAATTCACTGGCTCCTATGCGAGATTGCAGTGAAAAGTCACAAGGAAGGCGCCTACGACGTACCCTCTTGGAATGTGTCGAAACATCGTTACCCTCCGAGGACTCGAGCCACCAGCCACGATCGACGAGATTGAATCGGCTGCCCGCCAGTATGTAAGAAAGGTGAGCGGTGTTCAGAGTACTTCTAAGAATACTTTTGATGCATTTGAAACCGCTGTAGAGGCCGTGACGCGGGCGACTTCAATACTCCTCGAAGAACTACCTGCCCGTTCGGTATCGCCAAAAACGATTCCCCCACTTCGACGATCGTTACCGGGTGATAAGTGATACCTACTTGCCGACTGAAAATAGGCCAGAAGTGGAAACCGCGATTCGTCCAACAAACCCAAAAAATTCACTGCCTTGTGTAGCGACACGTTTCTGTAGCGATTCATTGGTTGCCTTGACCGAACAGTTAACGTCATCATGCATCGTGGGCGATGAACGATGTCTTGCTTGAGGACCAATGTCGTCACCGTCATCGCGGCCCGACGCCGAAGTTCGCGAGGCTCGGTTGCTCCAAATATCATCAGGTCAGTGAGATGGGGTTCCCAAGCTCGGAACGAAGTCTCGTTGGCTCACCAGAGCAAAGGCACCAATCGACCCGATCAAGGCAATGATCGCGGCGATGATAACAATGGTGTTCAGCGACGACGAGAATGCCTTCTGATACGCGTTAAGCAAAATTGCCCGCGCGGGTTGGGGCAATTTCGCAGATACCGCCCGCACGTCGCCGCCAAGGACCGCCGCGCGAAGTTGAGCCCCGCCGCGCAAGGCTATGGCTGCGCCCGTCTGTGTTGCGTGCAGGGCAGCATAAGTCTTCTTTACTAATTGGGATTGAAAGACCGAGCCCAACGCCGCAATCCCTGTCGCGATGCCGACCTGTCGAAACGTACTATTGGCCCCCGACGCCATACCGCTTCGTTCGGGGGGCACGACCGAAATGGCCGATGACGCGAGCACCGGGTTCACGGTGCCAATGCCAAATCCAGCGAGAAGAAAGCCCGGCAACAGCACGGTCCACGTCGAACTCGCTTGGGTAAAACCCGTTGCGAACAATCCTGCCGCAATGAGTAGTAAGCCCGCACCAAGCATGTAACGCGCGTGGACGTGTACCGTCAACTTTCCTGCGACGGGAGCGACAACAAACGCGAGCGCCGTAAGGGGAAGAAAACGTACACCTGCGGCGAGCGCCCCGTAGCCGAGATCGTCTTGGATATAGAGAGTGAAGTACAAGAACATCGCAAAAATAGACGCCGAGATGGTGAACGCCGCGAGCGACACGCCCGTCATGGCGGGCCGCTTGAACAGCATCAGGTCAAGCATGGGATCTGATTGCTTCAGTTCGCTAACGATGAATATGGCCATGAGCACCGCGGCCGCCACGAGAAGCCCTACGATCAACGAGCTCGACCACCCGTCATCGTTGCCTCGAATGAGCGCGAATACCAACAAAAAGAGCGACGTCGAAAACGAGACAAAGCCAATCCAATCAACTCGACGTTTGTTGGGGTCACGGGACTCCTGGATCTGCGTCAATGTGAGGATGATGGCCACAACACCGATCGGAACGTTGATGAAGAAGATCCATCGCCATCCAATGCCAGTCGTAATGGCGCCACCTATCAAAGGACCTACCGCGACCGCACCTCCCAGCACGGCCCCATAGATCCCAAAGGCCGTACCGCGCTCCTTACCCGTGAAGGCAGCAGCGATCAGCGCGAGGGACGTCGCGAACATGATGGCGCCACCAATCCCTTGCGCGGCCCTCGAAAGATTGAGCATCAACGAGGAATTAGACAACCCGCACACCAGCGACGCGACGCTAAAGATACCAAGTCCCACGGCAAAGACCTCGCGCCGGCCAAACATGTCACCGAAGACACCCGCCGTCAACAAAAACGCCGCGAGGGTCAACGAATAAGCATCGACCACCCATTGGATATCACTGAACGAGGAGTGTAAGGAACTTTGGATATTTGGCAGCGCTACATTGACCACCGTGATGTCGAGCAAGAGCATGAATGTCGCAGTGCAAACGGCGATAAGTGTCCACCACTTACGATCAAGTGCGGCCATGGCGTTCTCTCTCCTTAACCATTTGGACGCTGCGGAACTCGACGGCGCCGAAAGGAAGTCTTAGAGGATGGTAACTGGGTCTTCTCGATAGGTGACACGCTCTTCGAGCTTCACACTGCAAGTTTGAGGATTTTTCGCTCGCCAGAGGGTAAAAAACGAGCGAATCCAGCCGTCGCGGTGTCGAATCGGTGCAGAAAGGACGGACGAATGAGATTTGGTCACCACGTATACCTTTCGCACCTATAGTTCGCAGACGGGTTTGAGCGGAATCTGAAACTTCGAATGAACTCAACCCCTATCGTTGATAGGTTTTCGCTATGGCTGAGACGGCTCGCATCAGTCTCCCGGAGGCTGCAGAGCGCCTTGGCGTTCACTACATGACTGTCTACCGTTACGTTCGAACCGGACAATTACCCGCAATCAGAGTTGGCGCCAAGTGGAGCATCGATGTTGCCGACTTGGGGCTCACGAATAAAACCGTGGACGTTCGCTCAAGTCGCACCTTCAACCAGACCCAGCGCACGGCCCGTCTCCTCGATCGCTTGACCGCCGGTGACGGGGTTGGCGCGTGGACGATCATCGAAGGAGCGCTCGCGTCTGGTTCTGATCCAACCGCCATCTATCTGAACTTGCTTGCGCCCGCGCTGACGTGCGTCGGCGATGGCTGGAGAAACGACCAGATTTCTATCGCTCAAGAACATCGCGCCAGTGTGATCGCGACGCAGATTGTTGGTCGCCTCGGACCCCGCTTTGCTCGCCGAGGCCGTTCGCGAGGCTCCGTGGTGCTGGGTTTGGCGCCGGGTGATCAACACGCTCTCACTGCGCTCATTCTCGCCGACCTCGTTCGAAACGCAGGATTCGAACCGATTAACCTCGGCGCAGATACTCCTTCACGCTCTTTCGTTGAGACGGCCCTCAGCGCTGATCGACTCGTTGCCGTCCTCGTCGGCGCGACGAGCAACGTCTCCGACGACGTCGTCGTTGACCTGTTACATGATCTTCGCGCCGGTGGTGTGTCGAGACCGCTCCTTGTCGGTGGCCGAGCTGTCACAGACGTCGAGCACGCCAAGCGACTTGGAGCCGATGGTTGGTCCGGTCGTGACGCTCCTGATGCCTTGCGAGCTCTCGAAAATCTCGTCGTCACGGTTCGCTAACACTAGTAGCAACACGCCGGACCGGGAACGGTGGCGTCGCGATCAACACACCAGCAAAGGAGCGATCTCGCAACAGCAAAACAGCGATCTCGCAACGGCAGAAATTTTGTCGTGCGAAGCTCCGTTGTCCTTACTTCTTCATGTTTTTCGCGAACGCTGCGGCACATGACATCACAACGTAGATTTTTAATACTTATGTGCGGCAAGTGCGAATTTAGCAGTAAGGTCGCCCGCAAGGACGTCCGGCCCTCGCATCCTTCCTGAGCGACAACTCGTCGCGAAAATGAGAAGGAGGACGGATGCAATCTGTCACGAGAAGAGGATTCTTCAAACAGGTCGGGACGGTTGCTGCAATTGCAACGGTCGCCGGCGCCGCCAGCCCTGGATCACTGGGACTCGGATCAGCCGTTGCAGGTGCCGCAACGTCGAGTTCGGGTTTGAAAGAACCAGAACTCACGAGCGCAGAACACCTTGACTCACATGAGGACTTGGTCGCACACGTGAAGAACTCTCGCACCGGCGAAATCAGTCTCTTCATTGGTCAGCGTGAAGTCACATTCCACGATCGCAAGGTTGCTGCTCGCCTTGTTCGCGCGACTCGATAGGAGAAGAAATTATGTCATCTCATCGCGAAGCTCCAGAAATTGCCAAAGACCCTGCTGCCGACAGCACAGACCTCTATGCCTTCATCAGTCCGGACAGCCCCGGTACCGTCACCCTGATTGCCAATTACATTCCCTTGCAGGCTCCCGCCGCCGGACCGAACTTCTATGAGTTCGGCGACGACATCTTGTACGAGATTCACATCGACAACAACGGCGACGGTCTCGCGGAGGTCACGTACCAATTCACGTTCCATAGTGAGAACACCATTCCCACGACGTTCCTCTATAACGATGGCCCCATCGAGTCGTTGACGAGCGCCAACTGGAATCGACGCCAGCTCTATAGCGTCGCTCGAGTTGACGGGAGGCATTCGACGTTGCTTGGACAGAATTTGGTGTGTCCGCCGTGCAACATTGGACCCCTGTCCACACCGAACTATGCGGCGCTCGCCGCATCTGCCGTCTACAGCCTTGGTAGTGGGCGATCAGTGTTCGTGGGTCAGCGTGCAGAAGCGTTCTTCGTAGACCTCGGTGCCATCTTTGACCTCGGTGACCTTCGTCCCATCGCAAACCTGCACGCAACCTTTGGGTCTCCAGCACTCGCGGCGTCGCCGGGCGTGAACTCCACGGCGCAAGTGAACGTGTCGAGCATCTGCATCCAGGTGCCGATCAGTGACCTCGGGGCAAATGGAGGCGTGCCCACCAGCTCGTCGGCGGTGGGTTCGTCGGTGGGTATCTGGACCGCCGCCAGTCGTCGCAAAGCGCGTGTGCTCACGACCGACGGTGGCGCGGGCGTCGAGACTGGACCGTACGTCCAGGTTTCGCGCATGGGCAACCCACTGTTCAACGAAGTCCTCGTACCGTTGTCGCAAAAAGACGAGTGGAATGCACAGCCACCCGGCAAGGACAGCGCCTACGCGAACGGCGTCGCTCACCCGGAATTTTCAAGTCTCTTGAACGTGCTCTACCCGGGCGCCTTCCCGAATCTTGCGGCGTACACGAAGCCCCGTGCTGACCTCGAAGCGATTCTGCTGACGGGGATTCCCGCGGGCGTCGTGTCCTCGACATTCTCGACTCTGACGGGCACGACCCAAGCGGACATGCTTCGACTCAACTTGGCGATCCCACCGGCGGCAACGCCCAATCCCCTCGGGGTCATTGGCGGTGACGTGGCGGGCTTCCCCAACGGGCGCCGGATCATCGACGACGTCGTGACGATCGAGTTGATGGCACTGGCGGGAGCGACGATTCCGCTCGTCGACAAAACCTTCACGCCAGACGCCGCGATTGCGGACGTCAAAGATGGGGTCACGGGAGCGGGACTCACGTTCTTGCCGACGTTCCCTTATCTGGGTACGCCCTACAGCGGCTACAGCGTTCCGGCCTGAGTATCGAAATGAGCGAACAGCTTCTTTCTCCCAGCTGGGACGGCAGTGTCGTCCTCGACATTGGTGAAGACGTAGGAGCTTTGATGCTCCGCGTCTCCGCCGATCTCGACGGCCACGAGATAGACATCCAACCCGACGACGCGCGTTTGCCACGCACCCATAGTGCGGTTCGCGAACGTCGACTCGCGAGTGGCAGTATCTACGCAGCCATTTACCCCAGCCTCACGCAAGGTTCGTACACGGTTGTCGCTTCGCGACAGCGATTTCACGTCACCGGCGGAAGAATCACCGAGCTCGACTTTGAGACGTCCTAAGCACAGAGAGGTGCGAGATCCAAGTGCGTTCTTGCACGACGAAGAATTTATTTGCGAACGTGAGAGGGGTCTTGGAAACCACGTCATTGGTTTGAACAAGGCATGACAAGAACATCAAGCGAAGGAAAGAAAATATGGATAAGCACACTGATGCAATGAAGAACCCGACAGACGACGAAAGCGACGTCATGGGTGAAGGTAATGACACAGACTCAGCCGACGACGTCAT
The DNA here is from genome assembly GCA_003163875.1 of Acidimicrobiaceae bacterium. Taxonomy (GTDB): domain Bacteria; phylum Actinomycetota; class Acidimicrobiia; order Acidimicrobiales; family RAAP-2; genus RAAP-2. The sequence goes on along the minus strand of PLRK01000096.1, from coordinate 22,653 downwards.
GGGCGGCGGCGACGCACCGGAGTCCGACGACGTCATGGGTAAAGGAGCCCCGAAGCACGACCACATGCACTAGCTCATAAGCCTTCGTGTGTCGCGAGCAGATGACCGTCGAATCCGTATCGTTGAACTCGACGGTCATTCGTCCGTGCGCGGACGGCACTCAGCCCTTCAAGACCTTCGAGATATACGTTTCAAACATCTCGAGCTGCCACGAACCGTCGTAACGCGTCCCATTCACGAAGAACGTGGGCGTACCGTTTGCTCCACTACGGATAGCACCTTCGAAGTCTGCTTCGACGCGCCCGCGTGGTTGTCCAGTCGCAAGATCATTTTGTATTTGACTCGTATCGAGACCCAGGTTCTGCGCGTAATGCAGCAAAGCACTTTCGCGAAGATCTTTCTGGTTCTCGAACAACACGTCATGCATCTCCCAAAACTTTCCTTGCAGTCCTGCTGCCTCAGCGATCTCAGCTGCGGCTTCGGCGTGCTCATGGACATCGACCAAAGGAAAATTGCGGAAGACGAAGAGTACTGCGTCACCGAATTTCTCCAGGAGCAGTTCCACGATGGGATTTGCTTCAGCACAGTACGGGCACTGGTAGTCCCCATATTCAACGAGCGTGAGCGGCGCATCTGCCGACCCTCGGGCGTGGTCTTTTGGTCCCACAGGTATTGCCAACGTTGCACCACTACTCACGACAACGCCTCCACTTCTCTCAGGGCGCCGTCGGCGCCCGGATTCTCGCCAATCGGAAATACCTCTCGCCACGCCACATGCTTCGTGGCATCAATAACGAATATGGCACGTTCGGTGATCCCGTCACTCTCTCGGTACACACCGAAGGATCGCGCAACGGCACCTTTTGGTTCGAAGTCGGCCAAGAGGGGGAATGAAAGATTGCGTTGCGCGTGGAACGCTTGATGGCACCACATGCCATCTACTGACACGCCGAGAAGTCGCGCGCCTCGATCCTGAAAAAGTCGATGGGCGGCACTAAAGACTGAGAGTTCGTCACTACACACGGGACTCCAGTCGGCTGGATAGAAAATCAAGACAACCGGTTCGTTAAAGTCCGCGAGCGTAACCTGCGAACCGGTTTGGTCGATGAGTGTGAAGTCGGGCGACCGAGCCCCTATATCTAAGACCATGCATCCTCTTCTCGACATCAGCGACGGCGCGCTTTTCGCGCGTCAACACAAGCCTACGAGTAGGGCGAACTTGCACGCGCGAGATTTCCAGATCTCTCACTTGCTAGAGCAACCTGATGTCGGTGGCGACGATTATGTCTACACTGACGCCACGTCGTCGATAATGATCTGGCGCCTGATTGTGCGAGGAGAGCCGCCGCCATGGACCTACGTATCTTTTGTGAACCCCAACAAGGGGCGTCGTACGAGCAGATTTTGGCGCTGGCGCTGGCGACCGAAGAGGGTGGCTTCAACGCGTTCTTCCGTTCGGATCACTACCTCAAGATGGGCGCGGTGAGTGGATTGCCGGGGCCGACGGATGCGTGGATCACTCTGGCGGCGCTGGCGCGCGACACGACGAGCGTGCGCCTCGGAACACTTCTCTCCTCGGCGACCTTTCGCCTACCTGGACCGCTCGCAATCAGCGTCGCCGAGGTCGACGCGCTCAGTCACGGTCGAGTCGAACTGGGCCTCGGGGCCGGTTGGTTCGAGGAAGAACACCTCGCCTACGGCGTCCCCTTTCCTAGCGTCGCGGAGCGATTCGACAAACTCGAAGAACAACTTTCGATCATCACTGGCTTGTGGGAAACACCAGCGGATGAAACCTTCAGTTTCACCGGCGCGCACTACTCACTGCACCAAAGCCCCGCACTCCCCAAGCCCGTGCAGAAACCTCGACCTCCCATCATCGTCGGCGGTCACGGTGCGAAACGCACACCCGCCCTCGCAGCTCGTTTCGCGGACGAGTACAACATTCCCTTCGCGTCTCTCGAATTCTGCGAGACGCAAATCCAACGTGTCGACGAAGCGTGTCGCGCGGCGAACCGAGAACCAGACTCACTGCTTCGCTCGGTGGCTCTCGTTTCATGCTGTGGACGCGACGATAACGAGGTCGAGCGGCGAGCAAGCGCGATTGGACGCGACGTTGACGAACTCAAGGTGAACGGACTTGGAGGACGTCCTTCTGAGGTAATCGACAGAATCGGGGCGTTCGCCCAACTCGGTATCACACGTATCTACCTGCAAATACTCGATATCGAGGACCTTGATCACGTCGCACTTTTGGCTGCGGACGTGAAGTCCGCGCTGCGCTAAGCCGTCGCCCCGCTGCGACCGAGGCGCTCGCGGCGGCGAAGACTCAGGCCCGTTTCTGTTCTGGCCATAGGAGACCGGCAAGCTCGGGAGCAGTCAGCGCAACGCCGAATGCGAAGCCATCGGGTTGTAGGGCTACCCCATCCTTGAGTGATCCCACTCGTATGGCGTCAAACCCGAGCTCGTCGACCAATCGCGATACCACGGCGACCGCCATTTCGTCGTCACCTGCGACAGCGATCGCAATACGACCGCTATCGCCCGAAGGCCGACGCATTTCATCGATCTCGTGATACCCCAACTGATTGAACGCCTTAACGACGCGCGCCGTCGCGAACCACTCCTGTACGAGTGCGCTCGTGCCCCGCGGCGCGTGGGCGAGTTCCTCGTTGAAACCGTCAATCGGTTCCCAATAGTTCATCGCGTCAACGACGATTTTTCCGGAAAAGAGGTCGCGCGGAAGTTCACGAAAACGATGCGCCGGCACCGCCAACACAATGATGTCGGCATGCGCGACTACTTCAGCGCTCGTCATCACGCGCGCGCCCGGCGCAAGGACATCGACGATCAACGCTATTCGCTCCGCTTCGCCCGATCCCGCAATCGCCACGTCATAGCCAACCTCGAGCGCGGCCCGGGCGATCGCCGTACCAAGTTTTCCCGCTCCCACTATTCCCAAAATGCGACTCGCGCCGAGCGAATCCATTGTCTAGCCGACCTTGGCGACGGGCGTTGCTGCGTCACGCACTTTCGGGTCGTACTTCACGTCCTCGAGAAGTTGGCGCACCCTCGGAATCACCTCGCGACCGAAGAGGTCAATGGTGGCGAGTCGTTGTTCGAACGGTACTCGTCCGGTGGCGTAGGAAAGGTCGAATCGACTGAGCCCGAGTTGGCGGATTGTCGAGGACATCTTGTTCGCAACGGTTTCGGGTGAACCAACGTAGAGGGCGCCGCTTCTCCTTTCAAGCTGGAATTTCTCGAGCGTCGGCTTCGTCCAACCACGCTCATCGGACAATCGCTGCCAGGTGTGCACCCAATGAGGGAACTGGATCTCCACTGCTTCTTCGTCGGTGCGAGCCACGTAACCGTGCGAATGCATGCCAACTGGTCGAGTAGAAAAACCGTATTCGTCGAGAGCTCGATGATAGAGATCGACGTAGGGCTTGAATCGAAGCGGATTCCCGCCAATAACGGCCAACATCAAGGGCAGACCGTAGCGGGCGGCGCGCACTACGGATTGTGGACTCCCACCTACACCTACCCACGTGGGAATATGTCCTTCGGGCAGTGGTGGACTGAGGTACTGGTTCGTAAGCGCTGGTCGAAACTTCCCGGACCAGGTCACCGGCTGTTCGCTCAGGAGGAGCGTCAGTAACTCAAGCTTCTCCTCGAAGAGGTCCTCGTACTCGCTAAGTTCAAAACCGAAGAGACCGAAGGATTCCGTGAGCGATCCGCGACCCACGATGAGTTGTGCTCGACCGTTTGACACCGCGTCGAGAGTGGCGAACTGGTTATAGATGCGAACGGGATCCTGGGTGCTGAGGACCGTCACCGCCGTACCGAGGCGTATTCGCTTCGTGCGACCGGCGATCGCGGCGAGGATGACATCACCGGCGGAATCCATCATGTCTTGTCGATAGTGTTCGGCGATGTTGTACGAGTCGATGCCTACTTCATCGGCAAGTACCGCCTCTTCGACGGTGTTGCGAATCGTGATGTCGCCGGTCTGTTCCACGCCGTTCTCGTCGAGACTCGGGACCACGAAAGAATCCAATCCGAACTCGAAGTGATTCATATCCATATTCATGCCCTCAACTCTCAACGGACTCGACCCGCGTTCCTGACGCGGTCTCGCCACGTGCCAAAACCGCTTGAGCGATCGCGCCACCAACTAAGAGTATACCAAGATAATCTCTGTAACAGAACATCAACTTTACCACGCTTATAGTGTTTTCAGCTTATACTGGTGGGGTGAGCGTGCCCGTCCAGAAAAAGGAAGTCGCCCTCGTCCCGTGCCACGAGTTGCTGGTCGACGATCTTGGATGGGGTCTAGGAACGATTCTTCGTTCCTACGTCACAGCTGCCACCGCGGCGATGGAGGAACTTCCGGGCGGACCTCGCGGATATCAAATCCTGACCGCTGCGGCACACGGTGACGTCGCCAGTCAACTCGCACTCGCCCAACGGCTCGGCGTTGATCGAACCGTCATGACCTATTTGCTCGACGACCTCGAATCGGCCAAGTTGATTGAACGCTGTCCAGATCCCACCGACCGGCGGGCGCGAAGAATCGTTGCGACCCGCACCGGCCAGGACATGCTCGTCGCCTTCAGCGAGAAACTCGCCAAGATCGAAACGCGTCTCCTTGCGCCGTTGGATCCTTCGGATCGAGTGTCGTTTCGTTCGATGATCCAAACCGTCGCCACGAAAATCGATGAGGTGATGCCTTCCATCGATCCCTGCGGTGAAGCAGTCGAAGGATGTGAGACAATGACGGAGCGTCCATCCGCCTAACCGCGCTGCGAGTTGACCTTTTGAAAACGTGCACACTCGCAGAATAGGCAGCTACCCCTAGGCTCCCTAGATTCAAATGAAGGAGATCGATTTCATGGCGCAACTCACACTTGAGGGCGGGACGTATTCAATGGCAAAGGATCTCACCGTGACGCGCATGGGTTACGGAGCCATGCAACTCGCCGGACCTGGTGTCTTCGGACCTCCTAGAGATCGAGATGAGGCAATCGCCGTACTTCGCGAAGTGGTGAACCTCGGCATTACCCATATTGATACCAGTGACTTCTACGGTCCTTTCGTCACCAATCAAATAATCAAAGAAGCCCTCTACCCCTACCCGCCATCACTGCACATCGTCACGAAAGTAGGCGCCTACCGCGACGCCAAAGGTGGCTGGCCCCACGCCGACTCGCCGGGCGAACTACGGCGAGCGGTGCACGACAACCTCATCAATCTGGGCTTGGACGTCCTCGACGTTGTCAATCTACGAGCCATGGGCGCCAGCGACGGGCACTCCGTGCAATCTGGATCGATCGCTGAGTCCTTCGAGGCACTCGCCCAGCTCCAACAAGAAGGATGGATCAAGCACCTCGGTGTCAGTACCGTGTCGGCGGAGCAGGTCGCCGAAGCGCAGTCCATCGCCCCAATCGTGTGCGTCCAGAACTTCTTCAATATTGCCCACCGCGATGATGATCAGCTCATTGCATCGCTGGCCCAACAAAATATTGCGTACGTCCCTTATTTCCCGTTGGGTGGTTTCACTCCTCTTCAGTCGAGCGAACTCGACGCGGTGGCCCGTCGCCTTGATTCCAAGCCAATGGCGGTCGCCCTGGCGTGGCTTTTGCAGCATTCGCCAAATATCTTGCTCATTCCGGGAACCTCGTCGGTCGAGCACCTCCACGACAACGTCTCGGGCGCGGCACTCAAACTCTCGGAGGGCGACCTCAAAGTGCTCGACGGCATTGCGGCCGAGTGCCAAGACGGACTTGTCCGGGTGATTCCCCCCGACCGAGGTGCGGCGTCTGAAAAACCTTCGAGCATCCGCAGAGGCACCCAAACAGGTTCGCGCCGGCGTTGCCCCAATTAAGGTATTTCCGACGACTTTTCGAGATACCTGTAACGAATGAGCCGCCTAGAGGAACAATACCTTCGTCCCTACCAGCACCTTCTAGAGGAGTTGCCATGAAGCAAGATTTCAAAAAGGATCCAGAGGCGCTTGAGCGGCTTACGCCTCGCCAGTACAACGTCACCCAGGAACAAGGAACCGAGCCCGCCTTCGATAACGAGTTCTGGGACAAGAAGGACGCGGGCCTTTACGTCGACATCGTCTCCGGGGAGCCGCTGTTCGCGTCAACCAAGAAGTTCGACAGTGGTTGCGGATGGCCGAGCTTTACTGCACCAATTGAGCCCGACAACGTGGTCGAGCACACAGACCGAAGTTTTGGTATGTCGAGAACTGAAGTGCGTTCAACACACGCCGACAGTCATCTAGGACACGTTTTCAATGACGGCCCAAAGAGCGAGGGAGGCCTGCGCTACTGCATAAATTCAGCCGCTCTGCGCTTCGTGCCGTACGCAGAGATGGAATCGGAGGGATACGGAAAGTATCTCGCCCTCTTTGAAGTTGCACCGAGTGAAGGAGGAATGACGCGATGAGCGACACAACCGAAAAGGCGATCCTTGCCGGCGGATGTTTTTGGGGAATGCAGGATCTGATTCGCAAACAAAAGGGCGTCGTATCGACGAGAGTCGGTTACAGCGGTGGTGACGTAGCAAACGCAACATACCGTCACCACGGCACGCACGCCGAGTCGATTGAAATCATTTTCGACCCTTCAGTAACGTCATACCGGGCACTACTCGAATTTTTCTTTCAGATACACGACCCAACGACTCCGAATCGACAAGGTAACGATCGCGGAGCCAGCTATCGCTCAGCCATCTTTTATATTGACGAGACACAACGCCTGATCGCCGAAGATACGATCGCCGATGTGAACGCGTCGGGTCTATGGCCTGGAAAAGTGGTGACGGAGTTGAGTCCTGCCGGCGCATTTTGGGAGGCTGAACCGGAGCACCAGGACTATCTTGAGAAGTATCCAAACGGGTACACCTGCCACTTCCCACGACCAAACTGGGTCCTACCTCGTCGAACGACAAAGATCACGAGCGAAGCTTTATAGAACATTGATTTGAAGAACTTCGCCACCATCGATTAGTTCGACAATACGGAAAAGTTCTCCGGCATCACAACGCCCAGCGCATCGTTCAATCGGAGCGCTGGGCGTTGTACGTCATGCATGGCAGACGATGAACTTTTCGTCTGTTCGCTACATAGCGCCACCAGAATGTTCTTCCGCCACTCGGTTTCGGAAGATTGAAAAGAGATCAAACTTCTCAGGCTCGGCCTTCTTCGCGGGTGCCTTGGCCGTCGACGGCTTGGACGCCACCTTCTTCGCGGGTGCCTTCTTGGCTGGAGCCTTCTTCTTGGTCGCCTTCTTGGCTGGAGCTTTCTTCTTGGCGACCTTCTTAACAGCGGCCTTCTTGGCTGGAGCTTTCTTCTTGGCGACCTTCTTGGCTGGAGTCATCGTGAGTCCTCTCTGACAGGTGAATCGAAATGCCTCATTAATTAAATCAGACTTGAATTAGAAGTTACGTGATTCAATGCTTTCTGAGTAGTGCAAAGTCCACGAACTAGCATAAGTTCCCAATCCAGCCTCTCAAAATGACCCAGCGAAGCCCAAAAGCGGCCATCTCCAACCCTCGCTAGATACCGACCTGTAGTCGAATTCAAATGACTGGTGAGAGCCCACCATCAATCGCGATGCCGACACCTGTGATGTAACTGGCACGTGACGACAGCAGAAACGCAGCAAGATCGGCAAATTCCTGTGCGCGACCCACGCGACCCATAGGAATGTTCGAGCCCTTCGCCATCGACGCATAAAGATCGTCGATGTCCAACCGAGCATCAATCGCTCTGCGGCGCCATTGACCCGATTCGATGAGACCAATCAGGATTGCGTTGACACGAACACCTTGGGGACCGACTTCGTTTGCCATAGCTTTGGTGAGTGCCAAACCCGCGGCTCGTGAGGCCGTCGTGGGCGTTGAGTTGGCCTGCGGCGTCCTCGCCATTATGGCGAGGACATTGAGGATCACGCCCTTCGTGGTTTCCAATGCTGGCAATACCCGGCGCGCGACTTGAAGTGCCGCAATTACCTTTAGTTCGTAGTCTTCTCGCCATTGATCAGATGAGGAATCACGCACTGCTGAACCCGACGAGCGTCCCGCATTGTTGACGGCGCCATCAAGGCGACCAAATGTGTCGATCACCGTGTCGATGAAATCGTCTAGTTGGACCGCGTCCGTTACGTCGGCTCGTACGCAGAGAGCCTTCTCGCCCAGTTCTTGTTGGGCGTTCACGAGACGCGAGTCGTCGCGACCACATATGGCGACGCGAGCCCCCTCCGTGATGAGCGTTTTCGCGAGCGCCAGTCCCAAACCGTCAGTGCCTCCGGTGATGAGAAACGCTTTACCTTCGAGCCCAAGGTCCATCATTGGATACTACGGAGTCAGCGAGCCTCGCCGTCGCGGCTGCGCCCATCACCAGAAAATTGCACTCCGTCGACGCAGCGATCCGTTGATGTACAGCCAGATCCCCACGACCAGCAATATCGTGCAAATTATCAGTGGCGTGAGGATAGGTCCGATCCACGTCACGGGAATGAGAAAAAAGACATCACGCGTAAAGAGGCTACGAGGCCAATTGTCTAGAATTCGTAGCCACCCGTAATAGGAAATGTCCCAGCAAGCAAAACTAATAAGGAACGCGCCCACGCGTTGGAGCGGGCTCTTGCCCGCAACGTAACCAACGCAAAGGAGCATCACGATCGTCGCAGACTCGCGCGCAACTTCAATGTCGGCAATGTGATGGTTGAGAAGCAACGCATGCGCTGGCTTAATGAATTCGATGAAACCGAGGTTGAGGTACACGTGATACTTCAAAATTGCGTAATTCTGGTGAAACTTCAACAACCTTCGCAAGTACACCACCACCGCGGCTTCGACGTACCCGAAAGCAATGCCGAAGAGCAGCAGCAAAAAAGCCTCGAGCGTGGTTCTTCTGTCGAGACGGCGCGCGGAAAGCATGGTGCTTTTTTATCACCGTCGCTGGAACGTCCAATATCCAGGTCGGAGGTGATCACGCCGACAGCAACGTATCCACCAAAGTCGATTATCCAATTCGTTAGTGTGAAGGAGATGAACGCAATAGAGGTGCGGGGACTCACGCGAAGTTATGGCGATTTCGTCGCGGTGTCGGATTTGGAACTCAACATTGAAACCGGTGAATGCCTCTCGATCCTTGGACCCAACGGTGCCGGAAAGACGACCGTTGTAGAGATCCTTGAAGGCTATCGACACCGCGACGCCGGGGAGATTCGAGTTCTTGGCGTCGATCCGGCGCGAGCGACGCGTCCTTGGCGCCAGAAGATCGGTATTGTCCTACAGAGTGCCAGTGACCTTGGCGAACTCACTGTACGCGAAGCCATTCAACACTTCTCTCGCTATTACGCACATCCGCGCAGCGTCGAAGAGACCATCGACCTCGTTGGCCTCAGCGAGAAAGCCAACGCGCGCGCCTCAAAGCTCTCAGGTGGTCAGCGTCGAAGGCTCGATGTCGCGCTCGGTGTCATCGGTCGACCCGAACTCTTGTTTCTCGATGAGCCAACTACCGGATTCGACCCCGAAGCGCGGCGAGTCTTTTGGGGCCTCATCCGTCGATTGAAGCAAGAAGGCGTGACGATTCTTCTCACCACGCACTACCTCGACGAAGCAGATGCCCTCGCCGATCGGGTGATCGTCGTCACACGAGGAAAGAAAGTCGCTGACACGACCCCCGCGGGTCTCGGCAGTCGCTCTGAACACATAGTTCGAGTTCGATGGCGTGAGAATGACGTCGTACAAGAACGCCAAACCACCGAACCCACTTCTGTGGTGCAGGAATTGGCAACTAGGTTCGGAGGCGAAGTACCCGGACTTGAAGTCGTTCGTACGACGCTCGAGCAGGCGTACTTGGAGCTCGTCGAATCGAATGAGTCATGAGAAACATCGCGTCGCTCTACTATCATCGCGCTCAACTCGAGATTCGCCTGTTACTACGCGATCGAAATGCTGTTGTCTTCTCCATGCTGCTGCCAGTGTTCCTCCTCGTCATATTTGGTTCCGTGTTCAATTCGACCAAGCTGGGTAACACCAACGTCACGTTCGCGCAGTATTTCGTCGCGGGCCTCTTGGCTTCGGGTTTGCTCTATAGCTCGTTTCAACAACTCGCCATCGCTATCCCCGAAGAACGAACCAACGGGACCCTCAAACGACTTGTTGGATCTCCGATGCCCCCAAGCGTCTACTTCGTTGGCAAACTCGCAGCTTCCACCTTCATCTACGTCTTTCAAGCAATAGCACTGCTCGCGATTGGGCATTACAGCTACGACATCCATCTTCCGTCGACGGCGGCATTGTGGCTCGATTTTCTTTGGGTAAGTGTTCTCGGCCTGATTACGAGTTCTCTGCTCGGCATTGCATTTTCAAACTTTGCGAAGGATGGTAAGTCCGCCTCCGCGCTCGCGGCGCCGATTGTGCTGTTCTTCCAATTCACGTCGGGCGTGTTTTTCGTCTACGCCAACTTACCCGCTTGGATGAGAGATATCTCAGCGGCGTTTCCACTCAAGTGGATGGCGCAAGCCATGCGAGGCGTGTTCCTGCCAAAGAGTTTCGCGACCCAAGAAGTCGCGCATAGTTTCGAGCTTCCAAAGGCAGCCATCATCCTCGTCGCATGGTCAATTTGCGCGGCGATGCTCTGCAGATTCACGTTCCATTGGCTGCCGAAGAACGAAAGTTAGTCGATGGTTAATCGCTCTCTCATAGTGCAGACGTAAGCGACGACAGCGGCGTCACTTCGTTGGCCGGTGGGACCGTTACCGCGACCGGAGCTCCGTAATTCGAGAACGTGAGAGTAGCGTTGAAATTCGTTGACGTCGAATTCACGCTCACCGAACCGCTGGTGTCCAATTCTGCGATCTGATTGCTCGAGTTGATGTAGACCTCGGCCTGATAGCCGTTCAAAGAGGTAGCGGACAAAGTGAGTTCCTTCTGAATCCACGCGGGGAATTCTTGATACAGCGAATTCAATTGAGTTTCAATTTGTGAATCGTTGGCGGTGACAGTGTATTCATGAAGGGACTGCCCGTCTTTGGACACGACGCCATCGTCGGTCACCGTGTATCCAATTTTTGCTAATTGCGCCAATCCCGAAAGCGGCGTGCCACCACTTACGGGGCTCGACGCGCTTGAAAGATTAAGTGGCACCGAAATCCATTTCGAAGGCAGAGTGATGAGTGAATTCGTGAGGTCAATATAGGCAGTGCCATTTGCGACTTCTTCACTGGCAGTACCAAATTGGCTGAGCGCACCACCAAAGTTCTCGTTCAGATTGCAAACGACCGACGTGAATGAGCAAGCTCCCGTCACATGTACCTGGAACGAGGTCGGGCCATTGACGTTTTCGGTGAGATTAAATTCGGCGGATTTTTCCTGCACGGTGTTCAGAAGTGCATTTCGAACGACCATCGACGCGTCGGATGTCGAACTAGACGAGAGAACCGCGACGAGGACGGCGGCGATGCCCAGGACCCCCACCAATAAGAATGGGACGAGGTTCCTCGCCATATTTGGTCGCGACGCATTGCCCGGTCCCACGGCCACAGAATCATCCATGCTCATACGCATCCAATTCGATTGAGGAAATCCTCATCGAATCTAGCGTTTGCCATCAAGGAAATGACATGTGACCGGCGCAATCTTCTCCGCCAGGGATCGAGCGTCATGATCCACGCAACGAGAACCCCACTTCTTAGAGATTCTGTTCAAACTCGATCAGGACCGCGACGCGATCCTCCTTTGAAGGCATATCGAAATACGGATTTCCTTTGATCCAGTAGATCGACATTGGTATGAGTCCAAGAGCCATCGCGCCTAAACCCACCCACAATGTGGTGCCATTCAAATTCGGGATTGATTTGATGAACATGACCACCATGAACACGGCGCCAATCATCGGCCAAAGCCCCATGAAAACGAAGTTGGTAGCCGACAAGAAAAGTTGCTTGCGATACAAAACGACAACCGCCAGACCAGCGAGGCTGTAGTAGATGCAGATTTGCAAACCGATGGCATTGATGCCATCAGAAAGAATTGAATCGATAGATCCGACAAACTGCGAGCCGACGAACAGGGCGAGTGAGAACACCGTCACGCAGGCCGTCGCGACGATAGGTGTCTTAAACTTGTGATGAATGCGACCGAGTGCCTTCGGGAGCGTGTTATCACGTCCCATCGCAAACATGGTCCTGGTGACCTGGATGAGTGTCGTTTCTAGCGTCGCAATTGTTGAGAGGACCACCGCCACGACGATGAGTTTTCCCCCAGTGCCGTGCCACACTGCTTGACCTAAAACACTCAGTACGTCGGCGTCATTCTTTTCTATCTGGTGACCACTCAAGACGAGGTTGGTCGCGACCGTAAAGACTTCGAAAAGAATGAACACGAAGATCATTCCGATGATCCCGCCGAGCCCTGGCGTCCTCGTCGCCCCCTTCGTCTCCTCATTCAGGTTCGCAGTTACGTCCCAACCCCAATAGTAAAAAGCCGCAACTAATGCGCCGGCGAAGAAGCCAGTCGAACCGTGAAAAATACCGGGCGAGAACCAGTGCCACGAGAAGGAGTGCACGTGTTGTCCATGCACAATCGCCAATATGGCGAACAAGGTGAGCAACACAATTTCAATTGATGACATCACAATCTGTACAGTGACGGTCACCGTCACTCCTACCGCAACGGCCGCCACCATTAAGAGGAAGAAGACAGCCCCGACGACGGTCACGGCGCCCTTACTATTTGCGGCCGACGTGGAAAACAATCCGAGAAGATTTGCCCCTACTGGCAGTGTCGCCGCGACCATGAAAATCAACGCGGAGACGATTAGCGCCCAACCCGACATGTATCCGAAGAACGGATGGAGCGCTCGACGAACCCACGAATAACTCGCCCCAGCTTTTGGTTCGACCCGACCAAGATAGCTAAAGGCGAAAACGATTCCGAACATTGCCACGCCGCAATAGAGCAATGCGGCGGCGCCGCCGAGGGCAACAGCCCCAAACAAGACAGCGGTTGACGCGGCGATTGAATAGCCAGGCGCAACACCCGCGATTCCCATCACGACTGAGTCAAACAGTCCGAGTGAACCTGAACGCAGCGAATTCTCGCTTTGATCGACGACGGGCACATCCATGGTGTCAGCCACGACTACCTCTTTCTTGTCGGTGTTGTTTTCAGTATCAATTGTTAAGTACCGAAATGTAACATGAGTCCCACAAGTTGGGCGACGTTAACGAGCGTGGTTGTTAACGCTACGTGAATAGTAAAAACCGTTAGGGAGCGAGGCCGGTGTTTCCGGGAACAACGCCCGAAATATTCGTGCTCGCGAGCTTGGTGCACGTAGTGCTCGCCAGCGGTACCCACCACGTACCTGAGCCGAGGAAACCAACCGAGAGACTTTCGAACTTGGCCGCCACGCACTGCGAAGGCGTGAAATTTCCAGTCTCGACGACACCAAAGGCCGCACTCGCCGAGGCCCCTGACGCCAAACGGAATAATTCGCCATAGCCCTGAGAGCTCAAGTCGCGCACCGTCGCTCGAGGGCCCACCAAAATGTGTGCGACGTTGGCCAACGATCCCGTGACGGGCTGCACATCAGGAACGCCCGATACCGAGCACGCCGTCTTTCCCTCATTGGTAAAGATCAACGGATAGAAGATTGTCCCCGCCGCTCCATCACTTTGTCCGATGCTTAGTTTGAGTGATGTTGTTGCACACGCGCTCGGCTTCGGAAACGATAGGGAGGATAGTGACGTCCATTTCGTCGTCCCGTTGACGCACACTACAAGCGACGCGGGCAACTTCACCAAACGAGGTCCATCCCCCGGGCTCGTCACGACTACCGATGCGGCCTGACGCTGCGTGCAAAGTACGCCTTCTTCGGTCAGGAGATTTTGTACAACTTGATACGTGTCATTCACGTGCCACGGTTGCGCGGGCACGGCGAGTCCTTTCGTCGTTGCGATCGAAACCTTCGCCCCAAACACGAAGCCCGACGCCGTAGCGAATTGATACGTAGTCGAATTCGACCAACTGCATGAAGGGAAGTACTCGCTTGTGAACACCAGGCGAACATCCGCTCCCCCGGGTCGAGTCGTCACGTGTGCGTTCGCGGCAAAGTGCACGGCATTGCACCGTGGGGACGGCGCCGTTGCTGACGCACCGACCGAAACAGCGTCACCCACGAGGACTACGGACCCAAGTAGGGCGGCGATCGCGACAATTCGACCGACGAAAGAAAAACTCATTACTTCATAGTTACACTTGAATTTCCCAAATCAATCGGTCAGAGCCAAACGTCACGGAATTGTCAAACTACGCGACGAATCCACCGCGGCTTTTCGTCCATGAATCCGCTGGACCTCCAATTATTGGGTGGTTGTCGAGTCGTTTCGACATGACGAATACCTCAACTACATTTGTCAGGACCTGTGCTCACGACGCATTTACTACGTGTGAACGAAAGATAGACACCGTGACTGGATTTACGCGCTTTGACTCCACTGGTGAAAAAGTGCTGTCCAATCGAGACATCAAAAAACGTTGGACGCAATTCCACGGAAGTATCCGTTTAGTACAGGGCAATCTCTTCCAGCGAATCATTGGAAGAATGCTGGGTGAGAACACAATTAGGTATCGCCTCGCACGCTTCTTCGGTCGTCCGCTTCTTCAGCTTGTGCGCCGCTTGCGAAAGCAACCACTCGTGGAGTCGACACAGCGTCCTACGACGAAAACCGCGTATTTTCCTCACAACTACCGACCACCACTTCGCGCCACCGAGAAGCCCGAGGTTCCCGCGGAACTCGAAAGGATCGAAATCGTCATCATCGATGAGATGTCAGCGGCGTCAACTGCCACCATCAAAACACTCAACGAAATCGTGCGGGTGTCCGAGGCGGAGTGGCTCTTCATCTCGGACGAGTCAATTCCAGAGTTCGATCGATTGGTGGCGCTGAGCACGCTCCTGAGCGCCGCCTCGACGAGCGACGACGTCGTTTTCGCCGACGAATTGGGCCCGGACCCTCGTGCCCCAATCTTGAAGTCTCGGGCTGTTGGACGACACACGTTGCTCAGTTTCAACTGTGTGGGCCGCCCCGCCCTCATTCGAATTTCGACACTTCGTCAAAATGGCGGTTTCGACTCCAAAGCAAAGTGGGCCTTTGAACACGACGCCTATCTGCGCCTCCTAGAAAATGGTGCGAACTTTCGTCACGTCGCCGCAGTGTGTGTAGCTGGCCGGCCTCTTCACGCCTTCGAAGCGTCACACGTTGGAAATGACACCGTCAACGTTGTCAAGGTCGCCCTTCGTCGTCGCGGTCTGAAGGGGGTTGTTACCCAAGGGGAATTTGGCTCGTCAGTGCGTTGGCGCATTGCGGCGCCACGTCCGCATCCGACCATCGACATCATCATCCCCACCCGCGACCGTATCGATCTCGTACAACAATGCATTGCCGCCATCGAAGAGAAAACGACCTACGACAACTACAACATCATCATTCTGGACAACGACTCGAAAGAACCGGCGACGCTCGAATTCTTCTCGACGACGAAGTATCGAGTGGTACCGTGCCCCGGTCCTTTCAACTACGCGCTGATCGTGAACCGTGGGGTGCGCCACTCGAACGCGGACTTTGTGGTGACACTGAACAACGACACCATTCTGGTGACGCAGGACTGGCTCGAGCAATTGTTGGGTCTCGCCTCGCTGCCCGATGTCAGCATCGTCGGTGCGAGCTTGTTGGACCAGCACGGCCACCACGAACACGACAGCATCGTGGTGTCACCCTATCCTCAGCATTTGCGGACCGATTCCAACTATCCCCACATCGACCAGTTCACTTCTGCGGTCCGCGACGTCGCGGCAGTCACCGGCGCGGTGCAAATGGTTCGCCGTGATCTATGGGAATCCCTCGGGGGAATGGACGAAATGTTGAAAGTCACGATGAATGACGTTGACATTTGCTTTCGCAGCCAGGCAGACGGCCGAAGCGTGGTCTTCACCCCCGACGTGCAGCTCATTCATCACGTCAGTTCTTCTCGAGGGAGACTCGATCCCCTTGAGGACCGCAATCGCTTCATCCGCCGGTGGGACATCTTTGGTTCATTTCGCGATCCCTACTTTCCCGAGTCTCTTCTTCTCCTCGGAGAAACGATGTACTACCGGCACCGATAGCGCAAGGTGTCCATTGGCGCCCGCAACACTCTTGTAGCCTGAAATGGTGCGAGACGCCTGGGGGAAGATAGTCGCGACCTTCCGTTCGCTCCCACGTTCCACCGGACCACTGCTCATCATCTTCCTCGGTGTGTGTATTGGCAATGCGCTCTATCTGACGGGTTTTTCCTTAATCAATCCAATTTCGTGGACGGCAGGCGTTTCGCAGATTTTGTGCCACGTCTCGTGTGGACGCTCGATGATCGATCCAAACGTCGGCTACATCAGTCAGCCCTTAGGCCACCTCGCGGCAGAGAATCTCCTCCACGGTCACTTGCCGTTTTGGAATTACTTTGAGGGCCTAGGCCAACCTCTCGCCGGCGAGATGCAGTCGGCAGCTCTCTTTCCGCTTACCGTATTGTTCGCACTTCCAAGTGGGCTGTTGTGGTTTCACATGTCGCTCGAGTTCATCGCGGGTGTTTCGACATTCTTCCTGGCGCGGCGTCTCTCGCTTCCGGTCTTCATCGCCACGGCCGCGGGCTTGCTCTTCGCACTAAACGGGACGTTCGCGTGGTTGGGCAACGCTGTACTCAATCCCGTCGCGTTCTTGCCAATGCTGCTGCTTGGCATCGAAATGATCTATTCGGCAGCGTCAGCGTCGAGTTCTCGGCGCGGATGGTATCTCGCCGCCTTCGCGCTGGCCTTCTCGCTCTATGCTGGATTTCCAGAAGTCGCGTACGTCGATGGATTGTTTTGCCTTGGTTGGGCCATCGTTCGCTTCTTCACTCTTGAGAAGACCATTCGCTGGGTCGCGGCACGACGGGTTGCTCTCGCGGGGATTGTCGGTCTCTTTCTGGCGTTGCCTATCCTCGTTCCCTTTGACGACTTCATAAAGGTCGCCTACGTCGGGCCCCACACCAACGGTGGCGAGAGCCTGATCCACCTGCCGATTCACGCAATGTCGATGTTCGTCGACCCCTATATATATGGCGGCATCTTCTCCAACGTGAATACGTACAACATCTGGGGTGGGATCGGCGGCTACTTCTCGGTGAGCGTGCTCGCCCTTGCGATCTTGGGCCTATGGGGCAAGACGCATCGACCGCTTCGGATTTTTCTGGGGTGTTGGGCGTTGTTTGGGACTCTCGCCATCTTCAACTTGCTCTACGTGCACCAGGTATTGAACGTGATCCCCGAAGTGAAGAACTTGGCGCTCTCGCGCTATTTAATGCCAAGTTGCGAGCTCTCCGTCATTACATTGGCCGCACTTGGCATATGGGATTTCGCGACGCAGAGGCGGGCGAGACGCCTCTTCAACGTGACCAACGTCGTCACGTTGGCACTTTTGCTCATCGCCGCATTGGCGGCGAGTTCACTCAACCGAGGCATCGTCAACGGACATAAGGCGCGAATTCTCATCATGGCATTGCACGCTGCGCCATTCGTCGCACTCGGACTACTCATCATCCTCGGAGCATTCGCCAACAAGAAACTCAGCGCCCTTTTGGTCACGCTCGTCGTGGTAGGTGAATCGCTCTTCATTTTCGTTGTTCCTTCGGCGGAGGCGGCCAAAAGCATCGACCTTGACACGGGAGTCATCTCGTATCTCCAGCAGCATCAAGGCCAAGATCGTGTCTTGGACTTCGGCGTGCTCAATGCCAACTGGGCCTCGCAGTACGGTATCAACTCGCTCAGCGCCATCGACCTGCCCTTTCCCAAGTCGTACTCGAACTTCATCCAGCGTGAACTCTTCCCCGGTCTGACCCCGGCGAATCAATTCGTCATTCACGGTGGCATCACGGGCATCACCGAACAAGAGACCGAACTGGCGCAGCATCTCCATGCTTACGAAGACGCTTCGGTCAAGTACCTCTTGATCAACGACAAGGTCCCCCTCCTCACCTCATTGGTGAAACTGGGTGTTCGACCCGTGTACGAAGACACACTGGGTATCGCCACAATCTACGAGTTACCCCATCCTCGATCATTCTTCAGTACGCCGTCGCACTCGTGCACGATTGCAAGTTCGAGCGACAACGCGGCCCAGGTGACGTGTCCGACCGCGACGACACTCGTGCGCACCGAACTCGAAATGAAGGGGTGGCACGCCTACGTGAACGGCACCGAAGTGACGATTCATACACGCAATGGGGTCTACCAGGAGATCAGTGTGCCCGCGGGCACCTCGAACGTCACCTACGTGTTCACCCCGCCCCACGAAAAATATGCGATCATCCTCGCGATCCTTGCCTTGCTCTTCCTCGTTGGGGCGTGGATTTACGAGCGGCGCCCCAAATACGAACCTCGTCACAAGCGTCGAAAGTCGGTCCTCGACAACACGTGAACCGAGAGAACATGAAGGTGCGTGCGATACGGTGACGTTCGTGCCCAACCGACTCGAAAAACTCGACCTGTCGCAAACACTCGGTCACGACGAATCTGAAGAGCGCGTTCGAAAGGCGCAACGAAGACTGACACAACTTCGCCTTTTCACGGCTGGGGTACTCGACGCGAGCGCCAAGGGTCCCGGACTTCTTGTTCTCTTCGAGGGTTTCGACGCGGCCGGCAAAGGGGGTGCCATTCGCCGTCTCACCGCGGCACTCGATCCGCGCCACGTGCGCGTGATGCCCATCGGCCCACCCACTGACGAAGAGTTAAGCCATCATTTCTTGTGGCGCTTCCAACACTCGCTCCCAGGGAAGGGTTCGATGACGGTGTACGACCGCTCGTGGTACGGGCGGCTCTTGGTCGAACGCGTTGACGAAAAGATCGACGACGACACGGCACGACGCTCCGCCGAGGAGATAGTTGACTTCGAGAACATGCTGGTCAACGACGGCGTGACCCTCATCAAGTGCTGGCTGCAAATTTCAGACGCCGAACAACTCAGGCGCTTCGACGCCCGCGCCAGCGACCCCCTCAAGCAGTGGAAGCTCACGTCGGACGACTGGCACAATCGAGAAAAACGACCGGCGTATCTGAAGGCCATCACCGACATGCTCGAGTGGACTGATCACGCACACGCGCATTGGGACCTGATCGCGGCCGAAGACAAGCACTTTGCTCGCGCGACGGTCCTCGAGACGATTGTCGACCGCTGGGTGCACGACCTTGAGCGCCGAGGCTTGCCGGTGCCAAAGGCCCGCCACGGCGATTACCTGCACTAATGCGCGAACGTCGTTCGAATCTGAAACACTGAGAGCATGACATCTCGCTACGGCATCACGATCCCTTTTGACGGCGTGAGCCTGCCCGAACACAAGGAGTGGTATCACCGACTTGCCGACCTTGGCTACAGCGACGTATGGTCCGCCGAAGTCGACGGCGCGGACGGCTTCACCCCTCTCACCTTGGCGGCGGCCTGGGAATCGCGCCTGAACGTGGGCGTGGCGGTGACGCCCGCCTTTACGAGAGGTCCGGGGCTGATGGCCATGAGCATCGCCGCACTCGCCGAAGTGGCGGGGGGACGCTTCACGATGGGACTCGGATCGTCGAGCATGCCCGTCGTTGAACAGTGGAACGGCATTGCCTTCGAGCATCCGTACCAGAAGACCCGTGACGTCTTGCGATTTGTGAAACGAGCCCTCGACGGTGAGAAGATCGACGAGGTCTTCTCGACGTTTGAGGTGCACGGCTTCAAACTGTCACGACCCGTCATGGAGCGACCCCCAATCTTGTTGGGCGCCCTTCGCCCCGGCATGTTGCACCTCGCGGGCGAGGAGGCTGATGGCGCAATTCTCAATTGGCTCGCCGCGAGCGACGTCGCCCAATGCGTCAAGGAGGTGGGACCGGGAAACATCATCGCGGCTCGACTCTTCGTCATCCCCACCACTGACGTCGACACGGCACGGTTCATTGCGCGCCGGATGATCTCGTCGTACCTTACGGTTGCGACCTACGCCGAGTTTCATCGATGGTTGGGACGAGGCGAGGTTCTCCAACCAATGTGGGATGCCTGGCGCGAGGGCGATCGCAAGCGAGCGAACGAAGTCATTCCCGATTCAGTCGTTGATGAACTCATCATCCACGGCTCCTACGAAGCATGTCGTGAACACGTTGCTCGCTACGTCGAAGCGGGCGTACAGGTACCCACGATTGCGATCGTACCCTTTGGTGTCGACCTCAAGGAAGCGGTCGAGGGACTCGCCCCCCGTTAGACCCTCTCGGCTTCGAGGAACTCGAGCATGCTCGCGAACTTCTCGCGCGCCGCGGCGGCGCGAGTCGGGATGTGGTCGCTCGGGATCTCACTCGGTTCATAACGCTTGAGCGCGTGACGCGCGACGGTTTGACGATGCACTTCGTCGGGACCGTCGTAGATGCGTGCAGCCCGCGCGGCTCGGTACATCCCTTCAAGGGGCATGTCCGCCGAGTAGCCCAGTGATCCGTAGGTCTGTAGGGCACGATCCACCACGTTGTGCAGTACGGACGCACCGTAGTACTTGATCATGGCGATTTCGTCGCGTGACGCGGACGCGCCGACCTTATCCATCTTCCACGCGGCGTGCAGCGTCATGAGTCGAGCGGCGTGCATCTCGGCGGCCGAGTCGGCGATCCAGTTCTGGACCGTCTGTTTGTCGGCGAGCAGTGAGCCATGCGTGAAGCGACTGAGGGCTCGCTCGCACATCATGTCAAAGGCGCGCTGGGACTGACCGAGCCAGCGCATGCAGTGATGGATCCGCCCGGGTCCAAGTCGGGTCTGGGCGAGCAGAAACCCCGAACCCTCGGGACCAATCAAGTGATCAGCGGGGATACGAACATCCTGGTAGAGAATTTCTGCGTGGTTCCCGAATCGACCGTACGTGACGTCGGGGTCATCCATTGAACCCACGTCGCGAAGGATCGTGACGCCCTTCGTGTTGACAGGCACGACGAACATCGACGAGCCCTGGTAGGGGTGCACGTCAGGGTTCGTCACCGCCATCACGATGAGAATGTCCGCGACTGAGCCATTGGTCGTGTACCACTTTCGACCGTTAAGTACCCACTCGTCGCCGTCGCGCACCGCGTTGCTCTTCAAGAGACGAGGATCGCTGCCCGCGGTGTTGGGTTCGGTCATCGAGAACCCCGAACGCATCGCGCCATCGAGGAGTGGTTGAAGCCAGCGCTCGCGGATGTCCTCGCGCCCCGTCATCTCCATGCCCGCTGCGAGCAACTCGGCATTTCCGCTATCGGGCGCGTTGTTACCAAAGACCACAGGACCATAGGGTGTTTGTCCCAGGATCTCGTGCATCAGCCCGAGTTTGACCTGCCCAAAGCCCATGCCGCCGAGCTCTGCGGGAAGGTGCGCCGCCCAAAGACCGCGCGCCTTGACCTCGTCCTGTAGGGGCCGAATGAAGGCGACCACCTGGTCAGAACTCAACTTCAACGTCTCGATTGGAAAGATCTCCTCTTTCACGAACGAGCGCATCCACGCCAACTTCTCTTCAAATGCCGGCTCGGTTTCAAAGTCCCATGCCATGATCCACCTTCTCTCTCAGCCTCACTCTATTTCAATAGAAAAGCTGCTCTCGAAACGTTGCCGACGTCAAATCCCTACACTGTGATGACCGCGAAATGGGGTGCGATGACCAAGAAAACGAAGTCTCACAAGAAGATAAAGAAGATAGGCGTCGTCGACACCATGTTCGCGCGCTACGACATGGGAGCAGAGGCCCGCGCGGAACTCAGCGAGTGCCCCGGTTACGGCGAAACCTTCAAAGTCATCTCGCGCACGGTGCCCGGCTTCAAGGACCTGGCGGTCGCCGCGAAGAATCTCATCGAAAAAGAGGACTGCTCGATCGTCGTTGCCCTTGGTATGCCCGGTTCGGCACCGATCGACAAACAATGCGCCCACGAAGCGTCGATGGGCATCATGCAGGCCCAACTACTTACCTCCACGCCAATCCTTGAGGTCTTCGTCCACGAGGATGAGGCCGACGAGCCCATCGTGCTGCGCCGGCTCTTCGAGAACCGGTCGCGCGAACATGCGCGCAATGCCTATTGGATGCTCTTCGAGCCAGAACAACTGAGCGAAAGGGCGGGAAAGGGCATCCGTCAGGGATTCGCGGACGCGGGACCATTGCCAGTGCAGTAGTGCAAGTAGCCGCCACCGCGGATTCACTATGCTCCTCTGCGTTACCCTGCAGTAATCCTGAGGAGGATTCCATGCCCGAAGCCGTCATTGTCGCCACCGGTCGCACGCCCATTGGTCGTGCGTTCAAGGGCTCGCTCGTGGACATGCGTCCCGATGACCTCACCGCACTCGCCGTACGTCACGTCCTCGCTTCACTACCCGAACTCGACCCCCAGACGGTCGAAGACCTGTTGGTTGGCTGCGGGCAGCCCGCGGGTGAATCTGGTTTCAATGTCGCGCGTGTCGCCGCGATTCTCGCGGGACTCGACAACGTCCCCGGCGTGACCGTCAACCGCTATTGCTCGTCGTCGCTGCAAACCATTCGCATGGCCGCACACGCCATTCGTGCCGGCGAAGGTGACGTCTTCATCGCCGCCGG
>PLRK01000045.1 GCA_003163875.1 Acidimicrobiaceae bacterium | reverse complement strand
CGTCATCACCGGATGATCGTCGTGAGTGCCATCGGCCTCATTTTGAACGTCGGACTAAATTTGTTATTTATTCCTAGATATGGAATCAATGGTGCTGCGACGGCGACCCTTATCTCAGAACTCTTCACCCTCCTTGGCGTGCGGGCTTACTTTGCTCGTGACGTAAGATCAAAACTGGAGTTGACGAAACTGTCCTTGCGCCCCGTCGTCATCGGTGTCGCCGTGACNNGCGAAGTTGGCACGCTTCAGTCGCGACCGTTGCGTGGCTTCCGGTGATCCTCATTCTCTTTGTAGCGCTGCTGGCGTTGACGGGAGGCCTTCCCGAGGAGATCGCCTTCGCTCGACAGAGGATCGGAACGATGAGGAGATCTCGAGCGAACAACGGTTAGTTCTCGTAGTTGCAGCTTCGACCAACGCATCTCATCGAAATTGTCTGAGTCAGACACAAAACGCCTCGCACATCCCTGACGTGCGGTGCCTTCTCGGGCACGTCAAAGGTTGATGTTTTTACGAGAAAGTCGTTGAGCAATCTTCTTGCGTTCTACGTCCGTCGGCGGCAGGAACTTTACATCGAGGTGTGTCGAGCCAGGAGTCACTTCTGCGACCCGGGCGAGTGCCTCACTGAACACCGCGATGACGTCGTCACGTTCACGCTCGGGGCTGTATCTGCTCGACACGAGAGAAATGGCTTTCTTTGACATTTCAATTTGCCCTGGGTCTTCGTCCTCAAAACGTCTCATCTCTAACTCCAGCGCGGCGACGAGCCAAGCGACTTCGCCATCTCCGATGGGCACCGTCGCGTCCGGTTCCATGTACTCCTTGCCACCGCTGCCACGAAAGCCGACGACAACACACCCCGAGGCCATCGCCTCGAGTGACGGGAGTGCAATTCCTTCGCGCTCATTTAGGGCAATGAAGATTGCGGCGCCACCCAGATACCCCGCAACCTCAGCTTCAGTTGCGCCATCGATTGGGAGCAACTCCCAACCATCTAGCGAGCCTCGCGACTCAAGGATGTGCAAAATTTGGTTTAGCTCCTTAAGTCGTTTGCGAGGCATGTACGCGATGGTCTTGGACTTACCTTTTGGTGAGGGGTGGAAGAGATCAGAGTCAATCGACAACCTGATTCCGTCCACTCGCACGTCCGGGAAGCAAAGCCTCAAGTATTCGATACTGTCTTCTGAAATCCCGACAATGCCAATCGTGTCCGAACTCAGTACGGGTGCCTTCGTTCCCCTCGTGTACGGCACGTCGGAATAAGTCTCGTACGCGTTTTGATTGAACACGACGTTCGGCACTCCAGGGGCGAGGTAAGGCAAGAGCTCGCGGTACCACTCGGGAAGAACGAGCAGGTCGCCTTTCCCAAAGCGAATGTCTTTTCCGCCAACAACAATGGTTTCGTTGGCGAACCAAGTGCAACGAAAATTCTTTGACCTATGGACCACTGCCGAATTGATCCCGGCCGCGTTCAAGATATCGACGAAACGATAGATCACCCGTATACCTCCGGCGGCCACGTTGTAGTCCGGGCAAACGAAATAGCACGTTGGTAAGGTGATTGCCCGACGATACCATGGGCGGCTTGCCGGACTTAAAAGCTCCTGATGTCGTCTTGACGAATGTCAATGGCGTTACCGATGTCGTTCGGCGACCCATTGCCCGCAAGCCAAGCCAATGTTGCACGGAGCGGCCAGGACGGTGCGGGTGCCCTGTGTGACGTTTCGTAGTAGGTTTCGCGAATGAGTTGGAGGGCGGGACTCGCAAGGGGCACCACGGGCATATTGGCAGTTGTGCTCATGATCGCGATGCTGAACTCGCCGAAAGCGTCGGCGACATCGCCGATCGAGCAAGGATCTCCGACCTCAGGAACGACGCTCGCGTCACAAAGCGCGAGCTACGTCGCTACGTTGACCGCAGTTTCCGGCACATACTCGAGTCCACTTAATTTCACAACCTCGACGCAGGGCTTCACGATTGTCAATGGTGATGAACTTGAGAGCACGGGGCCTCTGTCTGTAGCAGATTCGCCCTACCAAATTACGGGCGCCGATACCGATGCAAGCAACGACGCGGGTCTCTGGAGTTTCTCGCTCGCGGTTACGGCTGATACGATCGTCCAGGGCACTCCGACTTCGGATACCACTTCTGTGGCGGGCAGCGCAAGCTACTCAACGACCCTGGTATCGGCGTCGGGGTTCGTTGGTCCGGTCACCTTCCTCACGTCAACTCCAGGCTTCACAATTGCGAATGGCGATGAGCTGAAAACCACCGGTGCGTTGAACGCAAATGACTCTCCCTACACAATCACCGGCACCGACTCGGATGCCTACGGTGATGCCGGCACGTGGACGTTCTCCCTCGCGGTCACGCCGAGCGCGATTGTCCAAGGTTCACCAACCGTCGGATCTACTACTGCGAGCTCAAGCGGGACATTTTCAACGACCTTGGTATCGGCGTCGGGGTTCGTTNNTCAACTTTTACGAGCACGATCACCGTGCAGAACAATATTGGTCTCGTCACCTTCGTCACCACCAAGTCAATTCCGGGCGTGACGGTGAGTTCCTCAGGCGCTGTCTCGACCGCGGGACCACTTTCGATTGGAACCTATAGCGTCTCGGGTACCGACTCGGATCCGCACGGTGATACCGGCACCTGGTCCTTCACGTTGAACGTCGTTGGTGTCATTGAAACGGTGACATTTGACGGCAACGGGGGATCCGGAGTGATGGCACCGGAGAGCAAGAATGAACCCACGTCGCTCTCGCTCAATGTCTTTTCTTGGGCGAATCACACGTTCGTCGATTGGAACACATCCCCCNNTTCCTAGCAAACGGTGGGGTTGGTTCGATGGGCAAGGAGATTGATAACACCCCTACCGCAATCTCGCTGAATCAGTTCACGCGAAATGGTTACACATTTGTCGACTGGAATACAGCTGCTAACGGCTCGGGCCAGAGCATCAAAGCCGGCGACACATACTCCTTCTCGCACTCAATCACTCTCTTCGCCCAGTGGAAGTTGTCCCCGAAGCCTGTGTTCANNTTCCTAGCAAACGGTGGGGTTGGCTTAATGGCCGTAGAACGTCGCAGTGGGCCAGCGCCCTTGACGTCTGAGCACTTCTCGCGAAACGGCTTCACCTTCGCTAGATGGAACACCGCCCCTAACGGCTCGGGCGATTCATACGCCAATGGTGGCACGTACCCATTTAGCGCCTCAGCGACTCTTTACGCGCAGTGGACGAAGAAGGTAGCGATCGCACCGCCGCCCATAAAAGCATCGGACACGTCGATCGGGCCTTTCGGTCACGGGACGGCGACGTTGTCGCCGGCGCTAGAGAGTCTCATTCAGGACCTCGCGAGCCAGGCGAAGTCAAAGACAGACATCCAAATTGCCCTACTTGGTTATGGCGATCTGCTTTCTGCCGCACAGGAGCGAAACGGCTCGCTAGCGGCGGCCAACGTCCAGCTAGGGCGGATGCGAGCGCAGGCGGTCG
>PLRK01000032.1:5930-6580 GCA_003163875.1 Acidimicrobiaceae bacterium | reverse complement strand
TTGTCTGTCTTCGCGCGAGCGACGTCGGGCTCAGCGGTTACGAGGACCCCGCGACGATTGAAGCGGACGCGGCAGTCTGCGCGCGCGTGGAGGAGCTTCGTCTCGCCGCGGGGACCATGATGAATCTCGGTGACGTCAGTGCCAAGACCGTGCCCAAGATGAGTTTGCTCGCCAAGGCCGAGCACGGTGGCGTCGTCACGACACGAACCTTCATTCCCAAGCGAGTGCACGAGGCGATCGGCGTCTTCGGCGCGGTGTCGGTCGCGACCGCGTGTTTGCTGCCGGGGTCCGTAGCGAACGAACTCTGCGGAATCTCGAGTGTGTCGGGCGAGACGAACCTGCAGATCGAGCACCCCTCGGGTTATTTCGACGTGACAATGGACGTCGCCGTAAGTGGGCACGACGTGAACATCACGTCCGCGGCGCTACTACGAACCGCGCGACTCCTCATGCGAGGTGACGTGTACGTCCCGCGCTCAATTTGGAGTCGGCGTGATCATTGATTGCCACGGGCACTACACGACCGCGCCCGAGGCGCACACCTTGTGGCGCGCGGCCCAGGTTGCCGCCTACACGTCAGGCGAGCCTTTCCCCTCCTACCCCGTCATCTCCGACGAAGAGATAGTCGAAACGATTGAGAAGAATCAATT
>PLRK01000032.1:0-5870 GCA_003163875.1 Acidimicrobiaceae bacterium | reverse complement strand
GTGTCAACTCCCCCAATCCCCCGGGGTACCGGTCGAGCATTCCATCAAGGAACTTCGCCGTTGCGTCGAAGAACTTGGTTTCGTCGGACTCAACCTGAGTCCGGATCCGAGCGGTGGTCGTTGGGACGGTCTCCCGCTGACGGACGCCTCGTGGTTTCCGATGTACGAAGCGATGGTCGAGCTTGAGGTACCCGCGATGATTCACGTTTCGAGCAGCTGTAACGTCAATTTCCACGCGACCGGCGCCCACTACATGAACGCTGACACGACAGCCTTCATGCAACTTCTTCAGGGCGACCTTTTTTCGACGTTCCCCGAACTTCGTCTCGTGATTCCCCACGGCGGCGGCGCCGTTCCCTACCACTGGGGCCGATACCGAGGGCTCGCTGACATGCTCGACAAGCCCGATCTCGCGACGCACCTCATGGGCAACGTGTTCTTTGACACGTGCGTCTATCACCAAGCAGGTATCGACCTTCTCTTCGAGGTGATCGACATCGACAACATCCTGTTCGGTTCCGAGATGGTGGGCGCGGTGCGCGGCATCGACCCAACGACCGGGCACTACTTTGATGACACCAAACGCTACGTCGATGCACTCGAGCTCGACGATGAGGACCGCGACAAGGTGTACTCCGCGAACGCGCGGCGGGTGTATCCCCGACTGGAGCGTCTACTCGTGAAACAGGGTCGATGAGCGTGTCATCCTTCGTCGTCGACAGTGATTGGCTCTACTTCGACCCCGACCCGTCGGTGCCGACGTTCGTCCTACCTGACGGATCCGTCGACGCCCACTGTCACGTCTTTGGACCGGGCGACGAGTTCCCATTCGCTCCCGAGCGCAAGTACACGCCTTGTGACGCCAGCAAGAATCAACTCTTCGCGCTTCGTGATCACCTGGGCTTCAGCCGCAACGTCGTCGTGCAAGCGACGTGTCACGGCGCCAACAACGACGCCATGGTCGACGCCCTGTACGCCTCGAACGGGCGAGCTCGAGGCGTCGCCACGATCGAGCCGACGTTCAGTGAGGCTCAGCTGCGAGAACTCGACGAGGCGGGCGTGCGCGGCGTGCGGTTCAACTACCTTCGCCGACTGGTCGATCCTGAGGAAGATTCGTACTACTTGCGCATCGCCGAGATGATCGCTCCCCTGGGCTGGCACGTCGTGGTGTACTTCGAAGCCCAAGACC
The DNA here is from genome assembly GCA_003163875.1 of Acidimicrobiaceae bacterium. GTDB lineage: Bacteria > Actinomycetota > Acidimicrobiia > Acidimicrobiales > RAAP-2 > RAAP-2. The sequence continues at coordinate 4,681 of PLRK01000032.1, read as the reverse complement.
TCGCCGAGAAGTGGTCTCTGTTCACCTCGTTCCCCACGGTGCTCGTCGTCGATCACCTCGGTCGACCCGACGTCACCCAAAGCGTCGACGGCGAGGCGTTCCAACTCTTCGTGCGCTTCATGCAGGAGAATGAGAACGTGTGGGCGAAGGTCACCTGTCCGGAGCGACTGAGCGTTACCGGGCCCGAGGGCTTCGACGACACGGTGCCCTTCTATCGGCGCATCATCGACGACTTCCCCGACCGGGTGCTCTGGGGCACCGACTGGCCACATCCGAACCTGAAATCCTTCATGCCCGACGACGGCAAGTTGGTCGATTTCATCCCTCACATCGCCACGACGCCGACGGCTCAACAAAAGTTGCTCGTGGACAATCCCATGCACTTGTACTGGAAGGATGGAGACCGTGGTTGACAATAGCGAATTCGACGACATCCCCGGCACCACCGTCTTCACGGCGCAACGTTCACACGAGGGTTTCCATCTCAATCAATTCTGCATGAGCCTTAAGAGCGCGGCCAATCGAGAACGATTCAAGAGCGACGAACGGACCTATCTCGACGAATGGCCTATGACGGAAGCACAAAAACAAGCGGTACTCGAGCGCGACTACAACGCCATGATCTCTCTGGGCGGCAACATCTACTTCCTCGCGAAGATATTTGCAACGGACGGCCAGAGTTTCCAAAGTGCCGCGGCGAAAATGGCCGGTATGTCCGTGGACGACTACGCCGCCATGATGCTCCACGGCGGACGTTCACCCGACGGCGTGCGATCAAAAACGGAGGATCGCTGAAGTGGCGCGCATCACCGCGGGTGTCACCACGAGCCACGTGCCCGCAATTGGCGCGGCGCTCGATCGTGGTGAGGACAAAAGCGACTATTGGGCTCCCCTCTTCGCTGGTTACGAGTGGTCGAAGAAATGGATCGCCGAGGAGCGACCCGACGTCGTCGTGCTCATTTATAACGATCACGCGACCGCGTTCTCACTCGAGTGCATACCGACCTTCGCGATTGGCTGCGCGGACGAATTCGCCATCGCCGACGAGGGCTTTGGGGCTCGTCCGGTCCCGACGGTGATTGGCCATCCTGAACTGGCGTGTCATATGGCCCAATCGCTCATCCTGGACGAGTTCGACATGACGGTGATGAATCAAATGGAGGTTGACCACGGACTCACGGTTCCCATGTCGCTGATGTTCGGTCGAGTCGAATCCTGGCCCGTTCGCGTCGTGCCCATCGCCGTCAACGTGGTTCAGTACCCACCACCCACGGGTGAGCGATGTTTCAAGTTGGGCCAAGCAATCCGTCGCGCCGTTCACAGCTTCGACGAGGATCTGAACGTCCACGTCTGGGGCACGGGCGGCATGAGTCATCAACTCCAAGGCCCGCGAGCTGGGCTCATCAACCAACCGTTCGATCACGCATTTCTCGAGAACATGAACGCCAACCCCACTGCGCTGCGCGCGATCTCGCATCTCGAGTACCTGCGCGAGGCGGGTTCTGAGGGGATCGAGCTCGTGATGTGGCTCATCATGCGTGGCGCGTTGAGCGAGCAGTGCAACGAATTGCACCGGTTCTATCACGTGCCGGCGTCGAATACGGCCGTCGGACACCTCATACTGGAGTCACCGCTCGACGAGGAGACGACATGAACATCGCCGTCGCGGGCGCGGGCGCCTTCGGGATCAAACATCTCGACGCACTGGCCCGCATTGACGACGTCCACGTGAGCGCGATCATCAGTCGCACGCTGGAGCAAGCCAAAGAGGTCGCCGAGAAGTACGGGGCAGACTTCGCCTCGACCGAACTCGAGGACGCGCTGCGCTCAAGCGACGTCGACGCCGTCATCCTCTGCACCCCCACGCAATTGCACGCCTCCCAAGCCATTGCGTCGCTACGCGCGGGAAAACACGTCCAAGTGGAAATCCCTCTCGCCGACTCGCTCGCCGACGCAAATGACGTGGCGCGCGTCGCCTCCCAGAGCGGGCTCGTGTGTATGGTGGGACACACTCGACGATTCAATCCCTCGCACCAATGGGTCCATCAACGCATCGTCGCGGGCGAACTCACGATTCAACAAATGAACGTCCAGACGTACTTCTTTCGGCGCACGAACATGAACGCGCTAGGTCAACCACGTAGTTGGGTCGACAATCTTCTGTGGCACCACGCTGCGCACACGATCGACCTCTTCGCCTACCAATGCGGCCAGCCAATCGAGGAGGCCAACGTGCTCGCGGGACCAATCCATCCCGTTCTCGGTATACCAATGGACATGTCAATTCAGCTGCGTAGCACGACCGGGCAACTTTGCACGTTGTCACTGAGCTTCAACAACGAGGGGCCCCTGGGAACGTTCTTTCGATACATCTGTGATCACGGAACCTACGTGGCGCGATACGACGACCTGGTCAGTGGGGCGGACGAACCCATCGACGTGTCGGGTGTGGCGATCTCCATGGACGGCATCGAACTTCAAGACCGCGAATTCGTGCGCGCGATCAATGAAGGTGATGAGCCCAATTCCTCAATCGCGTCCGTGCTCGACTGCTATCGAGTCCTGGGAGAACTACAAGAGCAACTGGACGCCAAAGCACGCCCGCTATTTCGAAACGAAGACTAATGGTCCTCGGGCGAGGGTGTCGTGAGATAGTCAACGACGACGTCGCCTATCATCTCGCGGTACATCGCGCGGCGATCCGGTTCGACGAGATTGCGTCCGAAACTCGCGGCGAACGTGAATCGGTTGTTGATGCGAAAGAAACAGAACGAACTTATTAACATGTGCACGTCGAGTGCGTCGATGTCGCGCACGAAAACACCATCGGCTCGTCCACGCTCGAGTACTTGTTCCAAGATCTTGATAATCGGACGTTCGAGTCGAGGGAAGCCACTCGCCTTGGTCACGAACTGCCCGCGCTGGACGTTCTCCTGACTTATCAAGCGGCTAAAGTTGGGATTCGCCTCGTGTCGATCGAACGTCAGCTCAGCGAGTCGTCGTATCGCGCGAATCGGATCGAGGTGCTCGACGTCGACGTTCGCCTCGACCACCCGAATGTCCTCGTAGGCCCTTTCGAGGGCGGCCATGTAGAGCAGTTCCTTGGAGCCGAAGTAGTAATAGATCATCCGCTTGGTGGTGCGGGTCTTATTGGCGATCTCGTCCACTCGAGCACCCGCGAAGCCGCGGTCCGCGAATTCCTGCGTGGAGACCACGAGGATCTCTTCCTTCGTCCGCTCGGGATCGCGCGAACGACGCTCCAGTGGGGGCTGCTCTTCGTGCTCAACAACCATGCGATTCTCCCTGACGCTGTCGTCTCGACATTCCCGCTCACTCGATCACCGCTGGCCGCGCGCGACGAACCGTGCGCCACCAACTTATCGGGATTTCACCGCGAATTCTCCAGTTCGTACATTAAGACCACCGCGTCGTCGCGCAATGACACGGCCCTCTAACGCGCCGCAGCACTCAATGAAATCGGACCCGCGTAGGGATCGAAAGGCGGAAAACGCGCCAAACGCATTTGACGAAGGCGGCTACTGTCGTGAACAAATCACGTGCAACGAGAGAGCAGAATCGAGCGAGTCATGGACGAATTCAATCATGAGTTGATCAACGTCAACGCGCTCACGATCCACGTCGTCAGCTGCGGCCCAATTGACGCACCCCCCGTCGTCATGTGCCACGGTTTTCCAGAGACCTGGTACTCATGGCGACACCAGTTGAGCGCACTCGGGGCCGCGGGCTACCGCGCCATTGCCCTTGACTGGAGGGGCTACGGCGAGAGCAGCTGTCCCCGCGAGGTGAGCGACTACGGATCGGACCGACTCACCGAGGATCTCTGTGGACTCCTCGATCACTACGGCTACGAGCAAGCGACCTTCCTCGGACACGACTGGGGCGCGCTGGCGCTGTGGGAGATGGCACGACTTCATCCAAGTAGAGTTCGCGCGCTTTTTAACATGAGCGTGCCCCTCGCGACACCCCATAGCGCCCCGCTCGAGATGTACGACGCGGTCTTCGCCGAGCAGTTCTTCTACATCAACTACTTCCAGCCCGTCGGCGTTGCCGAGGCCGAACTCGAGGGTGACACGCGGCACTTCCTACGCGACTTCTACTACTCCGCCTCGGGTGACGGCATGAAGAGTGGCAAAGCATTCACACCCGCCCCACGCGAAGGCACCACGCTGCTCAGTACATTGGCCGAAGCTCCCGGGGTCTTTCCGAGCTGGTTGAGCGAGAAGGACATCGATACTTTTGCGGCGGCCTTTGCGACGTCAGGATTCTTCGGACCGCTCAGTTTCTATCGCAACATCGATGCGAACTGGCGGCGTTCCAAGGACATCGCGCTGTCGACACTCACCATGCCCATCGCGTTCCTCACGGGTTCACTCGACCCCGTGCGTTTCATGATGGCGGGTGTCGCCGAAGCCATGGGCGATCTGCTCCCCGACTTTCGCGGCGTCATAGAGATCGACGACGTCGGTCATTGGATTCAGCAAGAACGACCCGAGGAGACCACGAGCGCAGTGCTGCGATTTCTTGACGCGACAAAGTAAGTCAAGAATACGGCCACGAGTTTCGCGTGGCGACACGTGTTGTTCGATTCTGCAATGCGAAGAGCCCCCACCAATTGGTGGGGGCTCTTCAAGAAATCCCGGCGGCGACCTACTCTCCCAGG
>PLRK01000112.1 GCA_003163875.1 Acidimicrobiaceae bacterium | reverse complement strand
CCGGTCATCTGGCGCGGTCCGATGTTGCACAAGGCGATCGAACAACTCGTCACCGAGGCGTGGTGGGACGAGCCCGATTTCTTGTTGATCGACATGCCGCCGGGCACCGGTGACGTCGCGCTCACCTTGTCCGAAGTGGTGCCGCGTATCGAGATGTACGTCGTCACGACCCCCCAGGCGGCCGCGCAGCGCGTCGCGCAGCGAAGCGCGTACGCCGCACGCAAACTGAAGCTCTCGGTGCGTGGGGTGATCGAGAACATGAGTTGGTTCACGGGTGAGGACGGTCATCGTTACGAGATCTTCGGATCGGGTGGGGGCCAGCGCATCGCCGAAGAACTCGGGGTGCCCCTGCTTGGCCAGATTCCGCTCGAGACGAAACTGCGAGAAGGCGGGGACCACGGAGAGCCCGTCGTCGTTGCCCAACCCCAGTCCGAAGTCGCCGAGGCGTTCGTCGCCCTCGCCAAGGCCGTCGCGGCGCAGGGTCCCGCGCGGGTCTATCGTCAAGAACTCAAGCTCGTGTGAGCATCGAAGGGGGGCAGGAATGGATCTGGACGAAAAAAAGGTCGCGGTCATCACGGGTGGGGCGAGCGGGATAGGTCTCGCGACCGCGCGCGTGCTCGCGGGCAGTGGCGTGAAGCTGGTCCTCGGGGACATCGAAGAAGAACCGCTCAAGAACGCGCTCGAGGAGCTGCACGCAATGGGTGCGAGTGCGATTGGCGTGCGCACCGACGTCGCCAACGAAGAGGACGTCATTGCGCTGCGCGACGCGGCACTACGCGAGTACGGCGGCGCGCACGTGGTCTTTAACAACGCGGGCGTCGTTGGAGGACCGTGTATCGCGACTCCGAAGAAGGTCTGGGACTGGGTGTTCAGCATCAACATCGACGGCGTCGTCAACGGCATCAACGCGTTCGTGCCCTTGTTCCTCGAACAAAACGAGGGCCACGTCGTCAATACCGCCTCGTTGGCGGGACTCGGAGGGATGCCGGGCATGGGGGCGTACTGTGCGAGCAAGTTCGCCGTCGTGGGTATTTCGGAGAGTCTCTTCCACGAGCTCGCGATGAGCCAGAAGAACGTCGGGGTTTCGGTGCTGTGTCCAGGATTCGTGAAGACGCGTATTCACGAATCGGCTCGCAACATGCCCAACGAACTGGTGAGCTACAACGAGGACCCCATGGTCAAGATCGTCACCGACGTCGCGACCAACGCCGTCAACGCGGGCATCGACGCGGCGGACGTCGGCGTGGCGGTCGCCAACGCGATTCGCGACAATAGGTTCTTCATCCTCACCCACGAGCGCGTGGCGATTCGCACAACCGAACAACGACTCGGTTGGATGCAAGGCGGACCGCCGCTCGGCGTGAACATCGAAGCGGCGACGAAGCCCTAGCGCTCGAAACCTTTGGGCAACTGGTCCTCGGGCCAGTCGAGCAGCGCGACGGCACTGCGACACGCGTAACGGTCGGTCATACCCGCGACGTAGGCCACCGCGTCGTGCAGCGCGTCGGAGTTCGTGCTCGTGGCGCGTTCGCTCACGTCGGGGATGCGCTCGGGGTGGGCGGCGAAGAATTCCACGAGTGCGCGAAGCATCGAGACGACCGCGGACGCCTGGTGGCGTGACGCCCCGCGCAGATAGATCGTCTCGTAGTTGAACGTGCGAAAGGCGGCGAGCGCCTCGGCGTGATACGCGTCCATGCCAATGACGCCGGTCTCGCGCACGGTGTGGATCGCCGCGTTGATGAAGCTGCCAAGTTGTTGGCCTCGCGTCACCCCGCAGCGCTCGCGCACGAGTACCGGCAGGTCCTCGCCCGTGACGATGCCCGCCGAGACCGCGTCCTCGAAGTCGTGACAGACGTAGGCAATGCGGTCGGCCCAACTGACCACCTCGCCTTCGGGGGTGCTCGGCGCGGGTCGCGACCACGAGTGGTTCCTGATGCCGTCGAGGGTTTCGACGCAGAGATTCAGTCCCGTCAGTGACACGTCCGCTCCCCAGAGCGCGTGATCGAAGCCGTGTTCGAGGAAGGGGTCGAAGGCTTCTTCACTCGCGTGTCCTCCGGGACCGTGCCCACAGTCGTGACCCAGCGCAATCGCGTCGGCGAGCTCGGTGTTGAGCCCGATCCCTCGAGCGATGCCGGTCGCCACTTGGGCGACCTCGAGGGCGTGGGTGAGTCTGGTTCGCATATGGTCCTCGGGGAACACGAAGACCTGGGTCTTTCCCGCGAGACGTCGAAAGGCGCTCGAGTGCAAGATGCGGTCGCGGTCGCGCTCGAAACAGGTGCGAAACTCGTCGGGTTCCTCCTCGCGGGCTCGGTTACCCGCCCCCGAGGAACGCGTCGCGCCGGGGATCAGTAACTCGTCGAGTTGACGTTCTCGCATCGCGCGAGGTCCGAGGACCTCGGTCGCCGTGACGCTCTGGGCTTCGACACGGGCGCAGGAGTCGCGGTGCGCGACCGTGACGTCATCGAGAGCACCCTCGTAGCCACCCATCGTCGCCGCCCAGCGTCGGCTGCGTTCAGACACGGGCTCAGAGGTCACGACTTCCATAATGCCCCAGCGCCATAACATGGGTCTGTAGCTAGCGCAGGAGTCGTCATGGACATTCGAATTGGCATCGTCCAATCAATGAAGGAACTCGAGATCGAATTGCCCGAGGGCGCCGATCGCGAGCAGATCATGAAGGACGTGGAAGCCGCGCTGGGTACCGACAAGGTTCTCTGGCTCACCGACCGCAAGGATCGTCGCGTGGGCGTGCCCGCGTCGCGCATTGCCTACGTGGAGTTCGCCACCAAGGCGAGCGAGCGCGTCGTGGGCTTCGGGACCGACTAGTCGGGCGCGCGTGCTGGATTATCACCTGCACCTCTGGCCGCATTCTGAGTCCAGCGTTTCGTATCAACTCGATCAAATCGCCCAGTACTGCGAGCAGGCGGCGCGCAACGGCGTGTCCGAACTGGCCCTCACCGAGCACACGCATCGTTTCGTCGACGTCGCCAACCTCGTGGGTCCGTTCTGGCTGCGATTCGGGCACGAACCAACGAGCACGGCCATGGCCGAGTACTTTGCCTTCCACGCACGCAATTCGCTCGACGACTACGTCACCTTGGCCCTCGCCGCGAAGGACGCGGGGCTACCAGTCAAGATCGGCCTCGAGGTCGACTACTACCCCGGACAGATGGACGCGGTGTCCGAGCTGCTCGGCCAGTATCCCTTCGACGTGCTCATTGGCTCGGTGCACTGGCTCGGGACCTGGCAGTTCGACGACATTGACAATGACGTCCACATGCACGAGTGGACGCTGCGCAGTCACGAAACGGCGTGGCGTGACTACGCCAAGGCCGTCGACGAGCTCGCTCAGACCCACAGCGTGGACGTGTTGGCCCACCCCGATCTCATCAAGGTCGCCGGTTTCTACGCGAACAACGCGCTCGCGTGTTACGCGCAGATGGCGCACGCGGCGAGCAGTGCGGACGTGTCGGTCGAGTGCTCCTCGGCGGGTTGGATCAAGCCCGTCGCCGAGCAGTATCCCGCGAAGGCCTTCCTCGACCTCTTGGTCGAGGCGGACGTCACGTTCACGACGGCGAGTGACGCGCATCGACTCGAGCGAGTGGGCGAGCGGGCGGGCGACCTCGCGACGATGCTCGAAGCACGCGGGGTCAATGAACTCGCGAGTTACACCGGGCGACATCGCTCCATGGTCGAACTTCGAAGCATCTGATGGCGTCGCTGGCTGAAATCGCGACCTTTCGCACGGAATTGACCGAACACGCTATTGACCACTTGCTACGCCTCACGGCGTCGTGGTCCTTGCTCTCGGACCTGTCGTTCTCGGACATGTTGTTGATGGCTCGGGTGAAGGACCCCGAGCGATTCGACGAGGAATACGTGGTGCTCGGCCAGATGCGCCCGAACAATCGCGCGACGCTGCTCTCCGACGACCTCGTGGGCACGAGCCACGGCAGCGACGCCTGGCCCCTCGTGCACCAGTGTTTTGACACGTCCACGCGCATGGTGGGCGAAGCCCGGATCGAGAGGATCGACGAGATCGTGCCCACGTGGTGCGTGCCCGTGCGCTTCGACGGTGTCGTCGTTGCGGTCATGGTGCGACTCCAGGGCCCGCTACGCGGTCCCGCGTCGCTGTATGAACAGGCCTACCTGTCGGTCTTCGAGCGCCTCTGCGCCATGGTCTCGGAGGCCACGTTCCCCTATCGCGAGGACGACGTGGCGGGACCGGGGTTGCCTCGAGTGGGCGACGGTATCATCCTGCTCGACGCGAAGGGCGGTGTCGAGTTCGCCACGCCCAACGCCACCAACGCCATGCACCGCCTCGGGGTCTACGCGTCGGTCGAGGGGCGCACGCTGCCCGAGATGGGTCTGCACGTGCGCGTCGTCGAGCGCACGCTCGAGTTCGCCATTCCCTCGCTCGAAGAGGTGGACCTCGGCCAGGACGTCGCGATCCTCTTTCACTGCGTGCCGCTGATCGAGGAGGGACACGTCACCGGCGTCATCGTCCTTGTGCGCGACGTGTCGGACCTGCGCCAACTGAACCGGGTGGTGCTCAACAAGGAAGCGGCGGTGCGCGAAGTGCACCACCGCGTGAAGAACAACCTGCAGACCATCTCGTCGCTGCTGCGACTACAGGCTCGACGAAGTAGTGAGTTAGAGACGCGCGTGGCGCTGCAAGAAGCCGAGCGGCGCGTGCGCTCGATTGCCGTGGTGCACGAAGTACTCTCGCGCGAGCCCGGCGAGGAGGTGATCTTCGATCAAATCGTCCGTTCGCTGGTCATGCTCGTCGAGGACACGGTGCTAGCGCTGCATCCCGTCGAGATCATCGTGAACGGTTCGCTCGGGACCTTGTCGACCGACATCGCGACCCCGTTGGCGGTGGCGCTCGCCGAATTATTGACCAACGCGGTCGAGCACGCGTTCACGGACTTCGGGGGACCCGAGAACGAGCACGTGGGGGTCGTCACGCTCAATCTCTACCAAGCCGGCGGCAACGCGCACGCCGAGATCCGCGACAACGGCAAAGGTCTCGGTGACGACTTCTCACTCGAGGTGCCAACGAGTTTGGGCCTGTCGATCGTGCGCGACCTCGTGCGCGCGCAACTCCACGGGACTATCGAGATGAATTCGGTCCCCTCCTCGGAGGGTGGGGGAACCTTCGTGCGCGTCGTGGTACCGAGCGAGCCGAGGCTCTAGCCCATCGAGGCGCGACGACGAGCTGCGAGCCACTGCTTGCGCAGTTTGCGTCGCTCGTCTTCGGTGGTGCCACCCCACACGCCAGATTCCTGGTTGGTCGCGAGAGCGAACTCCAGGCACGCCTTTTGTGCTTCACACTGATCGCACACCCGCTTGGCGGACTCGATCTGGTCCGTCGCCATGCCCGTCGAACCAATGGGGAAGAACAATTCGGGTTCGGTGTCGCGACAAGCGGCGTTTGAGCGCCAGTCAGCGTCATCCCAGGCGTGGGTTCGGTTCCAGATCAACGACATGAGTAATTCCTTAACTTATTGGCTACGACCACGATTTTCTCCAAAAGGCCACCGTGGCGGGGATTCAAATTTTAGTTGCGAACGTATTGCAATACAAGGGACTTCTCTAAAAAAGACCTAAACAAATGCGTGTCACTCGCTGCACCAGGGCACAAAGGTCGCGAAATGTTCGATTCTGGCGAACAAAGAAATGGTGGCTACGTGGGACTTTGAAAGACTGGTCAAATGCCGGAAATCTTCGCCCATCGGGGCCTGCACGTCACGGAGCGGGAAAACACGCTCGAGGCTTTTCGCGCCGCCAAGGCACTGGGGGTTGACGGGGTCGAACTGGACGTGCGTCGAAGCGCCGACGGCGTGCTGGTCATCCACCACGACGCGCTGATTGGCGACATGGTCATCGCGAGCACCGCCGCCGCCGCGTTGCCGTCCTACGTGCCCACCCTCGACCAAGCTATGGGTGTGCTCGAAGGTCTCAAGGTGAACGTCGAGATCAAGAACCTGCGCGACCCGCGCGAACCCACCTACGACGAGTCCGGCGACTTCGCTCGGGTGGTGTTGAGCGAGTTGCTCCACGGACCCTGGGATCGCGCCGGGATCATCTCGAGTTTTGACCTCGCGACGTTGGACGTACTACGCGCGACCGATCCCGACGTGCGTCTCGGCTGGCTGCTGTGGAGCCAAGACCTCGCAGGCGCCATCACCACGACCCACGAACGTGGTCTCAACGCGGTGCACCCGCCCTACTGGCGACTGGACGCAACCCACGCGCAGCACGCGAAGGACCTCTCCCTCGAGGTGAACGTCTGGACCGTCAATGAACCTTCGGGTATTTCTTCGATGCTGGCGTTGGGTGTGACGAGCATCATCAGCGATGACCCCGCCGCCGCGATGGCGTTGGTGGCGTCGTGATCCCTTGGGCCACGTACGGGCGCGTCGCATTGCGATGTGTCGCGAGCGGCGTGCTCGTCGTCATTCTCGTCGCGGGCGGCGCCGCGAGCGCAGTCGCTGGCACCGCGCCGACGCCCTTCGCCAAGGACAGCGCGACGACGATCCTCACACTCGTCGCTAAGGCCATGGCGCGCCAAGGCTACGTCGCGTCTCTCCAGAGGACCAAGCTGCTCGGTTCGGGCACGCTCACGATTCACACCTTGAGCGCGGCGAACGACGGCACCCAGACCCAGGCGTACGAGGGAGGTGTCGAGACGTCGCGACTCTTTGACCGGACGTTGTTCATGAAGGCTGACGCAACGGCCTATAAGTACGACTTCAACGTGGCGTCGACGCCGCTCGCGAACCAGTGGGCACTGGTGCCCACGACCAATGCGAATTACAAGGACATCGCGAACGGCATCCTTCTTCCTTCGGTCATTCACGAGACGACGAGCCTGTCGTCGCCAACGATCGTGGGGCCCACCACCTTCGAGGGCCAGAGTGCCATTGCCCTGAAGGGTCTCGTCAATCAAGGAGCGACCGCTCTCGAGACGGTGTACGTATCGACGCATTCGCCGTACCTGCCCGTTGGGATCAAGGTCATCGCGGAGTCGGGTTCGTCGATCGCCACCGATACGATCACCTTTTCTCATTGGGGGACCGCGTTCTCCCTCGCCAAACCCGCGTCCTACGAGCGCGCGAGCGCGACAACGTTCCCTTAGGGTCGCGCTCGCCCGTGAGTGCGAGCGGTCCGTGGCGCTCCGTACGCGCTCAATTTTCCCTCCAGGCGTCGATGCCCTAGATTGAACGGTATGAATATCGTCGTATGTGTCAAACAAATACCCGACCCCGCCGCTCCCCAGTCCTTTGATGCACAGCACAATCTGGATCGTTCGGGAAAATTGATCCTCGATGAGGCTGACACCTACGGCGTCGAGATGGCGCTGCAGCTGGTCGATACAGCCGGCGGCGGTGGAGTCACCGTCGTGTCGATGGGTTCAGCCAATGACGTCGCGGGCCTTCGCAACGCGCTCGCCATGGGCGCCGCCAAGGCGGTCATCGTGAGTGACGACGCACTGCGCGGTACCGACGCACTCGGCACCGCCAAGGTGCTCGCGGGGGTCATTAAGCGCGACCTGCCTGATCTCATTCTTTGTGCGACCGAATCCTCCGACGGCTACACCGGCACGACCCCGGTGCAGTTGGCTGAGTTGCTGGGGCTTCCTTCGATCACCTTCGCCAAGTCGGTCAGTGTCGAGGGCTCGAGCGTGAAGGTCAATCGTCAGACCGAAGCCGGCTACGACGAAGTCACTGCTCCACTTCCTTGCGTGGTCACGGTCACCGCGGGCGTCGTCGAGCCTCGTTACGCGTCCTTCAAGGGGATCATGGCGGCCAAGTCCAAGCCCGTCGAGATCTTGAGCGTCGCGGACTTGGGTCTCGGGGACGAGACCGGTCCCAAGGGCGCACGCGAGGAGATCACCGCCGTCGTCGCGGCTGAGTCGCGCCAGGCCGGTGAGAAGTACGTCGACGAGGGTGACGGCGCCGAGAAGATCGTCGCATTCCTCGAATCCATCAAAGTCCTCTAGGAGTCCTCATGTCTATTGCACAACTCTGGGTCGTCGTCGAGCCCGTGAACGGGTCACTCAGTACGACGTCGCTCGAACTGCTCACCCAGGCGCGCAGTTTGAGCTCTGACGTCTCGGCGATCACCTGGGGCCCTGACGGCGCTGGACTCGCGGCCCAAGCGGGCGAGTACGGCGCGAACACGCTCTATGACGTCGGCGCACTAGGTGAAGCGCTTCCCGGCGCACCGGTCGCGTCCGCCATTGCCGCGCTCGTCGCATCCAGGGGCGCTCCTGATGCCATCCTCATCCCCACGAGTTACGACGGTCGCGACATCGCGGGTCGCTTGTCGGCTCGTCTGGACCGGCCGGTCTTGACCAACGTAACGGGACTGCTCGATGAGGGCGGTCCCGTGACCGAGCACCCGGTCTTCGGCGGAAGTCAAACGGTGCGGGCGCACTTCACGGGTGAAGGTCCCGGGATCATTGTGGTGCGCGCGAAATCTTTCGCCGCAGAATCCGGGGGCGGTTCGCCCGCTAGTGTCGAGAGCGCGCCAGCCGGCGATCTTGGCTCGACCGGTAGCGCCACGATTCTCACGAGCCACGTCGAGGAGCGCACGGGTCCCAAACTCGAAGAGGCGACGGTCGTCGTCTCGGGTGGACGAGGTTTGGGCGAAGCCAGCCAGTACGTGTTGATCGAAGAGACCGCCAAGTTGCTGCACGGTGCCGCGGGCGCCAGTCGCGCCATCGTCGANNGTCGGCCAGACCGGCAAGACCGTCAAGCCGACCGTCTACATCGCGTGTGGCATCTCGGGAGCCACCCAGCACATGGTGGGCATGAAGGGTTCGAAGAACATCGTGGCGATTAACAAGGATCCCGACGCGCCGATCTTCCAGATCGCGGATTTAGGGATCGTGGGCGACGTGCACAAGGTGCTACCTGCGCTCATCGAAGCGCTGAAGGCCCGCGGATAGCTGCACCTGTTCGAGCTCCAGCGCCGCCGCTCATTGCGATGACTGGAGCTGTTTGAGTTGACGCTTGATAACCGCGACCAACTTCGCTGGCACGCCTGGTGTCTCGTCGCGAGCGAGACCGAGCGCAGCGGGAACCTTCTTCAGTAGTTCGACGACGACGTCGGTGGCACGCTTCTGCGACATTCCCCACTGTGTGGCCTCATTCACGATGCGCGCAGCGGTCACTTGATTCGTTTGATGGACAGTGTCGATGTACATCGCCAACCGATCGTCGCCGTAGTAGAGGGTGCACATGAGGTCATAGAGGGGTGCCAGCGTTAGGGCTCCGTGGTCTGCGTGAAGTAACGAGAAATTCTTGCCGTGTGCGTCACCGTTACCAATGAGCACGTTCAACGTGACCGCTTCGAGGAGGCGCTCCAATGAGCCAGGCGGGCCAAGATCCCTGAGGATGCCGGCGATGCGCGAAAGCGATGGGCCACCATCCTCTTGGTATTTCTGCTCGGGCGCCACGCCCGTTGCTTGACAGAAGTCCTCCTGATGGATTCTGCGTACGGTGCCGTCCGCCCCAATCACTCGGTCGTAGCGCTCGACGACGAGCAGCGCGCGCCCGCCGATCTGCGTCGTGTCGACCGACGCGACGTTGAGTCCGAGATGCTTGGCCACGCGCATGCAAAACGCTTCGTTTTGGACGGTGTCGGGAAACGCCGCGATCTCGGGCTTGAGAATGTGCGTCGACGGCGTCGCGTCGACGGGGCGACCCCAGTTGCCGTCGCGCATGCGAGTAAGGACCAACTTGTCCTGTACCCCTGCTAACGAGATGCGCACCCGCCCTCCGACGCCGAGTGGCGCGCTCTTGAGATTGCGGACGAGTTCATTGATGTCCTCGGTGCTGAGCGGCTCCGCGGTGGTCGTCGACGCCAACGGAGGTGCGAGGTCGCCTGAAGGTTGGATCACCATCGCGCCCGCGCAGTCTCTGCCCAGCAGGCGGATCAATCCGTAGGTGTCGCTCGCGTTGACGTGCAGGTCGTAGGCGATTGCTCGGCGTGACGTGCCCTCGGGCAACAAGCCGTCCAGGAATGGACGAACGACGCCGTGGGTGTAGCGACGTGAACTGACGGGCAATGAGAGCGACAAGAGAGGGGTGCCCAGCGGGTAGGTCGTTAGCGCCTCTTCGCTATACGTCAGTCGCAACCGGTCTCGTTCGCGCCCGATGACGGCGACGCGCGCGCCATAGAGCCAGACGCTCAGTTCGTCCTCCACTACCAATTTGCTTTGTCGAGGGTCATACGAACCCCGAGTTGGCGCAGCACGCCGAAGAGCCGCGTCACGTGCTCGGTCTCTTTGCCACTTTCAAGCTCGGACAGATAGCTACGTTGAATCCCTGCCTTTTCGGCGAGCTGTGCTTGCGTGAGTCCCGCCTCGGTCCGGTAGTGACGTACGGCGTCACCCAAGGACGCGGGCGTGTAGATTCGGTAGGGGCCGCGGGTTGGTTCGGGATCGTGTTGTGTCGACATAATACGACATTATAGCAACATCGGGATATTCCGACATATACACACTATCGGAATATCCCGATAAATCTACCATGACGGAATATTCCGACAAGACTGGTGACGCGGCTCACCGTCGTTCATCTCGGCAGTGAGTGTGAGCAACGACGAAGAATGCTGAGCATCGAGAGCGAATTACCTAGGATGTCAGCGTCTATGACCACATCGCTCGAGCCCAGCGACGCTCGGCGATGGTGGACGCTCGTGGTCGTGAGTGTCGCGACGCTCATGGTCGCCCTGGACGCGACGGTCATCAATATCGCCCTTCCCAGGGCCCAATTGACGTTGCATTTCTCCAACGCCAATCGACAATGGCTGATCACCGCCTACGCGCTGAGTTTCGGGTCGTTGCTCCTGCTGGGGGGCCGACTCAGCGACCTTTGGGGTCGACGCCTGACCTTATACATGGGACTCGGCGGGTTCGCCTTGGCGTCGGCGCTCGGAGGTTCCGCCAACAGCTTTGCGATGCTGGTCGCGGCGCGCGCCATTCAAGGCCTCTTTGGAGCTCTACTCGCGCCCGCGGCGCTCGCGACGTTGACCACGACGTTCCAAGAACCTCACGAACGTGCTAAGGCCTTTGCCATCTACGGCGCGGTCGCGGGCTCGGGTGCGGCGATCGGGCTCTTGCTCGGTGGGGCATTGACGCAGTGGGCGTCGTGGCGCTGGTGTTTGTTCATCAACTTGTTCTTTGCGGCGATCGACATCGTGGGCGTCGCGCTCTTCGTCGCCAAGGGTAAGAGCGAACATCGTCCTCGTCTCGACGTCCTCGGCACCGTACTCGCGAGCGCGGGACTGTTCTTCGTCGTCTACGGTCTTAGCCACGCCGTCACCGCGAGTTGGGGCAATGACCTCACGTGGGCGAGCCTCTTGCTGGGCGCCGTGTTGCTTGTCCTGTTCGTGTTATGGCAGGGGCGATCAAAGTTCCCACTGTTGCCACTGCGCATCGTCACCCAGCGCACGCGCGGAGGATCGTTCATCGCGTTGTTCATCACCAACATCGGAATCTTTGGTATCTCACTGTTCCTCGCCTACTACTTGCAAGAGACCTTGGGTTTCTCACCGATGCGAACCGGCGTCGCGTTCCTTCCTCTGGTGGGGGGCATTGCCCTGTCCGCGTTCGTGGCGAGTGCGCGACTTCTCGCGAAGACCGGCCCGCGACCGCTCATCCCCGTCGGGATGGTGCTCGGGATGATGGGGATGATCCTTTTCACCAAGTTGCCGCCAAATTCGGATTACCTCGGTCACGTTCTGCCCGGGCTCGTCGTCACGGGTCTCGGACTGGGTCTCATCTTCGCGCCCGCGACGGCGAGCGCGACGGCGTGGATTCAAAAACGCGACGCGGGTGCCGCGTCGGCGTTAGTCAACACCACCCAGCAGATCGGTGGTTCGGTCGGGACAGCGTTGCTCAATACCATTGCGGTCTCCGCGGCGACTCGCGAGGGATTGGCTCTGGTCCACCGCCATCCGCCCGCTAACACCGCCGCCATGAAGGCCTTGGTGACGACCGCGACGTTGCACGGCTACGCGGTGGCGTTCTGGTGGGCGGCGGGATTCTTTGCCCTGGGGGCGGTCGTGACGTTCTTCATGCTCGAGTCCGGTGTGCCCGTATCGGGCGAGATTCCCGCAATCTAGGTGCGCTACAGCAGGAAGGAAACTGGTCGCCGTCG
>PLRK01000099.1 GCA_003163875.1 Acidimicrobiaceae bacterium | reverse complement strand
ACTCGGATCGTTGTTGGATTACTGATAGTGGCAATCTCCTTTACGCACTACACGACGTCATATCTCTTGGCGGGCATCGTGTTGATTACGTGGGTCGTTGGCTGGTTCTGGGCTCGAGGATGGCTTAGCGCACGGCGGGCCAGGATCCAAGAACACCGATCTAATGTTCACAAGCGCCAGATAATTAATGCAGCACTCGTCATTGTTGCTCTNNCGAGTGACGGCGAATCCCTTCCGGCTCCCAAGCTTGAGAAAATTCTCGTACGAGAACTTCAGAAAACCGACAGTTGGATTGTTCCTGCCCCGGGTGCCAACTCGATTCGTCTCAAGACGGTCAATGTAGCTTCGTCGCCGGGCGTGGCTCCCGCACTCAACAACTGGTGGAACCGGGTGAACCTCTGGTTCGAGGAGGGAATCTGGGGTCTTCTCGGGTTCTCCCTGCTGTACGGCGTTTTTCGATTGGGTCGCCGACAGTCGGACTTGTACAGCGCCGACGTTGTTGGACTCGGCGCAGCTGGTCTCATCATCGGCGGTCTCTCCCGCTACTCGGGCACTCTCGCCGCACTCTTTACTCCCGAACGGGCAGCGATCTATACCGCCATTTTGCTCGCCGTCCCGGTCACCATGATGCTCGACGATTTTGTGGACTATCTAGCAAGTCTTGGAACCAGGGTGGCGCGCGCAACTCCAGTGGTCGGCGTTACGATCGTCGGGATATTGGTGTTCTCAGCAACGGGATTGGGTTCGTTGTTCTTTGGTGGCTATCCGCCCGGCTCACTGACTGCGAACGGTGTGAACGCTCAACAGTTCACTGTCTCCACTGAGGAGTTTGCGACAGCGTCGTGGCTTCGCGCTCATGCGGGTCCGGACAATCCGGTTCAAACCGATCTGTTCGGGCAACTAGTCTTATTGTCCAAGCCTGGCGACTACAACCTCGTTGACGAGATAGTTCCAAAGGAAGTCGATATTAATTCCTACGTCTATCTGACGACCGCGAATCTCGTCGACAAGGTCACGCAGGTTGAAGCGGACAATTTCAACTATTTCAGTTCTTACCGAACGAACATTTCCTTCTTTAATCGGAACTTCTATATTGTGTACTCGACCGGAGATACTCGTGTGTACCACTAAGATTTCTCTTTCGAGTTCGAAGGGCGATATGGGAAGTCCACACGTGAGCCGAGCTTCGTGAGCAAAGCCGACGATGACGCGGATCTCATCGTCTTTAGCGACGACACGGTCAAGGTTNNGACGACCGTCTGCTCGCGGACACCTTGGATGCGCTAAAGCCGTTCGTCGGCACGACACTCCACGAGGTCATCGTTGTTGACGCTTCGAAGGGAGCGCTCGAGGATATACACCAATCTCACGCGTGGGTTCAGTGGATTGATTACGAGCAGCCCGCAGGTCTTCACACGACGATCGCACATCAGCGCAACGTGGGTGCCCGAAGCGCCATGGGTGACGTCATCGTTTTCACCGACTCGGGCTGCCTACCTGAAGATCAGTGGCTGGAACGACTGCTCGCGCCAATCTTGGAGGATGGGGAGATTGTCTCGTGTGGGCCGGCGAGGGCGATAGGAAAGAGTGTTTACTCTGGGGTACGCTGGTCAGGCAATGCCCACGTGGTGTACGTACCGCTGGCCACCACGATCAATATCGCCTTCAGGCGTGAAGCGTTCGACGCCGTTGGCGGCTTTGACGAGTCTTTTGGTTCGGCGGAGGACATCGACTTCACGTGGCGTTTGACCGACGCCGGTTACCGACTTCGGTGGGTGCAAGACGCCGTGGTTCGACACGATTGGGGTGACGCCAAGCGTCAAGTGCGCCGAGCCTTCTTCTACGGCAAGGGTGGTTGCCGACTCCTTCGAAAGCATCCCCATCGCATAGGAGTATTTGCGCGACAGAATTCGGTGCCGATTGTGTACGCACTCTTTTTGCTAGGACTTCCGCTGACGTTGAAGTGGAAGTGGTATCCACTACTTCTGCTTTGGCCGATCTGGCGTCACCGCAACGAGGAGCTTCGCTGGGTGGTTCTCGCCGATCACTTGGCGATGGGAGCTGGCGTGCTCCACGAGCTGGTAAAGCCAGGTACGTGAGCGACAGCCTGTCAGTGCTCGTCGCGCCCCGTGACGGACCTCCATATCAAGAGCTGCTGTATCGAGAAGTCGAAGCCGCCGGCGTTCACGTTCGATACGCCGAGGGACCAACCCCATCCCAGACGCTCAATCTCCTGTTGTCGCCGGCCGCCCTCGTATGGAACAGAGCGCGTGGATGTGAAATCCTCCATATCCACTGGGTACATCACTTTTATCTCCCTTGGGCGCAAGAAAAATCATGGTCGCGAAGAGTTATGGAGTGGTGGTTTGGTTTCTACCTTCGAGTTGCATCCGCCGTGGGTTACGCAATTGTGTGGACCGCGCACGATCTACTGCCGCATGAAATAGTATTTGCGGACGATCGGCGAGCGCGCGACTTTCTTCTCGTCAAAGCAAGGGTGATCATTGCCCTCTCCGAGACAACCGCCGCCGACCTTAGGTCATTGGGGGCTCGTCAAGTGTTCGTGATTCCCATGGGGTCCTACGCTGCGCCGTACCCATCAACAATGACGAGGGAGCAAGCTCGAGCGAGCTTCGGGTTCAGTGACGATGACATCGTGGTCACCCTCATCGGAAGGTTGGAACGATACAAGGGAGCGGATGCGCTACTTCGAGCGGTGGCCTCGCTTGCAGCGACATCGAAGATCAAAGTTCTGTTGGCGGGCTCATGTACGGACAGCGACTATCGAAGGGAACTAGACAGCCTCGTCGTGGGTGCGAGAGGAAGAGTGGTTGCGGACTTTCACTGGATTGCCGATGAAAATCTTGCTCGTTACCTCCAGGCGAGTGACATCGCGGTTTTCCCCTTTCGCGAAATTACCAATAGTGGTTCGATAAACCTTGCTCAATCATTCGGTTTGCCCGTCGTGATTCCGAATCTTCCAAATCTTCGTGACATCCCAGAAGATTCATCCATCAGATTTGATGTCGGTGTTGACTCCCTTTTAGAAACCCTTCATCGAGTTGAACGTCTTTCGAAGAAGGAGTACGAATCCATGAGTAAAGCTGCGTTCGCGTGGTCCACTCGAGAGGATTGGACGGGGATTGCGCGCAAGACGGTGGAAGCGTATGAAGTTGCGCTACACCGGTCAGCGCCGAGACCAACCTGACGGCACCACGAGGCGGTCGGAAACATATGAATTCTCGGGGTCACGTGATGTAAACACAGGAGAGAGTTGCGTCTCTGCTGCGGTGCCTCGTCTGCTCAGAACTGG
>PLRK01000070.1 GCA_003163875.1 Acidimicrobiaceae bacterium | reverse complement strand
CCCTGAGGACCGGTCGTGCCCGTTGCACCCGTCGCACCTTGGGCACCGGTTGCACCTTGGCTGCCGGTCGCACCCTGAGAGCCCGTCGCACCAGGAGTACCAGCCAAACCTTGTGCACCGGTTTGACCCTGTGCGCCGCTGGGACCTTGGGTTCCTTGGGCGCCCTGCGGACCAACAGGACCTGGGACCCCTACAGTCGTGGTTCCTGTTCCCCCAGTTGATGCGGGGTTTGCGGTACCGGTACCAAGCGTCGTAGTAGTAGTTGCCGTCTTGTGAAGCGTCGTCGTAGTTGTTGACGACGGTGTTGAACCTTTGGCAGGCTTTGTCGTCGTCGTCGTCGTTGAACTCGAATTCTCGTTCTTGAGTGTTTTGCCCGCGTTGTTCGCAACTCCCTGGGGACCTTCAGGTCCGGTTCCAACGTCGTGCGAGAATTTTTCGTCTTGCGTCGGTGAAGAGGGGTTCCGTTTTGTGGATACCAGACCAACGGCGGAAGCACGAATCGTCGACGAGAGCGCACTCGAATTTCCTTGCGAGACTTTTACGCTCAGCCGCGCAGCAAGCCGCTCCCCTACCGGATCAAGAACATCATGACGGGTCGTTGACGGTCCGTCGGTGCTGTTTGAAACGACCATTGCACCAGCGCGCGATGGAAATGTCCAAAATGGACTAATTGACGCAGTAATTGATAAGAAGGAGACGAATGACCCCTTGACAACACCCTTTTTGGACGTGTTCTTCCCAGGCGCGGCCCTTGAATCGGCTGCTGCCCTACGTTTCGTCATGGTCCTCCGGACCGATCCCCTTGTGAATACGACATATTGAGTAAAACCATACTTTTTGTTTCCAGTTGGAGAAACAAAGCCCAGCTAATTATACGGGTGCATTTTTCCAATTACGAGAAAATTAAAGAGAACGTCAGAATCAATTCCCGCTAGCGAAAAACGTCAAACTTCGCAGCGAGACGCTCGTCAATGGTTCGTCAAGACTCCTTTCCCCCTCTTTTGTTTCACCGACTACCTGAATTATTTAATCTCCTACCGACTTGAAACAGATGCAAATGCACTATTTCCCATGCATGTTGACTATTTTGAGTGCAAATTCGTTCGTTGAAGATGGCAACCCAACCTTTCGAGGGGGCGTGAAAACGACTTTTTACACGAGAGCTGATTTTACGGTTTGGTTACGAACAACGAATGAAATCACTTGACATCACGGTGCACCAAAGGAAGTCGGAATCCTTGCTCTCAGGCTCGGATCTTGTTTCACGGCTTGGGCGACTTGCTTCTTAGCAAGTTTCGTGTTGCCCAGGTCATCGTTCAACAATCCGACATTGAAGAGCGTGTAGGTGTCGTTGGGCTTGATCTTCAAAATGTCGTCATACGCAATGAGAGCGGCAGCAGGATTGGTCGGCGTTTCGACCGCTGCGACGTTGAAGAGCGCTGGTAAATATTGGTCGTCCGTCTTGATGGACTGGTCGTAATAACCGATTGCGATTGGTAGGTCGCTCAAGCTTGTGTAGATAACCCCGAGGTTGTACAGCGCATACGTCGTGAGATGCAGACTGTTGCTCGGGTTGTTCGCAATCACTTGATAAAAATCGTGCTTCGCGGTGTTGAAGTCACCGGCTCTCTCTGCGGCCACCCCGTTACGCATGATTTGCGAGATTGAAATGCCTCGATCCCATTTGATATACGCAAAGACACCAGCTCCCGCAAGCAGCACCACCACGATTGCCAGAGCGGTCCATCGCTTTGCCGTCATGGGCTCTCCATCCTCGAAGCGTTAACGCCGCCAAGAGTACCCGAGACGACATCGATTCGCTCGATAGTCCCAGCGCCACTGCTCCGCGCATCTTCCGTAGCGCAGAGTTGACTTCCATAACGTTTCGTAGTTTCACGAGAACAGTCGACTAGTTTCGTAACAGCCATGTCACCCAACACATCGCTCACGTTCAACCAACTATTGAAAGCTGTCGGTGCCGTGGCGATTGGTGGAGCATTGGGGACGTTAGCGCGTGACCTTCTTCTGCACTCGAACTGGCTAAATTACGGCGCCCCTACGACGGGGTGGTATGGCTACGCGCCTCTTCGAGCGTCATGGACTACTCAGATTCCTTGGATGTTGCTGCTCATCAACGTGGTCGGCGTGTGCCTCGCGACGAGTGCCCTTAGTGGTCCACTGCATCACCGAGATCCCAATGACCTTGCGCGACTGGTCATCATCACTGGTTTCTTTGGGGGTTTCACGTCGTACTCGGGCCTGTTCGTCGACATCTCGGTCGTCTGGCATCTCTCAGTCGGAGGTGGACTGCTTGTAGCCGTGGGCGCTGTCGCGAGTGGCGTCGCTGCGGGTTGGCTGGGATTAATGATTGGGCGCCGATGACACTCTTGCTCGTCGTTCTCGCTGGTGCGCTGGGGTGCGTGCTGCGCTACTGGGGCGAATATCTCGTGCGACGACGTCACCCGACTCGACGACCCTGGGCGACGGTCGCCGCCAACGTCATCGGCACCGGTATCGCGGGGTGGGTCGCGTACCGATTGGTCAACGCCACTGACGCGCACGTACGTTCAATCATCCTCACTGGATTTTGCGGTGGCCTCACGACGTTTTCTTCGGCGTTCGCGATTCCCGCAATTCTGCAGCGCGAACATCACATTGGCTATTCGATCACGCTCGTCCTCGCCACACCCATCCTGTGCGCTTTGGCTTTTGTTGTAGGAATGTCACTCGCCCACTGAACTCGTGTCGATCGATGCATTGCTTAGTGCGCGATGCAAGCTTTCACCAGCCATTGAAAGGTCGGGTCGGGGGCGTCAAGAAGTTCTGGGTGCCACTGCACACCCAACACGTTGCCGTCGGTGCTTTCAAACCCTTCGATGACTCCGTCAGTCGCGTACGCGCTGGGTACCAAGCCGTCACCAAGCTCGCGCAACGTCTGATGGTGCAGCGAGTTGACCGAGGCGTGTTCACCAATGAGCGCACCAATGATGCTTTCACCAGTGCACGCGACGTCGTGCGTCGGATGGTGGCCGTCGACGTCCCACTGCGGATGACCGGCGCCCTCGGTGATGTCGACGTCCTGGTTGAGCGATCCACCGTGGGCTACGTTGACCAGTTGAAATCCGCGACAAATGGCCAGTACTGGGATGTCCTTGTCGCGAGCCGCTTTGTAAAGTGCGAACTCCCATTCGTCGCGATCAACTTCGAGGGGTCCAAGTTTCTCTTCCTTCGTGGCGCCGTAACGGGTAGGTTCGACGTCTGCTCCGCCACTCAGCACTAAGCCGTCGAGGTGTTGAATCATCTCTCGTGGATCGGCGTCACGTGTGAGTTCGACGGGCAGTCCACCGGCGAGGGCGATGGAACGAACGTAGTCGGTGAAATGGAGATCAAAATGCAAGCCCAACATCGCAACGGGCACGTGCGATCCCAAACTGGTCGCCGGCCAACGACGCCCGGTGACGCCAATCAGTGGCTTGGTCATAGCGTCATTCTAGGGTTGCGAGTGGCTAAAGGGCTTCGTAGGCCCGGCGATCTCACCGACGAGAGGATGCGTCTTCGGTACTAATCAAGTGACGTGCGGCGCGTGCTTCATCGACCCTCGACACGGGCGTCGTCTGTGGCGCTCGATGCAACGACTCAGGATCGTCGTGTGCGCGTTGCGCAATACGTTCGACCGCCTGCGCCAGGGCTTCGAGTGTCTGGGGACTCTCGGTCTCGGTGGGTTCGAACATCAACGCTTCTTCGACGATGAGCGGAAAGTACACCGTTGGTGAATGAAAACCCTCTTCCAGAAGCGCCTTCGCGACGTCGAGTCCGCGTACGCCAAAGCTGTTCTTCAAATTCGTCGCGGTCAAGACGCACTCGTGCATGCACATCCGGTCATAGGCGGCAGGCAGTGTCTTTTCAAGTCGCCGACGCAACCAGTTCGCATTCAAGACCGCGTGCTGGGCAACGCGGGTGAGACCGTCGCCTCCGTGCACGTCGATGTAGGCGAGCGCACGAGCGAGGACCATGGCGTTGCCGTGCCAGCCATGAACGCGACCGATCGAACGTGGAGGTCGACGCCACTCATAGGCACCGCTACTCGCCCGCGTCGCCTTGGGACCCGGCAAGAACTCCTCGAGACGTTTCGACACGGCCACGGGTCCCGCTCCGGGCCCTCCCCCGCCGTGGGGTGTCGCGAAGGTCTTGTGGAGGTTCATGTGCACGATGTCGAAACCCATGTCGCCCGGACGCACCGCTCCGAGGATCGCGTTCAAATTCGCACCGTCGTAATAGAGCAATCCTCCGACGTCGTGCACGGCGTGCGCGATGTCGACGATCTCTTCTTCGAAGAGCCCCACGGTGTTCGGATTGGTCAACATGATGCCCGCGACGTCAGGACCTAAGGCAGCCTTTAGCGCCGCGAGGTCAACGAGACCGCGTTCATTCGAAGGGATCGTGGTCACCTCATAGCCTCCGAGCGTGACCGACGCGGGATTCGTGCCGTGCGCCGAATCAGGAATCAAGACACGGGTGCGTACGTCACCTCTCGACGAGTGAAACGCGCGCATCAACAGCAGACCCGTCAATTCACCAGCCGCGCCAGCCGCGGGTTGCAGGGTCGCCGCACTCATGCCCGTGATCGCACACAGCTTCTCCTCGAGGGTGACAAGGAGTTCCAACCAGCCTTGGCAGAGCTCTGCGGGCACGCCGGGATGCACCGAGTTAAGTCCCGGGTCGGCGGCGACGGCGTCACAGAACTTCGGGTTGTATTTCATGGTGCACGACCCGAGTGGGTACATCCCAAGGTCGACCGAGAACTGACGATGCGACAGTCTCGTGAAGTGTCCGACGAGGTCTCGCTCGGACAATTCGACGAGATCGACATCGCTCGAGTTGAGATGGTCGAGTGGGATGAGCGCATCGAGTGACACCGCCGGCACGTCGGTCGTTCGAAGTTGGTAGGAGCTTCGCCCCGGCACCGACATTTCGAACATCGTGGGCTCGGTCTCGTGACCGAGGAGCGGCGCCGACGCCGCCCTTCCCCCGGGAGCTGCCGTCATCAGCGCACCACCTTTCGAAGTACGTCGACGTAATGATCAATCTGTTCTCTGGTTCGTCGTTCGGTGACGGCGACCAAGACCACGTGTGACGGATCCTCAAGCGATCCGTCAGAGCCGTTTGTCAATTCTGCGACGCTGAGTCCGCCCAGGACGCCGTCTTCACACATAGCGCGCAAGACTTCGCCCGCGCGATGGGGTACACGAAGTGCAAACTCGCGAAAAAACGGCTGACTCGAGACGGGTGTCACGCCCTCGATCTGGCACGCGTGTTCAAAGAGATAGTGAGCACCTTGGGCGCTTCGCGTTGCTACCTCTCTGAGCCCTTGGGTACCGAGCCAACCGAGTTGGATCGCCGCGGTGACCGCCATCAAGGTCTGATTGGTGCAGACGTTCGACGTTGCTCTTTCTCTGCGGATGTCTTGTTCGCGGGCGCGCAACGTCGTGACGAAGGCGCGTCGATCATTCGAGTCAACCGTCTCTCCCACGATCCGACCCGGTAGGCGACGCACTTGTTCGTCACTGCAGGCAAAGAGTCCCAGATACGGTCCCCCGAAGGCGAGCGGGGTCCCGAAGGGCTGACCCTCACCCACGAAGACGTCAGCGCCCCACTGGCCCGCGGTCTTGAGCACCCCCGCCGCAATCGGATCGGCACCGAGCACCAGCAACGCGTCGTTCGCCACGCTCAGTCGCTTCGCGACGCCAATGTCCTCGAGAACACCCAAATAGTTCGGATAACTCGCGACGATGGCGGCGGCACCGGTCGCGTCGACACTGTCCCAATCGGTGAGTCCATCGCGCAGAGGAACTTCGATGATGTCGTAGCCCGTACCGGCGGCAAAGGTTCGCAGCACGTCGCGCCAGTGCGGATGCACGCCCGTCGACACCACCATCTTTGATCGCTGGGTTGCGCCCGCAGCCATGTTCAGCGCTTCGACGAGCGCGGTCGCGCCGTCATAGAGCGACGCGTTCGCGATTGGCAAACCACTCAAGCGAGAAATAAGCGTTTGATATTCAAAGATCGCCTGCAACACACCCTGGGCAACTTCGGGTTGGTAGGGCGTATAGGCAGTGACAAATTCGGAACGCGAACCGAGCATTTTGACAACCGCAGGAACCTCGTGATCGTACGCGCCCGCGCCCGCAAAGCACGTAAGTGCCGATGCCTGGGCGCGATTCGCGCGCGTCAGGCGGTTGAAGTAGTCGGCGACGTCAGGCTCACTCATGCCCGGCGCAAGTTCTAGACCTTGACTGAGGCGAACCGCCGCAGGGATGTGATCAAAGAGCTGTTCGAGCGACGACAAACCGAGGAAACTCAGCATCGCATCGACTTCATCGCTCGTGTGCGGTAGATAATCGGCCACGATTATTTCACCTTTCGTACGAAGGGCAACGAACAAATCTGCGCGTCGAGCTCTCGTCCACGCATCAACACGGTGACGTTCGTACCCACCTCTGGTGCATCGCGCAACAAACCCATACCAATGCCGCGCTCCAGCACGGGTGAGAAGTTTCCCGAACAAAGGATGCCGAGTTCTCGGTCGTGATACGACACCACCGCGCCGTCGCGCAGCGGTTGTCGTCCTTTGACAATGACCCCGGTCAATTGACGATTGACACCTCGCTCGCGCTCTTGTTCGACCGCTTCCTTGCCGCGGAACTTCTTTTTGTCCCACCCGAGCACCCAACCGAGCCTGGCTTCGAGTGTCGTTGATTGCAGGGTCAATTCGTGTCCGTACAACGGAAGTGCCGCTTCGAGACGCAGGGTGTCGCGGGCGCCTAAACCCGCTGGCGTGATTCCCGCCCCCACCAACAACGTAAGCAGCTCATTGGCAACGTCGTTCGGGGCGGCAATCTCGATGCCGTCTTCGCCGGTGTACCCGGTGCCGGCCACTCGCACCTCAGTGCCATGGAAATCCATTCGCTCGACGTGGAATCGACCTATTGCGGCGAGGCGCTCGTCAACGGCGGCGACCTTCTCACGAGCGCGGGGACCTTGCACCGCGNNATTGGTCCCCACCCACCAGACAATGATGTCGTCGACGACAAAACCTTCCTCGTTCAACAGATGCGTGTACTGGGCGCGCCCGGGTGCGATCTTCCCCAAATCATTGGTGAGGGTGTCTTGGAGGACGTCGAACATTCCCGGGCCATCACAACGAACAGTTCCCAAATGACTCACGTCGAAGACAACGGCGTCGTGGCGACACGCCATGTGCTCGGCAACGGTCCCACCGGCGTACTGAAGGGGCATGAGCCAACCTCCGAAGGGAACGATTTTCGCACCTAGAGCAACGTGTGCGTCATAGAGAAAAGGGCGCCGGTCGCTCATGGCAGCAACATTACGCTGCTAAATCCGCGAGCGAACCAAGGTCATGGTGCAAAAGGATCGCGACGAAGTCACGCTGGTACACCACGAGCAAATTCACTTCAGGGTAGAGCGAGCGAAATTCGCGAACCTTCTGATTCTTCTTGGTGACGAGTCGTTGTTCTAAGACGGTGAGCTCGATGAACAGGCGTCGGGCCGGTACGTAGAAATCAGGTCGGAATCCTCGAACGGGCTGGCCCTTGTCGTTCCACGCAAGAGGAAATTCGATTGGTTCGTACTGCCAGTCAAAACCGTACAAGGTCAGCAGCGTCGCAAAGAGGTGTTCGCTCGGGTGCGCGAAACTTGATGTCGTCGCGCTCCTGGCACTGGGATGACGCGCTCGTGAGCCGCCACGCAGGAATTGGGGCGTCACGCCGAGAGGTGCTCCCTCTCCGACGTCGAAAGTTGCTCTTTAGAAAGTGTGGAGGTGAGTTCGGCCACCACGCTCGCCAGCGGCACGATGTTGAATACACCTTGTCCCCCGCGCAGCAAGTCGACGAGGTCGCCGTCATCGTGCGCGAGCACCGAACCACTGTCACTCAACACCAGGCTGCTCGCGGCGAGGTCGGCGCCAAGGGCGTTGCGTAAACACTCAACGGCTTGACGCGCTCTCGCGAGCGAGACTCCAGAGTTGAGCAGCGACTTGATGACTTTGACTTCGAGAACGTCACGGTAGGAGTACGTGCGCTTCGAACCACTTCCACTTGCGGGAGTGATCGATGGCGTGACGAGATCGGTACGCGCCCAGTAGTCCAGCTGACGGTAGGTGACGCCCGTAAGGCGGCAGACCGTAGGGCCACTAAATCCCATTTGCAAAGAGTTCTTCATCCGTAGTTCCTCCCGACAGAGTTCTCACAGACTACCCCGCGAAGACTACATTGCTGTAGTTTCCTTTCATCAGCCCGACGAGGGCGCCAATTCGCTGGAAAGGCGGTCATCTTGGTGTTTGGAGAACCACCGATCAAACCCGCCGCACGTGTCGGAACGATGTCAGGATTGGACTCAGCATGAGCGACGAACAAGGTCGCGAGACCTTCGTGGATACGGGACCAGCGCCACGCGCGGCAGAACGAGGTGTCGAACGGTGGCTCCTCACACGAGGTTCATCGTTCTACGCGCTGGTTACTCTAATGCTCTGTCTGGCGAAATACGGAGTCGGCATCGATCCTTCTTGGAACTACCTGCAAGCGCTCGCACGACACTGGCGCTCGCCACACGCATCAGCGCTTTTAGCGTCGCCGGCAGACTTTCGATTGGAATCGCCCGTGTCCGCCGTACTTGCCGGATGGTTGCACCTGACCGGCAACGCATCATTCCTTGAGTTCCACTTCGTGCTCGTGTGTGTCGCGCTCACTGTCCCTTTCGCAATGCCCGCCGTGCGACATGAGGCCAAGCTACGTTTCCTCGTCGGGCTAATGATTATCGGCAGTGCCATTCCTTCACTACTGCTCAGCTGGGTTGGCTCCTATGACCCGGTGAGCATCATTGCGGCGTCAATCGCGGTGCTGGCTCGAAGCAAATGGGTGTCCTTTCTGGGATGGATTGTCTTTGCGTTCAATAACGGATTCGAAGCAATCGTCGCGGGCGTTGTCGTGTGCGTCATCATCTTCTTTGACGAAGAACGCCGCGTCGATGCTCGCATGATTCCTCCTGTACTTGGCGTGACGTACGGCTACGTTGCGATTGCAGTTCTCGACCACACTTGGGGTGGTGCGACGGGACCATTCACGTTATTCCGTTTCTATGGATTTCACCGCTACCTTGTAGGCGCATTGGACTACTGGCCCCTCATCGTCGCAAGTGCCCTCGGAGTTGGTTGGGTGCTTCTCGCGAGCCGTGAGGTACGTCTTCTTCCCGCGGCGCGTGCGTGCTTCGCGATGAGCTTGGTCGCTTCACTCGCCATACCGCTCGTCGCCCTCGACGAGACGCGTATCACCGCTGGAGCCATGTGGGCTCCCATTTTGCTCGTCGCAACAATTTGCGTGCGCAAACTCGACACCAAGGCAATCACTCGAGTCTTGCGACGAATGACGCCCGTTGCGGTAGTTCTCGTGTTAGTCGTCGTGTGGGATGGCAGTTTGGTGTACTCGGGCTGGCACGGCGCCGCCGACGTTGTTGGCTACTTCTTCTTGCACCATCCGATACCTGCGGCACTCGCGCCCTGACCGGTCGCCCCACTCAGGGATGCGTGTTCTCATAAATCAACGAGAGACTGCGGTTGTCAATGAGCGAATGGGGGAAACTCACGGCGGAGGACCCCACAAGCTCATAGTTCTGGGCGAAGTAGCGAATCGTGTAGTTGTCCCAAGGAAAAAAGTCGCTGTAGGCGATCCTCATGTCGACGAAACTCACATGGTTAAGTGTGGCAAGCCAGGCTTCACGAAATGCCAATGGATATGGTCCCGTTGGATTTGGCGAGTACCCATCATCGCCCACGAGGTACTCGCCGTAAGGATCGACAATCGCGGGGCACGTCGAGCTTGTCGAGACGTAGCGATTCGCCACGAGCAAGTCAATTGGGAAATCCGATATTGCACACGATCCCGAAGGGATCGTCGAATCAATCATGGCGCTCGGGCTCCAGGCTTCGCTTAAATAGCTCCTTATGAACAGTGCATTCGACGTCACAAGAAGTCCCGTGGCGACGACGACGACTCCGATTGCGGGTCCGATAATTCCCTTTGGCGGCTCCGCGTGCGTGCCTCCCCACAGAGCGACTCGCACGTCTCGAAGAATCATCGCGATTGCGAACGCCACCACGAGCGCCACGAAGGTGTACGGGAAATACGCATAGTGATCAAAGAGGATCGGTGACTGGAACATTCCAACGACGCTCAGTATCGCGCACGCGAGCAGGACCCACGCCAAAAGATTGAGGTTGCGTCGATGACGAACGAACACGTACAAAAGGACCGCGACACAAAAGCCGAGCACCGAAACTGCGAGCTCCGAACCAGCATTGAAACCGCGCAGAGCGTTCAAGCCGAACAGCACTAGCGCGCGGTGCGCAAGCGTTTGCGTGGCGACGCCGTGAAGTGGCTTTCGCAAGAGTTGCGAAACAATGACTTGTCGATAGAAGTTATACGGAGAAGCGACAACGAATCCAATAAGTGGAACGCCCGCTCCCAAGGCAATGCCAGCACATGTCAGCCAGAACCTTCGCCGCGCGAGCAATACACAAATAAGCACAGCGATGATCGGGAAAATCGCCCACACCTTGACGACACCAGCGAAACCGAAGGCGACACCCCCAAGTACGACGCGCGATGTTGACGGTATATCGCGGTCAAAGAGGAGATAGAGCGCCAGGAGGCAGAAAAATACCAAGTACGGTTCGAGCTCAACGGTTCGATTCACCGCGACCGAAGTTGGCCATAAAGCCAACAGCACAGTGCCTACCAACACCGCAGTTCGTCCAAAACGTCGCAGCACTAGTCCAGTGAGACCGACGTTGAGAGCCGTCACGAGGACCGTCACAACGCGCGCGATCAGGACTGCGTCGTACGTACCTGTGAGGCGACTGAGAAGCCCAAGAGGTGAGAGAAGCAAAATGATGCCCGGCGGTTGGACGAAANNGATGTAGACGCCGTCATCGTAGCCAAGATTCCAGCCAAGCACGCCGGTGAGCACGTGCGGCAAGGTCAATTGAAAAATTCCAAGACCGAGCGCGATACACGCGACGCCCCAGCCAATCAACATTGAGTTGCTCACAGACGAAGTACTGAGACGGGGCTCGGCATCCTTATCAGCACGCGACACGTTCGCGTCCATGCCCGAACGTTGGGAGACGCCAGTGGCGACAATCACCGGAGGGGTGTGCGATTTACCCACCGTCGCGACCCTNNACCTCCTCGAACACAATTCTTCGGTATGCGGGTTCTCATTCTTTGGACAAGAGCTCTCTTCGACTTCACAGTATTGAGGCGAACAGATTGTCGAACATTGGCATCGCGACTAAGTATTGTCGCTTCGCATTTGTGGTGTCGCACGAAAGGTCGTGGCCTTCACTTGGGTCGACTTCCCAACATCGTCGTGCGTAGGGCATATTCCTCGAGCACTATTCCAGAAAAAGATCGGGGCGACCGAGCGATGGGCTCGATGCTTCCGCGTGAAGTCTCGGGGGAATCCGACCTGCTCGATGTGCCAGCCTGCCCGCGACCACGGCCTCTTTTATCGCCATCGCCATCAACACGGGCTCCAGCGCCCGATTGATTGCCGAAGCGACGAGGACGCCATCACAACCCAATTCCATGGCGAGCGCAGCGTCCGACGCCGTCCCAACGCCAGCGTCGAGCAACACGGGTACCTCGATGCGCTCACAGATCAAGCTGAGGGCGTGCGGGTTGCGTATGCCAAGACCCGAACCAATAGGTGATCCAAGTGGCATCACCGC
>PLRK01000068.1 GCA_003163875.1 Acidimicrobiaceae bacterium | reverse complement strand
AAGGCGTGGTTACAAAAATCACCTCGATGGCTCGGGGTCGCCGGCGCGATCGCGCTTCTTCGGGTTCTCGATGAGAAGGCATCGAAAGTCGGTCGCCGAGTCGAGAGCGCACGACCCAGTGAGTGACTCGACACTGCGCGAGAACGAACGCGTCATGCTCATCGACGCAAAGGATCGCCACTACCTGATTACCCTGAAATCTGGCGCTGCCTTTCACACGCACTCGGGCATCATCCAGCACGACGACGTCATCGGTGCGTTAGAAGGTTCATTGATCAAGGGGAGCACGGAACGAAGCTTCCTGGTGCTGCGACCGAGTTTGTCCGATGTTGTTCTGAAAATGCCTCGCGGAGCGCAGGTCATCTATCCAAAGGACTTAGGTGCGATCCTTATGCAAGCGGATATTGGACCCGGGATGCGTGTCCTCGAAGCCGGCGTGGGTTCGGGAGCTCTCTCGATGACGATGCTTCGCGCGGGGGCATTAATCACGGCGTACGAAATTCGAGAGGACTTTGCCCAGACCGCCGTCAAAAACGTCCACGACATGCTGGGTAGCGACGTTTCCTATGACGTTCACATCCGCGATGTCACCTTGGGCATCGAGCAAGAGGACTTCGATCGAATCATCTTGGATATGCCTGAACCGTGGGATGTCGTGGCGCACGCGGAACACGCTCTTCGCCCGGGTGGCATCTTCCTCGCGTATTTACCAACAATTAATCAAACTCAGCTCTTGCGCGAGACGTTGCGACGTCACTCGTTCGGCTTAGAGGAGACCGTCGAAATCCTGCGGCGGACCTGGCACATTGATGGCCGCTCTGTGCGCCCGGATCACCGGATGGTCGCCCACACGGGCTTTATAACGTCCGCTCGACGCCTCGTGAAACGAGTCGTCACGACGGCTGAGGAGGCCTAGTCGTTCTCGATGAAAATGCACTCGCCAGGGCACTCTTCGGACGCTTCGGTGACGGCATCTTCCATGCCCGAAGGAACGAGGGCCAAACCCTCGGCACCGCCGGGTGAATTCTTCACCTGGTCGCCCTCCTTGACGTAGGCGAGACCGTCGTCAAGCAGCGTGAAAACCGAAGGACAGATCTCCTCGCACAGTCCGTCACCAGTACACAGGTCCTGGTCGATCCACACCTTCATTTTCACGCCCTCCGTGGCCTCTCGGTTCAGGCAGTTTAGCGGGTGAAATTAATACTGTGTTTGCGAGATGAGCCCTGCGGCTCACCTAGGGTTGTGACATGGACCGAAACGAGCGATTCAGCCAATCATCGGGTGACGACGACGATCAGATTGTCGTCAGTACGCCTCGTGATTTCACGTTGAGCGACCTCGATCAGGCCAATCGACGCATTGAGATGCTCGAGGAGAAACTGCTCGAGGCGCGAGGTCAACTCGCCCAGACCCGCTCGAGCAACGAGAAACTCACGATCACGATTCAACAAACGCGAGACCAGATCGCGGCACTTCGTGAAGAGGTTGAGAAGCTCACTCAACCTCCCGCGGTCTACGGGACTTTCATTGATTTCAACGACGACGGTTCGGTGGACATCTTTGCGTCCGGTCGAAAGATGCGCGTGGCGTTGCATCCCGGACTCGATCCAGGTCAGATCGAACGTGGGAACGAAGTCGTGCTCAATGAGTCCTTCAGTGTCATTGGTGTTCGTGACGCCGACGGTCAAGGTGAAGTGGTCACCGTCAAGGAGGTGCTCGACGAGCGCCGGGTTCTGGTGTATGCACGGGCCGACGAAGAACGTGTGGTCGAGCTCGCCGACGCGTTGCGTGACATCAAACTACGTAGTGGCGACGCCCTGCTGCTTGACGTTCGATCAAACCTCTTGGTTGAGAAATTGCTGCGACAAGAAGCCGAAGAACTCGTCCTCGAAGAGGTTCCCGACATCAGCTATGCCGACGTAGGGGGACTCGACGAGCAGATTGAATCCATCACCGACGCCGTCGAGTTGCCATATTTGCACCGCGCCCTGTTCCAGGACTACCAGTTGCCTGCGCCCAAGGGCATCTTGCTGTATGGCCCACCCGGATGCGGGAAGACCTTGATTGCGAAGGCCGTCGCCAATTCACTTTCCCAGAAGGTCGCAGAACTCACTGGCAATCGCAACGTGCGCTCATACTTCCTCAACATCAAAGGTCCCGAGTTACTCAATAAGTACGTCGGTGAGACCGAACGCCAGATTCGTCTCGTCTTCCAGCGCGCGAGGGAGAAGGCCGAAGAAGGCGTGCCCGTCATCATCTTCTTCGACGAAATGGACTCACTCTTTCGCACCCGGGGTACGGGAATCAGTTCGGACATGGAGTCGACCATTGTTCCCCAGTTGCTCGCCGAAATCGATGGTGTTGAATCCTTGCGCGACGTCATCGTCATCGGAGCGACGAACCGCGAGGACTTGATAGACCCCGCGATCCTTCGACCCGGGCGACTCGACGTCAAGATCAAAATCGAACGACCCAACGCCGATGCTGCGGCGCAGATCTTCGAGCGCTACCTGCACGGCGAGTTGCCAATCGACGAGAGCCTCATTCGTGAACTTGGCGGGGGAGACCGGGAAAAAGCGGTTCGCGTGATGATCGAGGACACCGTCACACAGATGTATCGCATCGATGACGCCAATCGCTTCCTCGAAGTGACGTACCAAGGTGGCGACAAGGAGATTTTGTACTTCAAGGATTTCGCTTCGGGCGCAATGATCGAAAACATCGTTCGACGCGCTAAGAAACTCGCCGTCAAGCGCGAGATTGCGGGTAAGGGTCGAGGGCTCGTCGCGGCGGACCTCTTTGAGTCAATCCGCCAGGAGTTCCGTGAGAACGAGGACTTGCCCAACACCACGAACCCCGACGACTGGGCTCGTATATCGGGCAAGAAGGGCGAGCGAATCATCTTTATTCGCACCTTGATCAATCGCGAAGAGAATGACGTCAAAGGTGGACGATCGATTCAACACGTTGGCACTGGCCAGTACTTGTAGCCCATGGCTATTGCGAAGGTGCTCGGTATCGAGACCGAATACGGCATCGCGGGCGGACCCGACATGGATCCCATCACCGCCTCAAGCATCGTCGTTAATGCCTACGCCCAACAGGGTCGTATGAGAATCAACTGGGACTTCCACGGCGAGACACCAGAACTTGACGCGAGAGGTCTACCGGGTTTGACGTCGTTCGCGCCCATCGTCGAGACCCACCTCGCGAACACGGTCTTGACCAACGGCGCGCGTCTCTACGTTGATCACGCCCACCCGGAGTACTCATCGCCGGAATGTCGGACGCCACTCGAAGCGACTCTCTTCGACGTCGCGGGCGAGGAAGTTATGCGTCGAGCGGTCATGGTCGCCAATGAGTCCCTCAATCCAGAACACATGATCACGCTGTACAAGAACAATTCAGATGGCAAAGGAAACTCCTACGGCACCCACGAGAACTATCTCGTCAGTCGTGACGTCGACTTCTCGTACGTCATCCGCGCCATGGTGCCGCACTTCGTTTCTCGCCAGATCATCGTCGGCGCTGGAAAGTTAGGCGCCGAGACCGACCACGCAATCGATGCCGATCCGTACTTCCAATTGAGCCAGCGCGCGGAATTCTTCGAAGAAGTCGTGGGCCTCGAGACCACGCTGAAGCGGCCGATCATCAACACTCGCGATGAGCCCCACAGTGACGCGGAGCGGTTCCGTCGACTGCACGTCATTATTGGTGACGCGAACTTAAGCCAAGTTGCGACGTTCGTCAAGCTCGGCTCGACGGCGCTGTTGCTCGCGGCCCTCGAGGACTTCGGGCCCGAGCCGTTCCCTAGCGCCCCGCGCCACCCGGTGCGCGCCGTTCGGGCCTACGCGCTCGACCCGACGTTGCACGCCGTCGAGATCTGCGACGACGATCAATGGCGTTCCGCCTGGGACTTTCAAGACCAGTTATGGCAACTAGCTGATCGTTACGTCACTCAACGAGGTGGCGAAGCGGTGGCCGATGATGGGGAAGTGACCCTCATCCTTCGCCAGTGGCGCGAACTCCTCGATGGTGTGCGCGACGACACCGACGCGGTCGCGGATCGAGTCGATTGGGTCGCCAAATTGCGCGTCGTGAACGGCATTCGCGAGCGTTACGACCTTGGCCCGCACGATGCGAAGCTTCGCGCCATCGACCTCCAGTACCATGATTTACGACCTGAGAAGTCCCTCGCGCAGCGAGTGGGTCTTACGAAACTGCTCGACGAGGGCGCAGTTCGTGAAGCGGTTCACAATCCTCCCCGCACGACGAGGGCATTTTTCCGGGGACAGTGCGTCGCGCGCTACCCAGACCAAATCGCTGCAGCCAACTGGGATTCGGTGGTGTTCGACCTTGGCGAGGGTCCGCTCCAGCGAGTTCCAATGCTCGACCCCTTGCGGGGCACTGCGGCACTAACCCAGGACCTGTTGGAAGTAAGTTCGACGGCAGATGAACTTCTCCAGGCGCTAGACAGGTAGAACAGACGTATGAGTGAACAAGAGCGAATCCAAAAACAACGAACCGAGCGCACCGCGGACACGGCTGCGGAGGTAAGCGTCGACACGACCAAGGGCGAACAACTGAAGGCCGAGCTCGACGACTTACTCGACGAAATCGACGAAGTACTCGAAGAGAACGCCGAGGAGTTCGTTCGTAATTACGTGCAAAAAGGCGGAGAATAACTGTGGGGCTCCCGCTGTATGACGCCCATAGTGATCCGGGGCCGTCCTTCTTCCATTTTGCCCAGTCGGTGGGTATAGCTTCCTCCGAGCGGACGAACACGGTGGAGTCTCCCCACGCGACAACCGTTATTGCGGTGCGCTACGACGCGGGCGTCGTCATGGTCGGGGACCGTCAAGCCACCGGCAACTACATCGCGAGTCGCGACGTACGAAAGATCGAAGCCGCCGAT
The DNA here is from genome assembly GCA_003163875.1 of Acidimicrobiaceae bacterium. GTDB lineage: Bacteria > Actinomycetota > Acidimicrobiia > Acidimicrobiales > RAAP-2 > RAAP-2. The sequence goes on along the minus strand of PLRK01000068.1, from coordinate 16,861 downwards.
CGATTCACCGCCATCGCCATTTCGGGAACCGCGGCACGCGGGATCGAATTCATCCGAATGGCCCAACTCTCTTTTGAGCATTACGAAAAGATGACCGACTCGGCGCTCAGCCTCGAAGGCAAGGCCAACTACCTCTCACCCATCATTCAGCGCAACAATCTCTCGACGCCCCTCATCGTGATCCCTCTCCTCGCGGGGTGGGACACGAGCCACCGAATTGGGCGAATTTTCGAGTACGACGGCGCCGGAGGCTGCTATGAGCGTTTCGACTTCGCCACCATTGGCTCTGGCACACCGTTCGCGGAGAGCGCACTGCGCCTTGGGTTTCGAACGGACTTAGACCGCGAAGGAGCACTCGAACTCGGGGCCCTCGCGCTCTACGAAGCGGGGGACAACGATCCCTCGACCGGTGGGCCCGATTTTGTCCGCAACATCTTTCCCATGATGGTAACCATCACCGAACAGGGTTTTCAGGAACTTGACGTCGATGATGTCGCCGCACGATTCCGCTCGATCAATGACCGGCGTACGCAGTCTGGCGGCGTTGCCGGAGGCACCCTTCGATGAGCAATTACTTTTACGTCTCACCCGAGCAACTCACCAAAGACCGTGCCGAATTCGCTCAGAAGGGCATCGCTCGTGGTCGCTCGATGGTCGCCGCGACTTACGAAAACGGCGTGTTGCTCGTTGCGGAAAATCCCTCCGCGTCACTCAACAAGATTTCCGAAATCTACGATCGCATTGCTTTCGCCGGAGCGGGTAAGTACAACGAGTTCGACCGCCTGCGAGAAGCGGGAATTCGCTGGGCTGACGGCACCGGATTCACCTACTCGCGAGAAGACGTGGACGCTCGAGCCTTGGCGAACTACTACGCACAACATTTGGGTGACATGTTTACCGAGGGTCAAAAGCCCCTCGAAGTCGAGATTCTTGTCGCACAACTCGGCAACAAAATTCGGCCCACCAAGTTGTATCGCATTGCCTACGAAGGAACGATCTCGGACGAGCCTCGCTTCGCCGTCCTCGGAGGCGACGCCGAAGCAATTCGTGAGCGGTTCGCCGCGAACGAGGAGTCGCTTCACTCGCTGCAAGAAACACTCACGAATGCGGTCAGTGCTCTCGCCGGACCCGATCGCGTCATTGCGACGTCCGACCTCGAAGTAGGAATACTCGAAGACCGTGGTGCTCGCCGAACGTTTCTTCGCCTCACCGATGAACAAGTGAGCGAGCTTCTTCGCTGATTTGGCGAGGACACGACCATGCTGCGACGAATCTACGGCATCGAAACGGAATATGGAATCACATTTTCCTTGCGGGGTCAGCGCCGACTTAGTCCCGATGAGGTTTCTCGTTTCCTCTTTCGAAAAGTTGTTGCGTGGGGCCGATCGAGCAACGTGTTCTTGGAGAACGGAAGTCGACTGTATCTCGACGTAGGAAGCCACCCCGAGTACGCCACGGCCGAATGTGACACGCTCGCCGACGTGGTCGCACAAGACAAAGCTGGCGAAGCAATACTTCGCGAATTGGTTGACTACGCCCAAGGTCAACTCGCGGACGAGGGCATTCGTGGCGACATCTATCTTTTTAAGAACAACACTGATTCGACGGGCAATTCGTATGGTTGTCACGAGAACTACTGCATCGACCGTATAGAGGACTTAACGCGCCTTGAGCAAGTTTTTATCCCTTATCTGATCAGCCGACAAATTTTCACCGGCGCTGGCAAAGTAGTCACGAACGCCAAAGGCACGGCGTACTCGATGAGTCAACGCGCTGAGCACATATGGGAAGCGATCTCCTCAGCGACCACGCGCAGTCGACCAATCATCAATACCCGCGACGAACCGCACGCGGATCCCGAGAAGTATCGTCGATTACACGTCATCGTGGGTGATTCCAACATGAGCGAGTTCGCCACGTACCTAAAGATCGGTACTGCCGCCGTCGTACTCGCGATGATCGAAGATCGCACGACGGTTCTGCGCGATTACAACATGGCGTCGCCTATCAACGCCTTACGCGACATCTCCTACGACCTCTGGAGTAAGGAACCAGTTCGATTAGTCAGCGGACGCGATATGACAGCCCTCGAGATCCAAGAGGACTTGTGCGAGCGCGCAGAACACTTCATCCAAAGCCGTGATGTCCCCGATGACCAGGTAAATGCCGTACGGCTCTGGCGAGAAGTCATCGAACAGTATCGAAGCGATCCCATGCGATTGGCCGACCGAGTCGACTGGATTGCGAAACTTCAGATCATTGAACGCGAACGTGAACGCTCCGGCGTCGAACTGAGTGATCCAAAGATCGCCCTCATTGATCTGCTCTATCACGACACTGACTTGCAGCGTGGTCTGTACTATCGGCGCCAAGCTCGAGGGCATTACAACCGCATGGTGAGCGACGAAGATATCAAACACGCTTCACAGGTGCCACCCGCGACAACGAGAGCACACATGCGAGGAAACTTCATCAAGGCCGCCAAAGAGTGGCATCGCGATTACACCGTCGATTGGGTGCATCTCAAGTTGAACGATGAAATGCAACGCACCGTGCTGCTGAAGGACCCGTTCAAGAGCAATGATGAACGTTTTCAAAAGCTTTTGAGTTCACTCGAACGACGCAGTTAGCCCGACTAACCTTACTTCGTGTCTAAAAAGAGCAGTACCTCCGACGACGGACCACCGGCGGAGCGCGAGATCCAAACTGAAGTGGTGACGCCAGAAGTCGCATCTGCTTCAGTGCCTCGTCGCAAAAAGTCAACTCGACGGACACTCATTGAGTGGTTGGTGGTCATCATCGCCGCTCTGTTGGTGTCGCTCGTCATGCGCGTGTACGTCATTCAGACCTACTTCATACCGTCAGCGTCTATGGAGCCAACGTTGCAAATTGGCGACCGAATCTTCGTGTCGAAAATGAGTCTTGATTTTGGCTCCATTCACCAAGGTGACATCATCGTTTTTAAGGCGCCACCCTCCGAGCACTGCGGGACGTCGGTGCCCGATCTCGTCAAACGCGTGATTGCGCTGCCCGGTCAGACCATCTCGCTGTCGAAGAAGGGTTACGTCTACATCAACGGTACGAAGCTTGACGAAACTTGGTTACCCGAATCAAAACAGGGCACCACGTATCCCGGGCCGACCGGCACCACGTACAGCCTGAACAGTCCCTACAAGGTCCCAGCCAATCACTACTTCATGATGGGGGACAATCGAAGCGACTCGTGCGACAGTCGATACTGGGGACCAATTCCACGCTCTGATGTGGTGGGCCGCGCGTTCCTTCGAATCTGGCCTCTTTCGAGGTTTGACTTCCTCTAGGGCAATCGACTCGGACGCCTCTACACTGGGGCCGTGCTCAGTTTGAGTCCCATAAAAATACTCATCATCGTCGCGGTCGTGCTTTTGCTTCTCGGACCAGACAAATTGCCCGACGTGGCCCACCGTCTCGGGTCGAGTTGGCGAGCGCTCAAGAGGCTCCAAGAACGAGTCGAAAGCGAAGTACGAAGCGCCATTCCGGACCTACCAAGCACCAACGAGATTGCACGCATTGCTCGTTCGCCGGTCAACCTCCTCAATCAGCTTGCCGCCAATGTCGACGCGAAGGAAGAGTCTGCAGCCGCGGAAGCCTCGAAAAGTCAACCAACGGCACCACCGGCGAGTGAAGTACCACCCGCCCCCCCTTCTGAAACTGTGGCACCTCCTATCCCTCGACCTGAGAGCACTATCCTTCCTCCCGATCCTTCGTTGAATTAGGACAGCCATGCCGAAACTTCGAAACGCCGCCACCGGTATGACGCTGACCGAACACCTGGCTGAGGCTCGTCAGCGAATCATGATCTCTCTCGCGGCGATTCTTGTCTTTGGCACGGTGGCGTTTATCTTCTATACCCACATACTCAACGTCCTCCAAGAGCCGTATTGCCGCGCCACCCCAAAACACTGCCTGTTCCTCGTGACGGCGCCACTTGATGGTCTGACCTTGCGCATAAAGATCGCGTTCTTCGGAGGCTTCGTACTCTCCACGCCCGTCTTGTTTTGGGAGACGTGGCGTTTCATTACGCCCGGACTTAAGGCAAAGGAACGACGCTACGCCTTGCCGTTTGTCAGCGCATCGATCATTTTTTTCTGCAGTGGCGTCGTCGTTGCGTATTTCATATTTCAACGCGCGATTTCGTTCCTCGAAGCGATTGGTGGTCATTCCTTGATCACCGAATACAACCCCAATCAGTATCTAGGCCTCTTCATTCTGATGATGTTCATCTTCGGGCTGACCTTTGAATTTCCCGTTGTTCTCGTCGCACTCGAACTCGCGAATGTCGTGACGCCGGCTCGATTGTTGAAATCGTGGCGCTACGCACTCATCGCCATCACTGTTTTCTCGGCTGTCATCACGCCCAGTAGCGATCCGTTCTCCATGTTGGCCCTCGCCGTACCACTGGCGGTGTTTTACTTCATGGCGATTGGCGTGGGCAAGCTGCTAAAGAAGTGAGCGCCGACTATCGAAGCTCCTTCGTCGATAACTTAGGTTTCGGACTGGATGGTTTCCAACTCGAATCCATCGAAGCGATCGATCAACATGTCAACGTCCTCGTTAGTGCTCCAACTGGTTCGGGCAAGACACTCATTGCGAATTACGCGATTGGACGAGTTCTCAACCGCGGTGAACGAGCGTTCTACACCACGCCTCTAAAGGCTCTCTCGAATCAGAAGTACAAGGAACTCTGCGAACTCTTTGGCGAAGGCCGTGTGGGGCTTCTCACGGGCGACACGTCGATCAACCGAAACGGTGACGTGATTGTGATGACGACCGAAGTCCTGCGCAACATGTTGTTGACCGAATCGGACCAATTGCTGACGTTGGGTTTGGTGGTGCTCGACGAGGTCCACTATTTGCAAGACCCTTTTCGTGGCGGGGTCTGGGAAGAAGTACTCATTTTGACGCCCCCGGCGGTACGTTTCGTCGCCCTCTCCGCGACAATCGGGAACGCTCAGTTTCTGGGCGAGTGGTTCGAACAAGTTCGCGGTCCCACCAACGTGGTGATCGAGCTGACGCGACCAATTCAGCTCCATAACCACTTGGCGATTGTTCGACGTGGTCAACCTAACGCCGAGATACTGGATCTTCTCGACGGACCGCATCTTTCCAATGAGGCGCGACGAATTGACAACATGATGAAAGCGACGCGTCGTTTTCGCCCAGGTCCAAAATGGAAGGGACCCAAAGCAAGTGCACCTCCGCCGCCATTTCGAGCGCCGCGGCGAAGCGAGCTGCTCATCGCTCTTGAGCGTGACGACCTCTTGCCGGTGATCGTCTTCATCTTCTCACGAGCTGCGTGCGACGACGCGGTGCATCAGTGTCGTCGCGATGGTCTGCTTTTCACGAGTCCCGAAGAGCGTCGAGAAATTGAGATAATCGCCGAATCGCGGCTGCAGGGATTTTCCAGCGAAGATCTCATCGCCCTTGAATACGCTGATTTCATCGATTCGCTCCGTCGAGGTCTCGCCATGCATCACGCCGGCATGGTGCCTGCGTTTCGCGAGATTGTCGAGACTTGTTTCGAACGTAACCTTTTGGCGGTGGTGTACGCCACGGAAACCCTCGCGCTTGGAGTGAACATGCCCGCACGTTCGGTGGCGCTCGAGAAGTTCTCAAAGTTCTCAGACTCTGGCAACAAGTTCCTCACGAGTGGAGAGTTTTCGCAGATGACGGGCCGAGCGGGCCGTCGTGGTCTCGACGATGAGGGTCACGCCATAGTCTGCTTCGCCACTGACGTTGCGTTTCATGACGTCGGACGTGTCGCACTCGCACCGCCATCGGACCTGCATTCATCATTCCGACCAACGTACAACTTCACTGCGAACCTGATTAATCACTTTGACCTCGACACCGCCCTCGACGTCGTGCGGCGTTCCTTCGCGCAGTTCGAGACTGATCGTCGACCCGCAAGTTCGAAGCGCTCGCTTGGTGACCAGATGATTGCGCGACACCACGTCCTTGAGGAATTGGGCTACGCCAATCAATGGACGCTTAACCAACAAGGCCAACTTCTTCGTTCGATCTATCACGAATGCGACCTCTTGGTAGCAGAATCCATCAGCGCCGGTGTTTTCGAAGATCTGGAACCGGCGCAACTGGCTGGCTTGCTGTCATGCTTTGTCTTCGAGTCGAAGAGGACCTCGCGGACTCAAAACGCCGCACGACAAGTCACGACGAAAAAACGCAAGACGCTGAATGATCGTCTCGGTCAAGAACGGCGCGGCAGCTTGTCTGATCGGATACTTGAAATTCGCACGATTGCGACAACGATTCGCGACGTCGAGGACCGTTTTGCCGTACCCCACGCTAAGGAGCCTGACGGAAGATTTGCCACGACGATTGCAGCGTGGGCGAGGGGAGCGTCTCTTTCGACGGTGTTGGATTTGGCCGACGTCGAAATCGGCCAGACCTCGCCAGGAGACTTTGTGCGAAACGCGAAGCAGGTCGCAGATCTGTGTGAACAGCTTTCGAGGATGCGCCTTCTAACTGGCGTCGCTGACGTCGCTGCCGAAGCTCGAGATGCCGTATTGCGCAGCGTTGTCGCGGGTGCTTCCACCGTCCACCCTCGCGGGTAATTTCGCCTCTAATCTCGATACTCCATGCATCCCTACGCCACCGAAGAGTTCACCGACGCCGAAACGTCGATTCTCAGACGATATTTCACGAACCTCGAAGGCCCCGTGTTCGCGCTCGTGAATCTGCCCGAAGTGGTGAAGGGCGCGCTGTTCGCGAGATATTCCCGCTCCTCAAAAAGTCTTCGGCGTCTATTCCTTGACGAGTTTGTGGGCGACCTCGACCTCGCGGGTGACGTCACCATCGACGCCACGATTGGCTTAGAGCGTGCCGATGACCTCTATCAGAAGATCTTCTACGAATACGGTGATGATTCAGTCGCACAACTCGGTGGTGTTCATTTGGCGTGCGAACAGTCAAGCAACATCTTGACCAAGGTTCTCGAGCGTGGGCGATTAATGAGCTACCTAGAGCAATCAACTCGTTATCTTGGCTACGACAAACGCCTCGCCAACGGGCACTACCGCTTCTATCGCGATCACGACCTACTCGAATCTCGATTTGGTGCACGTTACGTCGGTGAGATGGACCGAATGTTTGACACCTATGGCGAACTCTTGCCGCGACTCACTGAGCATATTGCGAGAAAGTATCCCAAGACGCCCGATGACACGGACTTCGTCTACCGCCAAGCCATCCGCGCCAAAGCTCTCGATGCCGTGCGTGGTCTACTGCCCGCGAGCTCACTTTCCAACCTTGGCATCTACGCATCGGGGCAAGCGTATGAGGCACTGATCTTACGTATGCGCGCCCATCCACTCCCCGAAGTTCGTGATTACGCCGCACTGATGCTAGAAGAACTTCGAAAGGTGATCCCATCATTCTTGAAGCGGCTCGACGTCCCTGAGCGCGGCCTCGCTTGGACGAACTATCTCGCGACGACAAATGCCGCGACCACTGCTCTCGTGCGCGAGAAGACGGCAGACGAGGGACACGACACACCGGGCGAGAGCGTACGGCTGGTGTCTTTTGATTCTGACGGAGAATTGCGCGTCCTTGAAGCAATCGTGGCAGCCAATTCAAACGTTTCGCACGATGCCACGGTGCGCGTCGTGGCGAACATGTCGACCCAGGAGCGCGAGCGACTCATGAGTGCCTACGTTGGTCACCGTCAAAATCGACGGCACCGACCCGGGAGGGCGTTCGAGGCAACGGACTATCGCTTCGAATTAGTGACCGATTACGGAGCATTCCGGGACCTCCAGCGACACCGACTGCTCAGTATCGATTGGCAGCCCCTTACGGTCGACTTGGGCTACGACGTTCCCGAGGTGATAGTGGAAGCGGGCTTGGGACAGCGTTTCGAGGAGTCCCTTCATCGATCGGCCGCCCTGTACTACGACGTTCGCCCCGAACTACCGTCCCAGAGCCAGTATTGCGTCGCGCTCGCGTTTCGTATCCGCTACGAGATGCAGATGAACGCTCGCGAAGCAATGCACTTGATTGAACTTCGCTCCGGGCCTCAAGGCCACCCGAGTTATCGACGCGTGGCCCACGAGATGGCTCGCCTCATCAAGGAGCAGGCCGGACACCGAGCAATTGCTGAGGCGATGCGCTACGTCGATTTCTCGGACATCGATCTCGAACGACTCGAAGCGGAGCGGACCGCAGAGCGAAATCGCCAAAATCACTAGGTTTTGGCAAACATTACGCATTCTTTATACTTAAGGCCCGCACGGATCGACGAAAAGGCTCTACACTGCCAGCGCTACAGAGAAGGAACTATATGGCAAGTGATGGCGACACGGATGAAGTATTCGATGAAGAGGAGCTCGCGGAGGGTTTTGACGAAGAAATAGTTGGCGAAGAGGATCTCGAAGACGTTGAAGATGTTGCAGATGTCGAGGAAGTCGATGACGTTGCGGTCCTCGAGGACATAGAAGAAGTATTGCCCGAAGTTGTGGTGCCCGACGATGACGACGTCGCAGACGACGCCGACGTCGAACTCGCGTTGGACGAGGTCCTCGCCGAGACGATTCGCCGATCGAGCACGCCCGAGGACGACGAGGAAGCGCCGGGGGACCTTGACACGTCGATCGACCCGGCCGAGACCATCCTGCCCAAGCAGGATGACGAATTTCGCTGTCGGTCGTGCCGACTGTTGAAGAAGACGAGCCAACTCGCGGACCGCTCGAAGATGCTCTGTCGCGACTGCATCTGAGCAGTCCTGACCAAGGCGTCGCGACCCGGCATGCAGATAACGACGGCGGACAAGTGGACGAACGCCTTGGCCGCCCTGTTCACGTTCGCGACCGACGAGGCGTCAACACAACGGGGGGGAGCGACGTTGATCGCGACCATCCAGGGAACCCAGACGCTCGGCGACGTCCTGGACTCGGCCATTAGCAAGGGCGACGTCGTGGTCGCGATTGACGGCGCCGAATTGCTCGGATTTGCCCTCTGTCGCCGTGGAGTGCTCGAAGCGGTCTATGTACTTCGCGAACGTCGGCGAGAGGGAGTCGCGCGAGCGCTCGTCAACGCGGTGCTCGCTCAGCGTGACGAGATTCTCGACGCCTACGCGTTACCCGGTGATCGCGCAACGAAGTCGCTCTACGAATCCTTTGGTTGGAAGGCTCGACTACTTACGATGCGCGCCGAGTAGCGGGGCGTCGTACGCTGCGCTGCGGCGGCGGTGGTGGTGGCACCTTCATACCTAACAGCTTCGCAAATTCTGGTATGGCCCCAGCATTTTTTATGGCGAGAGCCTTGCAGGCGTCGTCATTGGGGATACCAAGAGGCTTGATGTTGCGACGAATCGACGTATCGACCGCCAAATTCACGATCTCTTGCCACTTGGCGACGTCCTGATCCGCCGTGAGGGCTTCGGAGGTCATCGTCACAACTTGGGCCGCAACCGTGGCACTCACGCGCGTGGACATGTCCGGGGGACGAGCCACGAGACGAAGGGCTTCGGGTACGTTCGATGACGCGATCGCGGCGTCGAGCTTCTCGGTCCATTGGGTGCGAAGGATTTCAAGACGTGCCGTGAGTGTCGAGTGCAGTTCTTTTTGTTGCACCTTTGCTTCGTCGTCCAACGACACCGTTTTCGCGGCCGTGACCACCGCGCGAAGATCACGCAGTCGCAACTCTCGACCGGCGCCGATTGCGCCGGCGGCCTTGTCTTTCCACAACGCCAGATTGGTCTTCGAGAGCAGATCTTCGGCGATGCGTTCAATCGTCGTCGAATCAATCGTGGGGCGTCCCTGAGCGAGGGCATTCTTGTTCTGTTCAGCGACAGCATTTCGTACCGCAGGCATCCCTCCGCGCAACAACTGTTCGGCGACGGGTAATTGCTCGGGCGACAACGTCGCGAGCAGGGCATTTCGGTAGGTCGTCGTCATCGGCGGCCCCGACGGGGGACCGGTTCGTTCCGGACGTGCGCTGCGACCGGGTCGAGGTGCTCGAGCGCCCTCGCTGCGGGGGGGGTGCGCCCCTTCGCCACGCGGAGTTCGCGTGGGACGGGGTCGTTCGCTTCGTTCGCCATTCTCGCTCGGCGCCCCGCGATCAGGTCGATCAACCGAGGATGGTCGGTCCTTCCCCGCGGGACGACCCGCCGGTCGCTTGGTGCGGGGCGGTCGGGCATCGCCCTCGTGACTATCGCGGCGAGCCCCTCGACCCTTGGGAGCGTAGGTGACAATCACGTCGGGACCCTGCTTGGCGACGGGCAGCAATTCGACGCGTTCGTGCTTGGGGTCAAGTGGCGAGGCGGTCTTGGCTGGTAGCACCGACAGGATCTCGATGCCTTCCATGTACTGCTCAATATCGGCCCGGTAGACCTTGCCTACGACGGGTCCCTCAGGAATTAGAGATGTGTCGAGTACACCCTTGGGCAGTTTGGCTCCGGCGGCACGCCAGGTGGCCAGTTGCCCAGTAACACTGGTGATTTCAATCTCAATGCGACGAGGCATAGGTTTCCAATCTAGTCGAAGGTGTAACTTCGGGCATTTCGCGCACATTTAGGTCATATTCAAATTCAATTGCCTAGCATGGCTCCGTGACTACTGCGACACCCGAACCGAAAAAGAAGAAGCCCGCGACCAAGGCGGATGTTCCCTCAAAGGCATCGGCCTCCAAGCCACGCGCGGCCGCAAAGAAAGCGAGCGCTGTCGCAAAGGTCGCTGCGCCCAAGACGCCCAACAAAAGCGTCACTAAGGCGCCAGTAAAGAAGCCAGCACCCGTGAAGAAGGCAGTCAAGAAGGTCGCCGCGGTGTCCAAGGAACCTAGCGCCAGTGCCATCGTTTCGTCCGAAACCCTCGCACCATCGAAAGGACCCGAGCTCGCGCACGAAGTGCCGAGCGAACCGACTCCGGTCGCGTCATCTATCGAATCGCCACGCGAGGTGCGAACCGTGATTGCACCGCCCCCGTCGCCTCCTGAACCCGTTTTCGAAGCACGTCCGGTCGACGTCGACCCGGCACCGTTGTCGTCGCAAGTCAAGACGACGCGCACGCTCTGGTCGACGCGCATCTCACTGCTCTTGGTCGCTGCGCTCGTGGGTGGCTTGGCCGGGCATTTCGCATCACGCAATACGACCAAGGGCGGCGGGGTCACTATCAATTCGGTGACGAACGCCCCGGGAGCGGCAATCTTGCCCAACGGAATGAGCATTCCCAAATTGGTGAACCGTGTCGACACGTCTGTTGTCTCCATTGACGTGAAAGGCAGTGGAATTGAAGACCAGGGGACAGGAATGATCATCTCGTCCAATGGCCTCGTCGTCACGAACAACCACGTCATCGCGGCGGCCGTACAGAGTGGCACGATCACCGTGACGCGCACGGGTTCCACCAAGGCGCTGCGCGCGACGCTCGTCGGCACCAACCCCATCGATGACGTGGCGTTAATCAAGATCACAGGCATGTCGGGACTGCCGACCGTCACGTTCGGCAACTCCAACGAACTCGAAGCCGGTGACGCCGTTGTCGCCATTGGCAACGCCCTCGGTCTCGCGGCAGGAACTCCCACCGTCACTTCAGGTATCGTCTCGGCGCTGGGACGCACCGTCACCGCGAGTGCAGGCACTGCCACCGAGACATTGAACAACCTGATCCAAACTGACGCTGCAATCAATCCCGGTAATTCGGGCGGACCGTTGCTCGACTCCGAAGGCGACGTCATTGGCATGAACACTGCCGTTGCCGGCACGTTGCCCGACGGTACGAGTGCTCAGAACATTGGTTTTGCAATCCCCGTGTCGACGATCGAATCATTGTTGAAGTCACTCGAAGCGGGCGAGAGCGTCGTGAGCCATGGTGCGTTCATCGGTGTGGAGATCACGTCGAACACGCCAGCCCTAAAGTCTGAATACGGCTTCTCAATCTCGAGTGGGGCAGTGGTGCTCAGCGTCATCTCGGGCACCGGTGCCGCGAGTGGTGGAGTGAAACAAGGCGACATCATCGTCGGTATCAACAACCTTCCGGTGTCCAATGCACAAGACGTCGCGAGCATCGTCTCGGGCTTCAAGCCGGGTGACGTCATCGAATTGCAAATCCTTCGCGGCACGACGCACTTGACGATTCACGTCACGTTGGGTTCAGCACCAAAGTCCAGCTAGGCGAGCGTCGCGATCCCTCCGTCGACGGGCAGTATGGCACCAGTGATGTAGCTCGCGGCGGGTGACGCCAAAAATATGGCCGCACCAGCCATATCACTAGGCTGACCGATGCGTTTCATAGGGGCAGCGTTCGCGATCGCCTCACCCATCGCTTCGAGTGTGGCGTGCATCATCTTTGATTCGAAGGGCCCGGGTGCAATGGCGTTGACCGTCACCAAAGGTGCCATCTGTTTGGCGAGGTGTCGCGTCAGTTGGTGAACGGCGGCTTTGGACGCCGAGTACGCATAGGTCTCCAAAATGGGCACGTGGAGACCGTCAATCGAGCCAATGTTGATGACGCGCGAGGGTCGTTCGGCGCTCGCCGAGTGTTCGAGCAGCGGGCGAAGAAATTTTGTGAGGTGGAACACGCCCTTCACATTGAGCGCGAAGACTCTCTCGAACGCAGCTTCGTCGTAGTCGTGCATCGGCGCACCCCAGGTGGCACCCGCGTTATTGACTAACACGTCGAGATGGTCTTCTCGAGTCGCAATTTCGTGGGCGAGACGTTCGCACTCTTTTTCGCTGGACAGATCCGCTGGAAGCGAGACGCATTCGCCAGCAGCACTGAGTTCCTTCGCCAGCGCGTCGCCGACCTCGGCCTTGCGCGACGAAATATAGACACGAGCGCCAGCGTCAACGAAACCGCGTGCGATCATCTCTCCTATGCCCCGGCTTCCTCCGGTGACGAGCACGACTTTTCCCGATACATCAAAGAGTGGATTCATGGGGCGAAGTGTAGGTCAGGCGACAGAGTGCGTGACGAGGAGTGCCGTACGAGGACGTGGTAATTCAGGTCGTCGTTCGTGCGCGATGACGAGTGCCTCGTCAACGTCAAAAGCGTGCACGATCTCTTGATCGAGCCCGCGGTACACATCACCCCAGATCACTCGGAACTGGTGTGTATCGGTATGGCGCAATTAGGACCCAACGCGAAGACTCGCGACCGCACCCGCACTCACGAGCGCTTTAGTCGACGTCGCGTATTCGGCATGGATAATCCACACACCGCTAGCCGTAAAGTTAAACGCGCATTCGACCTGACTGTACGTGATTGTCTGGAACGAGCACACTAGATTCGGGTCATTCGCGGCGGCAGGTGCTACGGCGATGAGTCGAACGACACCTGCCGTGTGCGCTGGCACAACGTCGACGATGATGTTGAACGATCCGTTACTCGCCGACGCCGGATTGACGTTGTCGCTGTAGTCGAAGGAGAGCGCGGTCCCAGGAGACGTGTTCGAGTCAGCCCCCGCCGGAAAGGCGAGGAAACCGACACTGGCGGCCAGAAATACCGCAGCACAAAGAATCCGACGCATGGCACTAAGTATAGTCACAGATATCGGCACCTAACGCCGATAATGTACGTTATGTAAATTAGGGAATCTTTGAGACGGGACGGCCCGCGAACCGGAATCGACGATGACGCTAACCGGGCCACCATCAGGACCGCGGCGAAAACGCTTCGCCGGCGATCGTTTCTCCCCCGTGGTCAGCGACGAGGTTGGCACAAACGTAGGGAATGTGATGTTCTTCGTGCCACGGTGAAGGAAAGTACGTGACCAATCGCGATGCTTGAAAACGACACACGATGTCGGGCACGAATTTCGCGTAGTTGACCGACGTGAAATACCAGAAGGAGTTCTCGTTGTAAAAAGCGACGTGCGTGGGATCCTGGTAGGCGCCTCGACCATCGGTACTAGGGGTCAAGCTGATCAACAGCCCTCCATGAGCCAGCACGCGATACAACTCGTTAAACAAGCTGACCTTGTCGACGATGTGCTCAAGAAAATCGCTGGCTCGAATCACACCCACCGATTGATCCGCCAAATCAAGACCTTGGCTGACGTCGCAGACAATATCGACTCCTTCACCCGGATATTGGTCAACACCTAAAAAGCCCGCCGGCTTCGAATGTGCGGCACCCAAGTCCAACGCGAGCAGTCCTCGTCGCTTCGCCCACGCCAATGCGTTGGGCGTTATCGAGTCGTCGTACATCTTGATTGTTTCGCCTTGAATGAACGCGTTCGTTTCGGGTTGCTTTTGAGTATTGGTGTCGTGTATCCGTTGTAGGTAGAGGCACTTATCAATGAGGTGAAATTCAGTGACCTGGTACAAACGGCTGATGAGGTCCTGATCGTCCAGCACCGTCAGCGCCGCGTTGTAGCCGCCAACGTCTTCGTACACGGATTTTCGAAACGCTCGAACGTGATTTGGTGCGAACCAGATGTAACTGACATTGCTTGGCAGCGGTGCCATCGAATCGCACTGAAGGTACGAGACGCCATCAATTTCAACGTCGTGATAGTGCCAACCCATGACTTCGTTGAAACGCGACTCACATCGTGAACCGTCTTCATTGATTTGAGCGAAATGGCTATACACGAATCCAACCTCAGGGTCCGCTTCAAACGCTGCAGCAACTTCCATTAAGGCATCCGAGGTCAGCAAGTCGTCGTGATCGAGTTCGACCAAGTACTCCCCTGTCGCGAGGGAACACGCCTTACGCTTGGCGGCTCCAACACCTTGCACGTCATCATCACTTACCACCCGAACTCGTTCGTCATTTCGTGATGGCGTCCATTCGGTGTGCCCGTTGAGTAAGACAATCCACTCCCAATCGACAAATGTCTGGCGCAACAACGACGCCATGCAGTCATCAAGAAATCTTGGACTGTGGCTCGGTGTAAAGACCGTTATGAGAGCCATTGGCTACTTCAATGACGGGAAAGTTTTGGGAATCCTGCTCTTGAGAGCGGGCGCTAATTTGATGGCTTCCTTCACTTCTTCCTTCGCAATCGCAACGTTGCCAAGTTGGTCATTCAAAAGTCCCGCGTTAAAGAGTGTGTTTGGATCCGTGGGTTTAATGGCCAGGATGTCGTTGTATTCGGTCAAAGCTCCCGATGGATTCGTCGACGTCTCGACCACCGCAAGGTTGAACAACGCGGGCAGATACTTTGGATCACTCTGTATTGCCTGGTTGTAGTACCCAATTGCCACCGCCGTGTTGTTCTCATCGGTGTTGATGACCCCGAGGTTGTAATACGCGTACGTCGTCAGGTTTCCCTTGTTCGACGGATTGCGCGCAATAACTTTTAGGTAGTCAGCTGCGGCCAGGGTATTGTTTCCTCGAGTTTGAGCCTCGAGACCATCATTCATCAGAGCGGTCGTCGTGAGCGTCGTGGTCTTGTGCAGCGTCAGATACGCAGCTACTCCCCCACCCGCTAAGACCAAAACCACGATGACAGCAATTATCCAATTCCTCTTAGTTCGCGATCCCGAGTAGCTACTCATCGATGGGCGCTCCCTTTCCAATCATCCACTTCACGATTTCCAACTATTTGCCACCCTATTTAAAGTGACTCAAAATAACCCTAGCGTCTACTATTCAAATTTTAAGGAATGCATTCGTGCGGAGTATTTCCACCGAAAACAACTCAATCTGAGTCCCCCGCATTTTTCTTTCCAGCCCTCAGCGCTTAGTTGAGGCCGAACCATGGAATCTTCGACATAACAACCGGCGTTCCCGAAATGTTGACGTTCAGCGCCTGGCCGGTGACGGTGACGGCACGGCTACCCGCCAATGTGTTCGCCGCAGGCGTGTAATTGAAGTTCACTATCGCGCCTGGAGCCGCCGCGTACAACGTGGCACCGGTCTGAATGGCAATCCAGTACAGTCCAGAAGACGTCACGGTATACGAAAGTCCAATTGAGTTAACACCAGCGGCGGCAGTGAATCCACCAGCAAAAAGTAAATAGTTGGTCGCCGTGTAAATCGCGACATAGGACGTTCCGCTGCCAGCGACCGACGCGTCGAAGACAATGTTATGGATCACTGTTCCGGCCGTTAGGTACACCGACTCAAAGGAAGGACTGTTCGTGCTCTCCGTGACCGTCGTTGTCGCATCGATTGGGTCAAATTCCCACGCGGTGAAGCCGAGCGCCGACGGCGGATAACCGTTCGACGTGCCCTGTGTTCCCTGAGCACCTTGTGACCCTTGCGAACCCTGAGGTCCTTGGTAACCCTGGGCGCCCTGGGCTCCTGTTGTGCCGGTAGCTCCTGTCGCCCCAGTCGCACCTTGGAAGCCCTGGTAGCCCTGTGCCCCTTGGGAACCCGTCGTACCTTGTACCCCGGCGGCACCCTGGTACCCCTGAGGACCTTGTGTGCCAGTTGAACCCTGCGCCCCTGATGTGCCCTGCGAACCCGGAGCACCCTGAACTCCAGCAGCTCCTGACGAACCCACCGCACCTTGCGCACCAACAGCGCCCTGAGAACCCTGAGGACCTTGGGTGCCGGTCGCTCCTTGAGTACCTTGGGCGCCGGTAAGACCCGTGTAGCCATTTACCGCGAAACTCCAAGAACTAAATGTGCCACTTCCAGAGTACTGATCGATATTGACAGTCATGGAAGAATTTGTTGTCAAGGCTGTGATGAGGCCCGTCTCGGTATTACTTGGACTGCTCAATGCAATCACTCGGACTCTCATGCCAACCTGATAGGCACCAGTATCAGTAATCGAGCTAAACACCTGCGACCCGAGACCGATCGTCGCTGTGGTTGACGAAGTTGTCGAGTCATAACCGAGGCCTTGCGCACCCTGAGGTCCTTGCCCACCGGTAGAACCCTGCGCACCAGTCGAACCCTGTGAACCTTGGGTG
>PLRK01000114.1 GCA_003163875.1 Acidimicrobiaceae bacterium | reverse complement strand
CGAATGGTGGTGGCGTGCTTCGCGAGCCATATTCATCGTGTCCAGCAGATCATTAACGTCGCGCTCGAACAGAAGCGGAAGATTGTCTTGATGGGTCGCTCGATGGAAGCGAACGTGAAGCTCGCGCGTAAATTGAACCTCTTACAAGTGAACACCGCGGACCTCGTTGACGTCGAGAACATCGATCGCTTNNAAGTTGTCGCGAGGCGACGCGCGCTTCTTGAAGGTCGGACCCGACGATACCGTCATCCTTAGTTCACACCCAATACCAGGCAATGAATGGTCCGTCGGTCGCGTCATTGACGATCTGCATCGCGCGGGAACCGAGGTGATTCACTCGGGCAACGAACCAGTGCACGCATCGGGTCACGCACGCCAAGGCGAACTGCGTACGTTTCATCAGCTGGTGCGGCCACGAAACTTCGTTCCGGTGCACGGCGAATATCGCCACATGGTCCANNTGGACGAACGACCACTCGAGGAGCGACGGATGCTCGCCGAGTACGGTCTTTTACTCATCACCGGCGGCATTGACAAGGACCGCGGCGTCATTGTTGAGCCTCTTCGAGTGACGACACGAGGTTGGTTTGAAGGTGAACGTGATGCTGAGTTGCTCGATCTCGTCACCTCGCAGGTCCGTGAAGCTCTCGACTCGTCGTTGCGCGACGGCGAGCGCGACGCTTCAGCACTCAATAAGGTGGCCCAACGCACCGCGGGACGACTCCTAGGTCAGAAATATCGGCGCCAACCAGTCTTGCTCGCCGCGATCGCCATTTTCTAGACGTCGCGTTCTGGTTCGCCCATCTCGGCGTTGTGGCGTCCAGTTCTCCAAAATGCCTTGGTGCTGATCTGGTGCTCTTCTAGACCACGATCGCCCAATGCGCTCGCGATTGCCCTCATGACGTGAAATTCGCCGAACACGTAGGCGTGACCGAGGTCGGGTGGTAACGCGAAGGCTGAGAGACCACTGAGCAATCCCGACGAATCGTCATGGGGGCGTGACTGGCGATCAACGAAAATCCCGGTGACGCCTAGGCCCTCGTCGAAGGGAGCCGTGAGAGCGTCGTCCATTCTTGCAACCTCAACGATAAATATGGCTCGCCCCGGAACTTCGATGCTCTGGGCCATTCGGTAGAACGCGGCGAGTCCGGAGGTGTCACCGACAAAAAGATGCCAGTCGGCGAGCGGATCGAGCGTGATCTTGCCACGGGGTCCCACGACATCGACAAGGTCGCCCGCCTGCGCAGTGGATGCCCACGTCGCACCCGGTCCTTCGTGCGAGGTGACGATCCACAGCGCAAACGAAGCCGCCGACGCATCGATGCCGCGAACGCTGTAGCGGCGCCGAACGTACCTTCCTTTGGCGTCGAGCACGCGAATCATCACGTCGCTACCGGGTGGTCCGACGAGGTTGAGGTCACCTTGGATGACGACTTCAGTGATGGAAGGGCTGAGCCGTGACGTCGTGAGAATCGTCGCGAGTTCGGCGTTGGCGTGTAGTCGTGCAGCGAGTTCGATCGACGAAGGGTCAGGTCCGCGCGGCACTGCCTAAGCCTAAGGGATTGGCACCTAAACCGAACTCACGTTCGGTAAGTTTGATGGTTGTGAGTCCTGCTCAGCATCAGAAGAAGTCGACTCGATCATCGGCGAAGCGCGCGCCAGTGAAGGGCAACGCTCAAAATATCGCGCCGAGTCTCTGGGCTCGTCACGAGAGGGATATCTGGATCGTCGTGCTCGCGGTCGCGGGGCTGTTCTGTCTACTCGCCGACTTCAAAGCGCTCGGTCCCGCGGGTCGCGTGGTGCTTGACGCGCTCAAGTTGGCAATCGGCATAGGGCGGTGGTTCCTGCCCGTCATTCTCTTGGCGACGGCGGTCGCTCTCGTATGGGGCAAAGTGTCGGCGGACCGCGCGCGTTTCGGTTGGGGCATTGGACTCAGCCTCGTGGGCATTTCTGGACTGGGTCACTTAGCGGGTGGACGCCCTGGGTTCCACGCGGGCACGAGTGCGCTGGGGCACGCGGGGGGCGGACTGGGCGTCATTGTGGGTGGTGGTCTGTATCGCACCATTGGACTCGGAGGAGCTCTCGTCGTGTTGATTGCCGTGCTCTTGGTGGCGGCGATGGTCATAACGGGATTTGGACTGCGAGCTCTCGGCGGCGCCCTCGTGCGAATACTGCGCGCTCTCGGTGCACGAATGGCGCGTTGGTGGACAGCGCGACCGAAGAGCAATGACGCGTACCACGACGCAGAACCAGAAGATGACGACGAGCGAACGATCGACACTGCGCCGCCGCCGTTCGAAGCAATCCCGCTGCCTGAGTCGGTGGAGATTGACGAAGCGCACGATGAAGTCAGCCACGACTACGTGGGAGACTTCGTAGAACCAGAACCGGTCGAATACGACGACGAGTCCGAGGCGTTGCCCCAGCCCAAGATCGTCAGTGATTGGGAACTCCCTTCGTTGTCGCTCTTGCAGCGCACCAAGGAGCAACGTCAAGATCGCGTCGCGGTCGACGCAGCGGGCGAACAGTTGGTCGAAGCGTTGCGCGCACATGGCGTCGAGACGACGTTGGTGGGTTACACCGTCGGTCCGACGGTCACACGATACGAGCTCGAGCTCGGTCCCGGGGTCAAGGTCTCGCAAGTCACGTCACTCAACAAGGACATCGCCTACGCGATGGCGTCGCCCGACGTACGTATCCTCGCGCCAATTCCCGGTCGCTCGGCGATTGGCGTTGAAGTACCGAATCGACAACGCACGTTGGTGGCGCTTGGTGACCTGCTCGCTTCGGAGGAAGCTCTCGCCGCGACGCATCCCCTGGATGTTCCAATAGGTCGCGATATCGCTGGAAGAACCGTCGTCGTCAATCTCGGCGAGATGCCGCACGTACTTATCTCAGGGGCGACCGGCGCGGGGAAGAGCTCATGCATCAACTCGCTGATCACGTCGCTCGTGATGCGCA
>PLRK01000129.1 GCA_003163875.1 Acidimicrobiaceae bacterium | reverse complement strand
CGAATCGCGACCCCGCGGTGTTCAAGGATGCGGACAAGTTCATTATCGACCGCGTGGAGAATCGTCACGTCGCCTTCGGTCTCGGTATCCATCGCTGCGCTGGGTCGAACCTCGCGCGTATGGAGTTGCGGGTCGCAATCGAGGAGTTCATCGCGCGCCACCCGCGTTTCGAGTTGGCTGATCCGTCGAACGTCACGTGGGCGCCCGGACAAGTCCGCGGTCCGCGTAACTTGCCGATTCGAATCTTGCGTTGACGATGCACGGGCCTAGGGCCCCGAGAGGGAGACATGCCTGACGGAGAACCAGTAGTCGATTTTGCGACCGATTGGGACCACACCGATCCCCAATGGGTGAACAACCCCTATCCCATCTGGGCGGACCTTCGCGATCGCTGTCCCGTTGCGCACACCGAGCGTTACGGAGGCGGATGGTTCCCGACGACGCACGACGCGGTGTCACGGATCGCGAACGACACTGATCATTTCACTAGTCGCTTGGTGGTGGTCACGAAGAACAAGTTCCCGCCCAACTCGCCGCCTGCTCCGGTTGGTCCGGCGCCACCGATCACCTCGGATCCGCCATTTCACCAGATTGCGCGACGACTGCTGTTGCCCGCCTTCGCACCGGGTCCGATCAACGCTCTCGAGCCCCAGATTCGCGCGCTGTGCAACAAGCATCTCGACGCCCAGCGAGGTCGCAACGTCATCGACGCTGGCGGCGACTACGCCCAATTCATTCCACCGGGCGTCATTGCCCACATGCTCGGTTTCCCCCCGGAGGACGACGAGAAGTTTCGTGAGTTCGTGCACCTCGTCCTTGACCTCATTGACTTGGAACCCGAAGTCCGTGGACCCATGTTCGAACCCATGGCCGAGTACTTCACCCAGCAGATTGAGCACCACATTGCGAATCCTCGCGACGACTTGACCAGTTTCCTCTTGAACGTCGAAGTCAACGGGAGCAAGCTCGCTCCCGAGCACGTACGAGGATCCATGGTACTCATCTTGGTCGCGGGTATCGACACGACGTGGTCGGCGATTGGCTCGTCCATCTGGCATTTGGCGACGCATCCCGATGACCTCGCTCGTTTGGTGAATGAACCCGACCTGATGCCTCTCGCAGTCGAGGAGTTCCTTCGTTTCTACGCACCGGTAACGATGGCTCGTCTTGTGCGTGAGGACTATGAATTCGATGGTTGTCCGATGAAGAAGGACGATTGGATTCTCCTGGGCTTTCCCGCGGCGAATCGTGACCCTGAAGCGTTTGACGACGCCGATACGTTCATCATCGATCGCGCCGTGAACCGACACGCTGCGTTCGGGTTGGGCATACACCGCTGCGTTGGATCGAATCTTGCTCGATTGGAACTTCGTATCGCGCTGGAGGAATTCACGAAGCGCTATCAGAGGTTCGAGCTCGATGAGTCGAGTGGCGTCACGTGGGCACCGGGGCAAGTCCGCGGACCGCGTCACATCCCGCTTCGTGTCGGCTAGCTGGCCCCGACAGCGAGCAGTGCGCGCTCGATGATGTCGCTGGGCGCCGCGCTTACGTCGACGCGTATTCCCGACTCGTCGGCGCCAAGTGGTTCCAGCGTGGCGAGTTGTGATCCGAGGAGTGACGCGGGCATGAACTCGTGGTGACGGGCCTTGAGACGTTCTTCGAGTAATTCCGGTGAACCATCGAGGTGGAGGAAGAACACGTCGCTGACGTAATCGCGAAATACATCACGATACGCCTTCTTGAGTGCCGAACATGCGCAAACGAGGCCAACGCCACGCGCTCGGGCGTCGCGCAATTGTTCGCCCACGGCGTGGAGCCATGGAAGACGTCGCGCATCGTCGAGCGCTTGACCCGATGCCATGATTTCGCGATTGTCATGCGAGTGCAGCCAATCGGCGTCTACGAACTCGAAGTGCAGCGTACGAGCGAGCGCTTCGCCAATGGTCGTCTTTCCCGATCCCGATACGCCCATGACGACGATCGACAACGCGGCGGACACCTTAGGAGGGTTTCTCCACGTGCCCACCGAACTCGGCACGCATGGCGGAGAGTACCTTTCCGGTGAAGTCGCCCAGGGCGCGCGATTCGTAGCGCTGCCAAAGGGCCGCGCTGATCACCGGCGCGGGGATCGACTCCTCGATTGCCGCCTGCACCGTCCAGCGACCTTCGCCCGAGTCCGAGACGCGCCCACTGTACTCAGCCAACTCGGGTGAACTGGCGAGCGCTTGGGCGGTTAGGTCGACGAGCCAGGAGCTCACGACCGAACCGTGTCGCCAGACTTCGGCGACGTCGGCCACGTTGATGTCAAAGGAGTAGAACTCCGGATGCGCGATGGGCGAGGTCTCCGCGTCGGCGACGACCGCGTTCTTTCCGGCGTTGGCGTGTTTGATGATGCTGAGTCCCTCGGCGATGGACGCCATCATGCCGTACTCGACGCCGTTGTGCACCATCTTGACGAAGTGACCCGCACCGCTGGGACCGCAGTGTAAGTAACCGAATGACGCACGGTCCGCTGCTCGTCCGGGACTTGGATCGCCCCCGGGCGCGATGGAGTGAAAGATCGGATCGAGGTGCTCGACGACGTCATCCTCGCCACCGATCATCAAGCTGTAGCCGCGCTCCAATCCCCAGATGCCGCCACTCGTCCCACAGTCGACGTAGTGGATACCCTTGGTGGCCAGTTGTGCGCTCCTCGTGATGTCGTCTTGGTAGAAGGAATTACCTCCGTCGATGACGATGTCACCGGGTTCGAGCAACGGCGTGAGGTCATCGAGGACCGCTTGGGTAATTGCGGCTGGCAACATGAGCCAAATGGCCCTTGGCGTACTCAGTTTGGCGACGAGGTCCTGCATTGACCTCGCACCAGTGATTGCGTCACCCTCGAGTTTCTTCACCGCGTCAGCGTTGTTGTCGAAAACGACGCATCGGTGCCCGTCGCGGACGACGCGCTGGACGAGGTTGGCTCCCATCCGTCCGAGTCCCACCATGGCTAACTGCATTGGTTTGGTCGTGGCCATACGTGCTTTCCTCCGTTACATCAGTTCAGGGCGAGCATCAGAGCCCGAGGTTTGGCGTACCGCGTGACCAAATCTCGGTCATCCAGTCCTCGAGCGCCTGGGGCTCACGAGGAAGCGCCTCTGAAAGGTTCTTCGCGCCGGTCGAGGTGACGAGGACGTCATCTTCTATGCGCACCCCGATACCTCGGTACTCGACGGGCACGGTCAGGTCGTTGGGCTGGAAGTACAGACCCGGCTCGACGGTTAAGACGTAACCTTCGTGCAACTCGCCGAGGTAGACCTCATTTCGCGAGTTCGAACAGTCGTGCACGTCGATACCCAGCATGTGGCTCACGCCGTGCAGCGTGTAACGACGGTACAACTGGCGGTCCTTGCGTAACGCCGTCTGTGGTTCCTCGGACAAGATGCCAAGTTCGTAGAGGCCCTCGGCGAGGACCTGCATCGCGGCGTCGTTGGCGGCCATGAACGAAGCGCCGGGCTTGACCGCAGCGATTCCCGCCTTTTGGGCTTTCAGCACTAACTCGTAGATCCGGCGTTGCGCGGGGCTGAACGAACCGTTAATCGGCATGGTGCGCGTGACGTCGGCGGTGTAGAGGTTGTGGCATTCGACACCGGCGTCAAGTAACAACAGGTCACCTTCTTGAACGTTGCCGTCATTGCGCGTCCAATGCAGGGTCGTTGCGTGTGATCCACTCGCGGCGATGGTGTCGTAACCAACGTCATTTCCCTCGACGCGGGCACGAAGATTGAAGATTCCTTCGATGACCCGTTCGCCGCGTCCCACCGCCGTCGGAAGCGAACGAACGACGTCTTCGAATCCCTTCACCGTGTAGTGAATCGCGAGTTGCAGTTGGGCGATCTCGAAGTCGTCTTTGACGAGCCGCTGCTCGCTCAGGGCAACCGCGAGCTCCTCGTCGTCGGAGTTCTCCTTCACGAGTGCGTCGACGTCGGCGTCAAATCCACGCAACGTGAGCACGTCCTTGCTCTTCAGCGACGCGATGTCCTTCTCGAGGTACTCCAGAGGAGCTGTGTCGATGTCAAAATACGTCGCCGATTCCTCGACGCCACGTCGTACGCCGACCCAGAGTTCGCCGTAACGAGCGTCGGTAAAAAATTCGTGGGTGTGATGGTCGCGCCGATGCGGGACGTAGAGCGTCGAGCGCGGACCGGTGGGACTCGGGGCGATGACGAGCACGGCGTCGGGTTCCGCGCAACCCGTCAGATAGAAGAAGTCGGTTCCGGCGCGAAATCGGTAGTCGGTATCGTTCGCGCGAACCTTCGGGTTCCCCGTCGGGATCACCAAGGTCTTGCCCTCGAAGTGCTCGCCAATCGCGCGGCGCCGAAGCTTCGTGAAATCGGCCGCCGGGTGCACTTCAGACGACGGTTCGGCGACGTCCCAGTTACTGGTCATGTGTTCGAAGAGTGCCCGCGGACACGGAGGGCGATGTGGTCCGACCCACACCCAGTGTTCCGAAAGCGGGTGCTCCGCAGATACGTCGGGCTCTGGCGTCAACGTGGTCTCGCTCATGTCGCCAACTTACTAGTGGCGCCGAAGCCACGAATCTATGCTCGCACTATGGATATCTCTTTGCAGTACGTGGGACCTGTCGGACTCGTCACCTGGAATGAAGGCGAGAACCGGGTCAACCTCGATTCTCTGCAGCGGCTCAACGAAGTGCTCGATGAACTCGAGGCGATGGACGGACCTTTAGCGCTCGTACTCACTGGTCAGGGAAAATTCTTCAGCAACGGGCTCGACCTCGAACGATTCGGGGCCAATCCCGCCGAGTTCGTCGCCACGCTGGACGATCTCAACCGAACCATTGGACGGCTTCTGCTCTTTCCCGCCTACACGGTCGCCGCGCTGAACGGTCATACGTTCGCTGCGGGAGCGCTGCTTTCGTGCTCCTTTGACTACCGGGTCATGCGTGAAGACCGCGGCTATTGGTGCATGAACGAGGCGGAGATCGGCTTGGCGCTCGATCGGCGCCTCTGGACGATTCTCTCGAACCGGTTGTCGCGTCAAAGCGCAATCATTGCGGCGACGACGGCGCACCGCTTCTCGGGTCCCGATGCGCTCGCTCACGGCATCGTTGAGGCGGTCGCGAGCGAGGATGCGCTGGTGTCACACGCGATTGACGTCGCGAGCACCTACGCGTCGCTCGACCGCGCGATCCTCGGTGAGCACAAGCGCTTGATACAAGGTGACGTGGCGACGTACCTCGGATTCACGCCCACCTGATTCGGTTTCAGGAATTCGCTGCGTCAGTGCGACGACGTGCGATCGACCAGCCTCCACGTCGACGGTAGGGCAATACCCGCGATGCCGGCTTTGATGAGGTCGCCCGCGACGAAGGGCCACATGCCCAACGAGATTGCCTTGGCGAGCGACACGTGCAAGTCCACCGCGAGCCATGGTACGGCGATCACGTAGATAACGATCTCGCCAATGAGCATCGTGATGGCGGCGCGCACGATCGTGCGGTCACCGCCGCGTGACGCGATCCAACCCATCAACGCACCGGTCGCGATGAAGCCAAGCAGATAGCCGAAGGTCACGGCCGCGTACCCACTGGCGTGACTCGCGAACCACGGCACGCCCGCGAGACCGGCGAGCACGTAGAGCGCCATGGAGAGTCCGGCTCGGCGCCAGCCGAGCGCCGAACCGGCGAGCAGGACGCCAAGGGTTTGGCCGGTGATTGGCACGGGAGTGAAGGAGAGGTGGATCGAGATCTGCGCGAGCACGCCGACCAGTGCGGCCGCTCCCACGACCAGCAACGTGTCCGCGATCAACGTCCTTGGTAGGAGGTCCGCGAGAACGCGACGTGGTGAATCGACAGTAATGGTTGACATGAGTAGCTCCTCTGCGAAATGCTTACGACACTTTATCGAGGTGCCGAAGCCGTTTTGGTTACTCGTTGGTTATTGCATGACGCCAGTGTGTCTATCGCGCAAGCGGTGGCGTCAGGTTCACGAAACGACGATCACTCGCACGTTCCATGTGCTCGACCGCGTCGAGAAGACGGGCTTCACTGCCCCAGGGACCGAGTAACTGCAAACCAATGGGCATCTGTGAGGCGTCCAAGCCAACCGGAATTGACACGCCAGGTATGCCCGTGAGGTTGGCGAGCGAGGCTTGTCGAACATTGGGAACGTCGACGGGCACGCGTCCTGACGGCAGTGTCACCCATGGCTCTTCCAAGCTGGGGGCGGTCGCTGGGGCGGTGGGCCACGCCAGAAAGTCCACGCTGTCAAATGCGCTAGCGAGTGAATAACGCACTGCCGCGCGCACACGGTCGGCACGTGGGACGAAGCGAGCTGAAGTGAGAAGACCAGCAAGGAGCAGTGCCCTCGTCGGTGCACTCACCGAGCTCAACACCTCGCGCGATGGGATGCCCGCTTCGGCGATGAGTCGTCCGAGGAACGCAGCACCAGCGAGCTCGAGGTTCTCGATCTTCAAATCGATGGCCTTCCAACCCGCGAGGGCGAGGGCGTTCTCGCACGCCTCGTGAACTTCGGGTTGGACGTCATTCCAGAACGGATCGCGTACGACACCCACGCGCAAACCGCTGCCACTTTGTTGAGGAAGCGGACGCTGGAGTAATGCTGCGGTGAGAAGACGAGCGTCCCCGCCGTCGCGAGCGACGATGCCGGGTGCGCTGAATGTCGTCGCGGCACCGAAGTAGCCGTCGTAGGGGACCGCGCCGTACGTGAGTTTTATTCCGACGACGCCACAGAACGACGAGGGGAGCCGCGTCGATCCACCACTGTCACTCGCGAGACTTCCTCCCACGATCCGAGCGGCGACGCCAGCGGCACTCCCGCCCGATGAGCCTCCCGCACAATTGAGCGGATTCCACGGATTTGCCATGGGTCCGTACGCGGAGTACACGCCCGTGGTGCCAATGCCCAGTTCGTGTTGATTCGCGATGCCGATGACGATGACGCCTGCGTCACGAAGATTTCGATACGCACCAGACGCCGAAGCGGGAATCAGATTGTAGGTCGTGCCGTTACGAGCGGCGCGCCAGGGGAGTGCGTACATGTCCTTCACGGTGATTGGTACGCCGAAGAGGGGCCCCGCGGGCGCCTGACTGATTTGGGCCTGACTGAGCTCGTCAAACACGACCGGCGTCGAGTTGATGTCGTTATCGCGTTCCTTGAGTCGCAGCAACGTCGCATCGAGCATCTCTCGCGCGCTTATGTCGCCGTGGCGAATTGCATCGGCCTGCTGGCGAAGACTGAGGTCTTGGGGGTGTGTCATGAGGCTTTTGGCGCATGACGAAGATCGATGCCGCGCGCCGGGAAGGCGTCAAGGTCGATGCGATCGAGCATCTCTAATTGATGAAGAGCGCCACCGTAGATCAACTCCACCAACGCAAGGTCCGTCGCGTCAAAATCGATTTCTTCGTGTCGGAACGTCGCGCTCGCCCACTCCTCGAAATTGCTCATTGACTCGGCGCCTTTCTTCGGAGTGTGAATACGTCACTACGTCCTCATTCGATGCTAGCCATCTGACGAGCAATTGGGAAAAGGTCCATTTCAAGGCGTACGCGCCTACTACGTTGTGAGTACGTGTCGAGGAGGGGACGTGGGGGCAGAGGCTCGACTTCGTGAATTGGCCATTGATCTCCCCGTGGCGCCGGCAGCGCGCGCGAACTACGTCTCGTGTGTACGAACGGGATCGTTGCTATATCTTGCGGGACACGGGCCGTATCAATCCGATGGCTCCATGGTGCTCGGTAAAGTTGGCGCCACTCTTGACGAGTCCGCCGCCTACGATGCCGCACGTCTCGTGGGGTTCAATCTTCTCGCCACGGTTCGTCAAAATCTGGGATCACTCGACGAAGTGACCAAGGTCGTGAAATTGCTCGGCATGGTGAACGTGGCGCCCGGATTCAATGCGGTTCCCGCGGTGATTGATGGATGTTCCGATCTCCTCATCGACGTCTTTGGTCGCGACATTGGCGCGCACGCTCGATCGGCGGTGGGAATGGCGGAACTGCCATTTGATATCGCCGTCGAGATCGAGATGATCTGCGAAGTGGCGACGTAGGGATCAGAAGCTATATCCAGCCCTGGTCGCGACTGATCTGATCGACGTCACCTATGCGCAGACCAGTACGACTCTGCAGTGTTCGAATGAGTCCGCCCGCTTCATAGAGTGACTCGTGCGTTCCGGTGTCGAGCCACGTCGTTGCACGCGACAGGATCTCAGCGCGGAGTTCGCCCATCTCCAAGTACGCATTATTGAGTGCGGTGATTTCGAGTTCACCGCGAGCACTCGGTGTGAGCTCGCGAGCGAGTTTCGACGCCCTTTCATCATAAAAGTAGATGCCGGGCACGGCGTAGGTGCTCTTGGGTTTGGCGGGCTTCTCTTCGATTGAGATCACCCGACCATCGATACCAAACTCGACGACACCGTAGGCAGAGGGATCGCTCACCTGGTAGGCGAAAATGAGAGCGCCGTCGACATTTGTATTCTGCTGCAAGTGGGTCCCGAGTCCCGGACCGTAGAACAGATTGTCGCCAAGAATCAGGGCACACTTATCGCCCTCGAGGAAGTCATCACCAAGAATGAGCGCTTCGGCAAGTCCGTTCGGCTGCTCTTGTATGACGTAAGAGATCTTCATGCCGAGGTGCTCACCATTACCGAGAAGTCGACGGAATGATTCTTGATCGTGTGGCGTCGTGATGAGAAGAACTTCGCGAAGTCCCGTCAACATCAATGTGCTGAGCGGATAGTAAATCATTGGCTTGTCGTAAATCGGGAGCAACTGCTTGGAGATTGCGCGCGTGATGGGATAGAGACGAGTACCACTTCCCCCAGCCAGAATGATTCCCTTCACTCCATTAGTATAGAAGTCCACTAACCCTTTCTTAAAGGCCGAGGTACTTCTATGCGCGTGGTAATAACTGGGGCCGCTGGCTTCATTGGATCACGTTTCGCAGAACTCTTCGTAGAGAACGCAGAACGTCTCGGTTATGACGACATCATCATTCTCGACGCACTGACGTACTCAGGACGACGAGAAAATCTCGTCGACGTACTTCGCGACTCGAGAGTTCAATTTGTCAAAGGTTCAATTCTCGATGCAACGCTGACCGATGAATTACTCAGTGACGCGCACGCGGTCGTTCACTTCGCCGCAGAGAGCCACGTCGACAACTCGATCAGTGGTCCTCGAGTTTTTTACGAGACGAACGTGCTCGGCACCCAACAACTTCTCGAAAGCGCGCGCGGTGGAGGCGTCGAGCGGTTCGTGCACGTCTCGACCGATGAGGTCTACGGTTCGATTAATGAAGGCTCGTGGCGCGAAGATCACGTCCTAGCACCAAACTCGCCGTATTCTTCGAGCAAGGCTGGTTCGGATCTCGCGGCGCTCGCGTACCATCGAACCTTTGGCTTGGGTGTGATGGTGACCAGATGTTCGAACAACTATGGACCGCGACAATTCCCCGAGAAACTTATCCCTCTGTTCGTGACGAATCTGAGCGACTCGCAAAAGGTACCGCTGTACGGCGATGGTCTCAATGTTCGAGATTGGCTGCACGTAGATGACCACTGTCGTGGGATCTTGCTCGTGCTCGAGAAGGGTCGCGTTGGCGAGATCTACAACATCGGCGGGGGCACCGAGCTCACCAATCGAGAGATCGTCGATCAATTATTGGAATTGTGCGCGAGCGATGAGTCAATGGTCGAGCATGTCCCCGACCGACTCGGACACGATCGTAGATACTCGGTTGACTGGACGAAGATCCGAACCGAGTTGGGTTATCACCCGCAGGTTCCTTTCGATCAAGGTCTGAAAGAGACGGTGCAATGGTTTCACGATAACGAAGCGTGGTGGCGACCTCTGAAAATTCAAACACCGTGAAACTTCTTGAACTCTCAATTCCGGGATTGTTCTTGCTCGATTCTCCGGTGCACGGCGATGAACGCGGATTTTTTCGCGAGTGGTTCAAGCTTCGTGACTTCGAAGACGCCGGCGTTGATTTTCGCGCGGAGCAAGCCAACGTGTCATTGTCAGGCCGTAATGTCGTGCGAGGCTTACATTATTCGCTCGCGCCGGAAGGACAAGCGAAAGTGGTGACGTGCGTCCTCGGTGAGCTCGATGACGTGATTGTTGACATTCGAGTGGGGTCGCCAACGTTCGGTCGAGTTGAGGTGGTGCATCTCGGGATGGATGAAGGACGATCCGTGTTGGTTCCGCGCGACGTCGCGCACGGCTACTGCGCGACGAGTGATCAGGCCGCGCTCGCGTATCTGATTTCCTCGCCTTTCAATCCGTCAGCGGAGTTCGAGATTCAGCCGCTCGACACCGATCTCAAGGTGCCGTGGCCGCTTACTGGTGAGGCGATCTTGAGCGCCAAGGATGCCGCCGCGCCAAGCTTCGCGTCGAGACGTGACGCAGGCGATCTCCCGTTGTTCTTCTGACGTCGCCCACTTGGGGGAATCGTCCATGATTGCTAGCGTTGCGTGCGTGAGCACCGCACCGCTTCGACTCGTGACGCCAGAGGACCGCGGCGTGAGAGTCTCACAGACCGGCTCAGTGCCCATGATTGATTCCGAATCCCAACTGAAGGCACTCCTTGCGGGGATGTCGGGCGTTGACGCCGTGGGGGTCGATGGGCGTTGTGCAAAATTGGCGACTCGCTCGATCAAGAGGTCGTCAAAAAAAGCGGCAATAGATTTGGCGATTTCCATGGTAGATCTGACGACACTGGAGGGAGCGGACACCGCCGGACGAGTCTCGTCGTTGTGCACCAAGGCACTTCGACCTGATCCGAGCGATCTGACCGTGCCGTCCTGCGCTGCGGTATGCGTCTATCCCGACCTGGTCGCGCACGCGCGATATGTCCTTGGCCCTTCAAGCGTCGCGGTCGCGTCGGTCGCCACCGCTTTTCCATCGGGGCGCGCGTCGCTCAAGGTAAAACTCATGGACGTGGCCGATGCCGTTGACGCCGGCGCTGACGAAGTGGACATGGTGATTGATCGTGGTGCCTTCCTGTCTGGCCGTCTCGGCCAGGTGTTCGATGAGATCGTGGCCGTGAAGGCGGCGTGTGGCGAAGCACATCTCAAAGTGATTCTCGAAACGGGCGAGCTGGTCACGTATGACAACGTGCGACGGGCGAGTTGGCTCGCGATGCTTGGAGGGGCAGACTTCATCAAGACGTCGACAGGAAAGGTCGGCGTTAACGCGACACCACAAGCGGCACTGGTCATGCTCGAAGCTGCTCGCGACTTCGCCGAGTCCACGGGACACATCGTCGGCGTCAAGGTCGCTGGCGGTATTCGCACGACCAAGCAAGCTATTTCGTATTTGGTTATCGTCAATGAGACGGCTGGGTCGACGTGGCTCACCCCCGAGAAATTCAGATTCGGCGCGTCATCTTTGTTAAATGATCTTTTGATGCAGCGGCTCAAGCAACAGCGTGGAGCGTACGTGCGACCCGATGAATTCAGTGGTGACTGATGAGTGAGAGTCTTGCGAACTCACAGCTCGGTGCCTTCACGTACGACCCAGCCCCGGAATCGACCGGCGTCGTGCGTCTTCAATCGAGTTACGGCCTCTTCATCGACGGCACATTCACAGAACCCTCATCACACGACCAATTCGTCACGTTGAATCCCGCGACCGAAGAAGTGCTCGCGACCGTCGCGCAGTCGAGTGACGCTGACATTGATCGGGCTGTGACGAGCGCGCGACGCGCCTATGACGACGTGTGGTCAAAGACGAGTGGCGCCGAACGTGCAAAGTACTTGTTTCGCATTGCTCGTCTTATCCAAGAACGCAGCCGTGAACTTGCGGTCCTCGAGACGCTCGACAACGGTAAGCCAATTCGAGAATCACGAGACGTGGATATTCCCCTCGCCGCGGCGCACTTCTTCTACTACGCCGGTTGGGCGGACAAGCTCGATTACGCCGGCTTCGGGTTGAATCCTCGACCACTCGGTGTCGCGGGACAGATTATCCCCTGGAACTTTCCACTTTTGATGGCGGCGTGGAAACTTGCCCCCGCGCTCGCCGCCGGGAACACCTGCGTCCTTAAGCCCGCTGAGAGTACGTCGTTGAGTGCCTTGGCGTTAGCCGAGATCCTTCAACAAGCGGAACTTCCTCCTGGCGTTGTCAACATCGTGACGGGTGACGGACAAAGCGGCAGCGCGCTCGTCGAGCATCCCGGTGTTGACAAGATCGCCTTCACCGGCTCAACCGAGGTTGGTCGTCTTATTCAACAGCGCAGCGCTTCGACACCCAAGCATTTGACGCTGGAACTCGGCGGAAAGGGTGCGAACATTGTCTTCGACGATGCGCCAGTCGACGAGATGATCGAGGGGATCATCGACGGCATTTTCTTCAATCAGGGCCATGTGTGTTGCGCGGGGTCGCGCCTCCTCGTCCAAGAGTCGATCGCTGACGAGGTGTTGCGACGTTTGGTTCGTCGTATCGATCAACTTCGCGTTGGTGACCCGATGGATAAGAACACCGACGTTGGCGCCATCAATTCGGCCTCACAACTTGCCCGAATCGAGGAACTGACGGCCTACGGCGAACGCGAAGGTGCGACGCGCTACACGAGTAATTGTGCGTTGCCGGAAAAGGGTTACTGGTTCGCGCCGACGGTGTTCGCGGACGTGGCCCAGTCACACCGAATCGCGCGAGAGGAAATCTTCGGACCGGTCCTTTCCGTCCTCACGTTTCGAACGCCCGAGGAGGCGGTCGTGAAAGCGAATAACACGAAGTACGGACTCGCCTGCGGCGTGTGGAGCGAAAAGGGGAGTCGCACACTCTGGGTCGCGCAGCGACTTCGTGCGGGTGTCATCTGGGCGAACACGTATAACCGCTTCGATCCCACGAGTCCATTTGGGGGAATGCGCGAATCGGGATTCGGACGTGAAGGTGGTCGACATGGATTGGAGGCGTATCTCGATGTCTGAGGATCGTCTCGACGTGCGAAAGACATACAAGCTCTTGATCAACGGGGCATTTCCTCGTTCGGAGTCGGGACGCAGTTACAAGGTCGAGACCGCCACGGGGGACTTTCTCGCCAACGTCGCTCAAGGTTCTCGTAAGGATGTCCGAGACGCCGTAGCCGCAGCGCGCGGCGTGCAGCAAAAGTGGTGGGGCGCAACGGCATACAACCGGGGACAAGTCATCTATCGCCTCGCAGAAATGGCGGAGTCGCGACGCGTCGAGCTTCGCGATCACGTGATGCTCGCCGAGGGTCTCGACCGCGAGGCTGCGCAACGTCTCGTGAGCCGAACGATTGACAAGATGATCTGGTACGCGGGTTGGACGGACAAGATCGCTCAGGTACTCGGTGGTGCCAATCCCGTCGCTGGTCCTTTCTTCAATTTTTCGTTGCCGGTCCCCTCGGGCGTGGTCGGTGTCGTGGCGTCCCAGGAGTCGTCGCTCGAAGGTTTCGTAGAAGCCGTCATTGCGCCCATTGCGGCAGGGAATACTGTCGTCGCGCTCGCGAGTGAACGCCGTCCGACCCCGGCGGTACTGCTCGGTGAGATGACTGCGACGTCAGATTTTCCTTCAGGCGTGTTGAACGTGATCACCGGCGTGACGAGCGAACTCGCGCCGGTACTGTGCGCCCATGAGGACGTCGACGGCGTCGACATCTCTGGAGTTTCGTCGGGTGAGGCGGACCAACTGAACGTGGTCGCCGCAGGTTCCATCAAGCGGGTCTTTCGACCGAGGGGCGCTGATGATGACGAATTACGCCGGTTGCGCACCTTCGTCGAGACCTCTACCGTATGGCACACGATCGGACAATGAACATGAATCCCTACGAACTGAGTCAGCGAGCCGCGGACGAACTTCGCGAAATGACCGGTGTTGGTTCCTACGACGTGGGAATTGTGCTCGGTTCTGGTTGGCGCGAGGGAGCGACAGCGCTCGGGACACCGAGCAGTGAGATTCTTTCGAGTTCGTTGAGCGGATTCGTGGCACCCACGGTTGAAGGTCATAGTGGCCAGATATTGAGCATTCGCGTCAATGAGAAGAATGTCGCGCTTGTCGCCGGACGCGTGCACCTCTACGAAGGCAATTCCGCCGATCAAGTCGTGCACCCCGTGCGCACGGTCATAGCCGCGGGGGCGACGACCGTCGTCCTGACCAACGCCTGTGGTGGGATCGATCTCTCGACGGGTCCGGGCACCGTTGTCATGATCAGCGACCACATCAACCTCACCGCCACGTCACCCCTCGAGGGTGCGGCACCACCCGATGGCTACGGACCTCGATTCGTCGATCTCAGTGACCTCTACAGCAAACGACTTCGCGCACTGGTGCGAGCCACGGTCCCCGACATTACTGAGGGTGTGTACGCAGGTTTTCGGGGTCCTCACTACGAGACGCCCGCAGAGATTGTGATGGCTCGCAC
>PLRK01000088.1 GCA_003163875.1 Acidimicrobiaceae bacterium | reverse complement strand
TCGAAAGCGATGCGGTGGTAGGTGCCGGGTCGCTCGCGGTCCTCGAGCTCCGCCTGGCTGACCGCGGTGCGGAAGTCCACGTCCCACAACGTGGGCGCGGTGCGCTGGACGACCTGGCCCCGGGCCGCCAGGTGCAGGAAGCCGCGCTGGGACACGCGCTGGGCCCGTTCACCGATGGTGGCGTAGGTGTGGGACCAGTCGACCGACAGTCCGAGGGTGCGCCACAGGTGCTCGAAGACCTGCTCGTCCTCCAGGGTCAACTGGTGGCAGAGGGCCACGAAGTTGGGACGGGAGATGGCGACCGGATCCTTCGGCGGCTCGGCCGGCGGGACGTAGTCGGGGTCGTAGGGCAGGCTCGGGTCGCACCGCACCCCGAAGTAGTTCTGCACGCGGCGTTCCGTGGGCAGGCCGTTGTCGTCCCAGCCCATCGGGTAGAACACCTCCTTGCCCGACATCCGCTGAAAGCGCGCGATGATGTCGCAATGGGTGTAACTGAAGATGTGACCCATGTGCAGCTCGCCCGAGACGGTTGGTGGCGGCGTGTCGATTGAGAAGACGTGCTCACGCGAGGCGTCACGCGTGAAGCGATAGGTCCCCTCGGTCTCCCACGTGTCGATCCAGCGGTCCTCGATGCCGTCGACCGTCGGCTTCTCGGGGACGCGCGCGGCTGCGGGTTCGACTTTCATGGTTGGCGTAGTTTAGAACAGTGATTCGCCTGTTTGATTCCGTGCACGGAGACGTCCGAGAACTGCGACTGCGCGAGTCGGGACGCCTTTCGATGTACGTCTGTGGCCCCACGGTCTATGACTTGCCGCACCTCGGGCACGGGCGCTACACCCTCGTATGGGATATCGCTCGACGCTGGTTCAGCTTCCAGGGCCTCGAGGTTCGCTACGTGTCCAACATCACCGACATCGACGACAACATCATCAATCGCGCTCTTCGCGAGAACAGCACCGAGGAGTCCGTCGCGGCGCAGTTCGAGCAGCAGTGGTGGGACGCGATGGACCTGCTCGGTGAGATGCGACCGACCGACGTGCCCCACGCCACTAGTTACGTCGACGAGATGGTCGAATTGATCGCCGCGATGCTCGACAAGGGTGTGGCGTATCGGATCAGTGACGGCATCTACTTCGACGTCTCGACTGTCTCCGATTACGGCCTGCTCGCGGGTCAGCCTCTCTCCTCGCTGCGCGCTGGCGCTCGCATCGAAGCCAACGACGAGAAACGCTCGCCGCTCGATTTTGCGTTGTGGAAGTTCGCCAAGCCGGGCGAGCCGAGGTGGCAGGCCCCCTTCGGTGACGGTCGACCCGGTTGGCACACCGAGTGTGTCGTGATGTCCTTGGGTCTACTCGGGGACGGTTTCGATCTTCATGTCGGTGGGTTCGACCTCAAGTTTCCGCACCACGAGAACGAGCGTGCGCAGGCGGTCGCGATGGGACACGACTTCGCGCGTCACTGGAGTCACAGCGGTTGGGTGATGGTGGGGGGCGAGAAGATGAGTAAGTCGCTCGGAAACTTCACCTCGCTCACCGACATGCTGAGCCGCGTCGACGCCCGTGCCTATCGGCTGCTGGTCCTTCGCTCGCACTACCGTTCGCCCATCGAGGTGACGCCCGACACGATTGGTGATGCGCAGCGCGCCCTCGAGCGACTCGACGCCCTGGCGCGTCGTTTCGACGTGCCCTCGCTCGGGGGTGCCACTTTCGTGCGCGCGAGTGAGTACGACTGGGAGGGCGAGGCGAAGGACCTGTACGAAGGCGTCGCCGCCTACCTCGACGAGGATCTCAACACGCCCCTCGCCGTCGCCCAACTCTTCGACGCGGTGTCAGCGGCGAACGCGACAGCGGACCGGGGAGAAATCGAGCACTCCCGGGCGCTCGCCCAGGCGGTCACGATCCTCTTTGGCGCGCTGGGCTTGGCGCTGCGCGCCAGCAACGACCACGTCGACGGCGAGAGTGAGGAATTGGTGCTCGCCCGGGACCAGGCCCGCGCGACCAAGAACTGGGCCGAGGCGGACCGACTGCGCGACGAACTCGAGCAACGAGGTTGGGTGGTGGAGGATTCGGTCACCGGGACCCTCATTCGTCGGCCCTAAAAACTATTTGGAGGCCGCCCAATTACCATGTAGCGTGGTGACTTGAGGTTGCCGTTGTGGTTCCCTCCGGAACCGGCGAAAGTCGATTCCAAAGAAACAAGGAGGCCCACAGTGGCTGTAGGAACCGTCAAGTGGTTCAACGACGAGAAGGGCTGGGGATTCATCGCTGTTGATGGCCAGCCCGACGTCTTTGTNNGAGTTCGACATCGAACCCGGCGATCGTGGTCCACTCGCGAAGCGCGTCGTTCTGAATTAACCAAACAATTTTGCAGTGACCAACCGCCGCCTTCGGGCGGCGGTTGTGTTTTGTGTCGTCAATTGCCTCTATGGTGGTGGCTGGTTACTTGGCGGTAACCAACACGAATCTTCAAGGTGGGGTAATGACTGATTTCTCAATGGCACTCAACGACGATCAAAAGACGTTGCAGGAATGGGTGCACGGCTTTGCGCTCAACGTGATGCGCCCGGCGGCGCACGAGTGGGACGAGCGCGAAGAGACGCCCTGGCCCATCATCGAAGAGGCGGCGCGACTCGGTATCTACGGCGTGGATTTCCTCGCGAACGCGGTCTCGGACAAGACGGGTTTGTCGATGATGATCGCGCTCGAAGAGCTCGCCTGGGGTGACGCGGGGCTGTGCATGTCGCTCATGGGCACGACCCTGGGGGTCGCGGCGATCATGGCGAACGGCACGCCCGAACAACAGATGGAGTGGGTGCCCAAGTGCTTCGGGACACCGGACGACATCAAGCTCGCGGCCTTTGGGGTGTCGGAGCCCGACGCCGGCAGCGACGTCTCGTCGCTGCGCACGCGCGCGATCTACGACGAAGCGACCGACGAATGGGTGCTCAACGGTACCAAGACCTGGATCAGTAACGGCGGTATCGCGCACGTGCACGTCATCGTTGCGTCCGTCGACCCCGCGCTCGGTAGTCGCGGTCAGGCGTCCTTCATCGTGCCCGAAGGTACCAAGGGAATTCGCCAGGGCCAGAAGTTCTCCAAGATGGGCATCCGCGCGTCGCACACCGCCGAGGTGGTGCTCGAGGATTGTCGCATCCCGGGAAGTTGCCTGCTCGGAGGTAAGGACAAGCTCGACGAGAAACTGGCGCGCGTGCGCGAAGGCAAGAAGGCCTCGAGTCAAGCGGCGATGGCGACCTTCGAAGCAACGCGTCCTGCCGTGGGTGCCCAGGCGCTTGGCATCGCGCGAGCGGCGTACGAGTACTCGTTGGAGTACGCGAAGGAGCGCAGGCAGTTCGGTCGCGCGATCATCGAGAACCAGGGCATCGCCTTCAAACTCGCCGACATGAAGACCCGTATCGACGCGGCGCGCTTACTCGTGTGGCGCGCGTCGTGGATGGCCGCAACGAGAACCCCGTTTCTCAATGGCGAGGGTTCGATGTCTAAGCTCTTCGCCGGGGAAACCGCGGTGCACGTCACCGAAGAGGCAATCCAAATCCTCGGGGGTTACGGCTACGTGCGAGAGTATCCCGTCGAGCGGTGGCACCGCGACTCGAAGATCTACACGATCTTTGAGGGCACGAGCGAGATCCAACGATTGATCATCTCACGCGCGATCTCGGGAGTGCACATCAAGTGATTCGAGAGCAATCATTACTTCGATGCACGGAGTATCGTCGAGACGCCGTGGGGCGTCATCCTACAGTGCCACTTGCGTAAGTATGGTGACATGAAGCAGATAATCACTCGTGTCGACGATGAACGGCCTGAGTCGCTTGGTTTTACGTTGTACGAAGGAATCTAAATAGTGTGATTCTCGATCCGAGCAGTGGATACTGTATGAAGCGACGTCGACGAGAACAAACCGTGACGACGGAACAGGCACGTCCTCGCCTTGTTCGTTCATCAACTCAATGTGCAGCGCAATCGCGTCGTGAATGTTCGCGGCTACTTCTTCAATACTGATACCCGCAGCAACACAGCCCGGTAGATCTGGCACGGAGGCACTGAAATTTGGGCCCGTATCGTCTCTGACGACGGCGTAAGTGCTCAGCGATTCCTCTCTCAAGTTCCGCCTGATTCACGATGCTGGCGAGGATGGCTTTCGAGAGCGCAACGCCGAGGGCGCCGGGAACCGCGATGGTGCCCAGCCGTTCCTACGCGGTCTCATCTGCGAGAGTGGTGCGTGTCGATATCGCGCAACATCCTCACCCTTTGCACCGGCAACGTCGCGCGCTCGGTGATGCTCGCCTTCATGCTCCAGACGATCGCGGACGCGAATGGGGAGCAGTGGCAACTGCGCAGTGCGGGCACCCTCGTGATCGAGGGTTCGTCAATAAGTCCGCGCACCCTTCGAGCACTGCAATCGCTCGACGAGCTAGGCGACCATCACTATGGCGCGCACCGAAGCCACCAGATCGACGGCGACGATGTCGCGTGGGCGCACATCGTGCTCGCGAGCGAAGCGGACCACGTCAACTACGTGCGACGACACTTTCCACTTCATGCGCACAAGGCGGTGTCACTGCATCAATTCGTGCGCGATGCTCCGCTTGACGAATCCTTCGACGCCGCACTCGAGGAGGTCTCGTCACTCGAACCCGATCCACACTTCGACGTGCGCGATCCGGCGGGTGGCGACGACGCAACGTACATCGCGTGCGCGCGCGAACTTTGGGAACTCGCCCAGGCCTTCGCGGTCGTACTAGGCAGCGATTAGTCGCGCTGAATCGCGCGGAGTCCACCCCACGCGAGCGTTGCAATGCGCGCGGCGAGTCGTGCCTCTTCGCCAGGTTCAACCGGCGGCCATCCCTTCGCCTCTTGCTGGATCAGCCACACGACCGCAGCGCCCTCGGCGATGCCTACGACGCCAGCGGCCAATTGACGCCGGTGTTCCCTGGAGATCGAGATGTCGATGAACGGCTCGACGAACGAGACGAGCGTGAGTTCGACGTTACGAAGGTCCCCAGCCGTTTCGCCCTCGTGCGAGTGGATGAACAGAATGCGAAACGCGTCGGTTTCGCTGACCACCATTTCGAAATAGACCTGGAAGGCGACTTCGATCTTCGCGCGCGGCGTATCGGCGATGGATACCGCACTCGCCAGTTTGTCGATCAGCGTCTGGGCCGTCTGGGTGACGATCTCGTGATACAGGTCGGTCTTGGATTCGAAGTACTGATAGAGGATGGGCTTGGTGAAACCAGCCTCCTTGGCGATGTCGTCCATCGTCGTGGACTGGAAACCTCGCTCCGCGAAGATCTTCCTCGCGACGCCCAAGAGGAGTTCGCGTCGTTCACCATGCTGGGGCCGGTCGTCGGTGATCACCACGTCACGACACTAATGGGGCTCGACACCCATGTCGGAAAGCAATTTCGACAGGGCGGGCGCCAAGTCGGCGAGATTGAAGTATCGACGCGCCACGACAAGGTTCCTCTCTAACAGAGTGGCGTCGGGTGCGTCGATGAATCCTCTTATTTTTGACACTTCGTCGAGTTCGAAGAACTCGAAACCCCGCGCGATGAGTTCGCGCGCCACGGGATAGACGTGCAGCGCCAGGGGGCGTCGGTGCGTAACGGATTCGAGGACCGGGTTCCCGAATCCTTCCCACGTCGAGGGCATCACCACGAGGTCGCACGCGGCGTANNAGTCGCGCGTCGAGTCGCTCGCAAAGTTCGAGCGCCCCGGCGACGTTCTTTCGCGCCAGCGCGCGCGTGGGCATGAGTACGAGTATCTCGTCATCAAGACCCAGCGCGGCGCGCGTCACGTCGCGATTCCCCAACGGTGGATCGCAGTCAAAGGAGTTGGGCACCAGCACCGACTCGATACCGCGTTCGCGCAG
>PLRK01000118.1 GCA_003163875.1 Acidimicrobiaceae bacterium | reverse complement strand
TCACGCCACCCACCGGTTCGCTCTCGTAGACCTTCGACGTCCTGTAGGCGTCGGCGCCCGCCACGATCTCAACGCCCGCGCGCAGATGAGCGGCGCGGTCGCCCACGTTCGAGCCGAGCGACAAGTACGCCAAGCGGCGATTCATCGTCGCCGTGTGCAGCGAACTCCCACGGTCGCCACGTCCTCTGGTACTGGTGGCTGGAGTTTTCGAACGCCCACACTGACCGAAGTGATCTCGTTATCGAAGTCGAGTATTGCGTTCGCGACTCGCGTGGCGAGCGTTTCGAGCAGCAAGAATCGACCCTCAAGTGCGATGCGCGAGGTGAGCGTCAACACGTCGGCATAGTTCGTGGTCTTGTGCACGTCGTCATTCTTCGTCGCCTTCGCGAAGGGCCGATGGATGTCGATGTCGAAGGAGAGGGGTTGAGCGCGCTGGCGTTCCTTGTCGAGCACGCCGACGATAGCGTCGACGCGCAACATCCGCAGTTCAATGACGTCCTTCACGACGCGTCGGGTAGGTCGAACAACACCGTTCGTCCATCAGGACCAATGGAGCGTTTAAAGAGACGCTCGACGAGGGCGACCGCGGTCGGCACCGTTGGGGCGCGCTTGGACCAGACGAGGTATCCAGCGATCACGCCGAGAAGACGGTCAGAGACTTCGTCGCTATGCAGAAGGACTGTCGTCTTGGTCTCCATCGAATTTGCGAGGTCCTGGTAGCAGGCTTCGAGTACGTCACGCTGCTGGGGACCGCCGCGCAGCGCGTAATGACTCGCCGTGAGACCGTGTTCGAAATAGGCGCTGAGTGGCTGCATCTCGGGCAGGATCGAGATCACCCGACCAAAACCCTGATGCTTGAGCCACAGCAACTCTTCGTCGCGACGCACCTTACGATGCACCGTCGTCGAACCACCCGGTCGTTCGGACACGGCGAGTATCCCCTTGTAGACCCAGGTGAAACTGCGCGGCTCGATACCAGCGGCCCATTTTCCTCTCACGCGTGCACCTCTTCAAGTGGGCGTACCATCAGCTCGCGCAACAAGAGCGCCTCAACAGCGTCGTGGACTCGAACCATACTCACACCTTCGAGCATGGACCACGCGGCGGTTGCCATTGACCCTTCGAGTCGTTCGTCGACACTCAACACGTCATTGCCCAAATGCCCCAGGAAACGCTTGCGACTGGTGCCGACGAGCACGCCCACGCCGTAGCGCGCGCCAATCTCGACGAAACGATCAGTGTGCGCGAGCAGGGCGAGATTGTGCTCGATGGTCTTACCGAAACCAATGCCCGGGTCGATCCAACACGGCGAGACGCCCATTGCTTGAGCCTTGCGCGCCATGTCCTCCAAGAACGTCGCGACTTCCGAGACGACGTCGTCATAAGTCGGGTTCACTTGCATGGTCTTGGAGTCACCCTTCGCGTGCATGGCAACGTAACCAACACCGAGTTGACGCGCGACCTCGAGCAAACTCGACGAGACGTCATTGATGATCATCGCTCCCGCATCCACCGCGGCAATCGCGACGTCGCGTTTCGTTGTATCGATGGACACGGGCCCGTAGGGACTGAGCGCCTCGACGACGGCCACGACGCGCGCTAACTCCTCGGTCACGTCGACGTGTTCTGCTCCCGGACGCGTCGATTCACCACCCACGTCAATGACGTCGCAACCTTGATCGAACAGCGCGCGCCCCCGGGCGATCGCGGCGCCGTGTGCGTGCGTTCGAGCAGCGGGATAGAAGGAGTCGGGCGTCACATTCACGATGCCCATGACGAGTGGGCTCAGCGCCACGTGGACCTTCGCTGATGGATGTACTGGAGTGCCTCGGCGCGGTAGGAAGCGTCGTCGCGGAACACGCCGCGCACCGCCGAGGTGACAGTCGTCGTGCCGGACTTCTTGACGCCCCGCATGGACATACAAAAATGCTCCGCCTCGATGACGACAATCGATCCCTTGGGGTTGAGTTCGCGCTCCATCGCTTCGACGATCTCGGTGGTCATGCGTTCTTGGACCTGCAAGCGACGAGCGAATCCTTCGACGAGGCGCGCCATCTTCGAGAGTCCCGTGATCTTCCCTTCGACACCCGGCAGGTACGCCAAGTGCGCGAGTCCAGTGAAGGGCACGAGATGATGTTCGCAGAGCGACGTGAACGGAATATCTCTGACCATGACCATCTCGTCGTGACCCGCTTCAAAAACGGTGCGTAGGTGCTCACCCGGATCCGCCTCTATGCCTTCGAACAACTCGACGTACATGTCCGCGACTCTGCGAGGCGTCTCACGCAGACCTTCGCGCGTTGGATCCTCACCAATCGCATCAAGAAGTTCACGAATGAGGACTTGGACGCGATCGCGGTCGACCACGACTTAGGCTTTCCCGACAAAGGTATAGATCCCGTCGAGGTTGCGATAGCGCTCATTGACGTCAAGTCCGTAGCCAACCACGAAGGTTGAGGGGATACTGAATCCGACGTACTTCAATGATTGTTCGACGCGCTGCTCGCCTTCCTTCAATAGAAGGGCGCAAACCTCAAGACTTTTCGGGCTACGAGCTCCGAGATACTGGCGCAGGTAATTGAGAGTGAGTCCTGAATCGACGACGTCTTCGACAATCAGCACGTCACGACCTTCGAGATCGACGTCGAGGTCCTTCACGATCCGCACCACGCCGCTCGTCTTGGTCGCTGCGCCATACGACGACACCGCCATGAAGTCGACTTCTACTGGTAATTCGATCGCTCGCATCAGATCGGCCATGAAGTTGACGGCTCCCTTGAGGACGCACACCAGCAGCAGCGGGCGTTCGGCGTAATCCTGCGTTATCTGCTCGCCGAGTTCGCAGACGCGATCGTGCACTTCCTTCGCCGAGACCACGACGTCACCGAGTTCGTCTTGCGCCCAATGTGCGGTGAAGTCTTGGGGCGAATGTTGACTCATACTTCGACAGTAGTGGAGTGACTAGTCGAGTGTGAGCCGTTGTCCGCTCCGCGAGAGACGTGCACCACCGGCGAGTTCGGTCGCGACCACGTCGCCTCGGATCACGGTCATGGCTCGGTCGACTTCGTCGGAAGAAGGCGGGTGCGTGCCGTCGGCGTCGTGATGACTGAGGCGCGCCCGCAGCCAGCGTCGTAGACGCGCCGGTTCCCAGTCGCGAAGGTCCCGACAGTCGACGTCGTCGATCTCCAGGCCGAGGTCAGGAAGGCTCGCGCGTTCGAGCCAACGCCGATCCTCGTAGATGACTGACGCTTGGCGCGCGAGCAATGGGACGATGTCGCGCCCGGCGATGTCACACATCACGGGCAATAACTCGTGGCGAACGCGATTTCGAAGAAATGCCGGGTCCTCGTTGGACTCGTCGTAGATCGGCACGAACACGGACTGTGCGACGTAATAATGCAGGTCGCTGCGGCGCACGTCGCGAAGTGGTTTGCTCGGGTCGGCGACCATAGGCGAGAGCCCGTCCACGCCGGCGCCACGCATCATGTTGAGCAGCACCGTCTCGGCGAGGTCATCCATGGTGTGGCCCGTCAGCGCACCGTCGGGCAACACGCTACGACGAGCGCTTCTCGCTCGCGACTCGAAGTTCCCTCCCGGCGCGACGTGCACGTCATGACAGGTGATCGGCACGCCCAGCCGTTCACAGATTGCTCGGACGTGACGCGATTCATCGGTGCTGGTTGGACGAACGTGATGGTCCACGTGGTGCACGTGCACAAGAAGTCCTGCGCGCACGGCCAACAGCAAGAGCCCGAGGGAGTCCGGTCCACCCGACACGGCCACGTCGACGCTCGCGGGCGCCGCGGGAAAGTGCGATTGCGCGAGAAGCGTCCCTTCGAGGTTCACGCCCTCAGGTTAGGCAACGGTGCGCGCGAGGCGTCGATTACGCGTCGTGTCCCAGGTACGTGCGAGGAGATAGACAAGTGCACTGAAGGTTCCGACGAAGAACCCGATGGGAAGGTTCGACCAGTACGAACTCGCAATCGCCGCCCACAGCGTGAGCAGTGACAGAAGCATCGAACACGCGAGGGCTCGGTGAGGACGGTTCGTGAGGAGTCGCGCCGCCGCCGGGGGGCCAATCGTGAGCGAGAACGTCAATAGCGCCCCCACGACCGGTACCGCGAGCGCCGAGGAGAGGGCGAGCACGACCAAGAACAGTACGTCGATGAGCGCGACGTTCACACCCTGGGCCACCGCGAGCTCCGAGGAGATCGAACTCATCAAGAGCGGGCGATACAAAACGGCCAGACCCAGCGCGCAGACGACCGCCAGCACCATGACCGGCACGATCTCACTCGAGCTGACGCCGAGGATCTCACCGAAGAGCAACGCGTTGATTGCCGGTTCGTATTCGTTACTGGTCGCGAGGAATGCCGCCCCCAGGGCCAACATCATGACGAGCGCGAGCGCGGTCGCC
Organism: Acidimicrobiaceae bacterium; assembly: GCA_003163875.1. Classification (GTDB taxonomy): domain Bacteria; phylum Actinomycetota; class Acidimicrobiia; order Acidimicrobiales; family RAAP-2; genus RAAP-2. The sequence goes on along the minus strand of PLRK01000118.1, from coordinate 31,840 downwards.
ACGTCACTCCTCGTGCGCCTACTGGAATAGCCAATACCCAACGCTGCACCGAGCGCGAAGATCACGAGTCCGAACAATGGATTGATCCCGACCAAATTGGCGCCCGCCGCGCCGGCGAACGCACCATTGGGTATCGCGTGGGCGGCGAAGGACGACGCGCGCATGACGACGAAAAAACCTACGACACCCACGAGCGTCGCGATCACCGTGCCGCTAATCCAGGCATTGGTCATGAAACTCGAGAACACTAGATCCAACCGACTTGTTCAGGAGTCGCGTGGTGTTCAGTCGCGTGTACGACGCGCACACGTCGTCGCTGCGCGAGTACGTTCGCGACGACGAACTGTGCCACGACGAGAGAGACGACGAAGAAACTCACCGGCAGTCCTCGATGCGACGCGGACCAGTAGTAACTGTCGTAGGCGAGAATGATGCCGAGCCACGTCGCGAGTGTGCCGAGCACTGACGCGAACACGACAGCGGTCGAGAAACGGTTCGAAAACTTGAGCGCACTCGCCGGGGGTCCGATCAGCAACGCCGTCGAAAGAATCGAGCCAATGACGATCGCCGACAGCCCGACGGCAACCGCCAACATCACCATGAACGTCAAGCCCACCAACCGGAGTCGCACGCCGCGTGACTGGGCGAGCTCAGGGCTTATCGAACTCATCATGAGGGGGCGTCGAATAATGAACAGCGTCGCGAGGACCAGCGCGGTCAACCACAGCGCGTCGGGCAACGTGGAAGGCTCGACGGTGAACACCGAACCGAAGAGAATGGTCTGGGTCGAGCCAGTCGTTGAGGTTTGCAGCGTGACGAGGTACAAAAACAGCGCCGAGAGACCGGTCGCTGCGCCGAGCACGACACCGGTCGCGATGTCGCGCCCCTTGACGCGCTGCACGCCAATGGCGTCCATGGCGCCCGCGCCCAAAACGCCACCGCCGATGAACCCGATGAGGGGGGAGATAACGGCGAGGGATGCTCCCGCTCCGCCAGCGGTCGCCACGTCAGTCAGTGCGTGTCCAGCGAATGACTGACCCCGCACGACCGTGAAGACGCCGATCGCCGCGGAAACGACCGACACCAACAGACCAAGCACGAGGGCGGTGCGAACCGTCGTGTTTGAAAAAAAACCTGGCTCAAAGATGAAGTGCACGACTATTCGACGATGACGGCGGGATGGTCAGCCAGCGTCGACTTCGTGTGATCGCCCTCGCCGGCGACGACGAGGACTCGACCGTGCACCCGTACGACGTCTACGTGGTGCCCGTACAACTCGCTCAACACGTCGCTGCGAACCACCTCTTCAGTCGTGCCGCTCGCTACGCGACCGTTCGCGACGTAGACGACACGGTCCATGACGGGCAACAGAGGATTCATCTCGTGCGCGGACATAAGAACCGCTACTTGTTGTTTGACGACAACCGTATGCAGGAGTTGGATGATTTCTTGCGCACTGCCCGGATCAAGGCTCGCCAACGGCTCGTCGAGCAAGAGAAGTTCGGGTTTTCGCACGAGCGCGTGTGCGACTAGGACTCGTTGTTGCTCGCCCCCCGAGAGTGAACCAATTCGTCGGTTGGAAAGCTTGGACGCTTCGACCGCTTCGAGCATCTCGTCGACGAGCTCGAAACTGTGTCGGCTGCGCCGCGCGACACCGAACGTGCCGCCATCAAGTCCCAAGGCCACGAAGTCGCGAACCCTCACGGGCAAATCCGGTTCGAACAACACCTTCTGTGGCACGTAGCCCACCGAACTATTCGATCGCGTCAGTGTTTGACCGTGCACGCTGACTCGACCGCGAGTCGCCTCTTGCACCCCGAGGATGACCCGCAACAACGTGGTCTTTCCGGCGCCGTTCGATCCGATTAAGCCAGTGAACTCACCATGGTCGATGCGAAAATTAACGTCACGCAGAATCATCCGCCCCGCAATCGAGACGTCCAATCCCTCTACCTTGAGCAGATCAATACCGACCATGCGTCCTACCTTCTCATCACAGTGACGTTGTCGACGTGTGATGCTCAATCGCCTCTCCGATGGCATTGATCTCGGCGATCATCCACGTTTGATAATCAAAGTGAGGCGTCGGCATCGTCTCGTAGACCGCGACGACGGGTACATGCGACGTCATTGCGAGATCGCGCAGCGACAGGGTCACCGGACTGCTTACTTGCGCGTTGTAACAAAACACCTTGACCAGGTGCGACGTGAACAGGTGTTGTTGAAACGAGATGTCCTCGGGGCTCGGGTCGACGCCGTTCATGACGTCCGCTTGAAACGGAAACGGCGTCTCATTGTCGAGTCCCAGAGCCTGCAGTAGATAATCCGCCACGGGTTCCGTGGTGGCGACCTTCACGCCCGCGCGCGACGAGCGAAACGACAAAATGTCCGCGTCGAGTTTCTTGAGCGACGTGAGCAACGACGTGAGTCGTGCCTCGAAGTACAACGCGTGGATCGGGTCCAAGCTCGACAGGTCTTTCTCGATGGCGCGCGCGACGAGCGGCATGGTGGTGGGTTTGTACCAGAGGTGTGGATTTTTCGTGTTGTTCGAAAGCCCGAGCAGTGACTGGACGCTCAGGACCTTGCGTGAAGAACTCGGCGAGGCCGACTCCAACTGATTCATGAAGGCGTCGTACCCCACACCGTTTTGCACGATGAGTTTCGCACTCGCAATTTCCTGAGCGACGCTGGTGCTCGCTTCGAAAGTGTGCGGATCGGTGTTGGGATTACTCATCACCGCTTGGACCTCGACGTAACGACCGCCGATCTGGGAAATGACGTTCGCGTACTCGTTCTCTGCCCCCACCGCATGGATCACCGTTGACCGGCTGGCACCCGAAACGGGTGCGGCGACCAGCGTCAGCGCGACACTCGACGCCGCCACCATCGTCATCACAACGTTTCGAAGCCGATCCTCGAGGAGCCTCTTTTTTGGAACCATTCCAACTAACTTACTTAGAATCATTCTAGAAAGCAAGGCCCTCCCGCTAGGCTTTGCCCGTGACTTCGACTCGAAATACGGCGCAACGACGCGAGGTGATCGGCGTCCTGAGCGGAGTCCAAGGCTTCGTGAGCGCCCAGGACCTTCACGCTCTCATCGTCAAGGACGGTGGTCAAATCTCGCTCGCCACGGTCTACACGCAGTTGAAGAAGCTCACTGAAGGCGGCGAGGTGGACGTGGTGATGACGGACCGGGGTGAAGCGCTGTATCGCCGATGCGTCGTCGACGTGCATCATCACCACCTGGCCTGCAGGTCGTGCGGGACAGCGGTCGAAGTCGATGCGCCCGAACTCGAATCCTGGGCGCACGACATTGGCGAGAAATATGGATTTGGCGACTTACGTCACGTGCTCGAACTGAATGGAATCTGCTCAACGTGCCAGTCGAACTGACTCTCGACGTGCAACAACGAGGTGCTGTGCGCGTACACGCGGTGCCGAGCTTCGCGCCACTTGGCGTTGACGCATTCTTCACGGATCGAAGCGGTGGCGTCAGTGAGGGGCCGTACGCCTCGCTCAATCTGGCGTTACACGTTGGAGATGATGAACACGACGTTCTCGAGAACCGGCAACGGGTCGCGGGCGCAATCGGCGCGACCATCGACAGCCTGCTCTTCGTGAACCAAGTGCATGGTGATCGCGTGTTCGATGCGTCGACGTCAAACGGTAACGATGACGTCGACGCCGACGCCTTGTTTTGTTCTACACCCCACGTGGCCCTTGCGATACTGGTCGCCGATTGCGTGCCCATTCTTCTCGCCGACGACCACCACGTCGCAGTCGTGCACGCCGGATGGCGAGGACTACGAAGTAGCGTCATCTCGAACGCCGTAGGGAAGTTCACAGGGTCCAGAAACATTCACGCACTCCTCGGACCCTCCATCTCTCGCGACCACTACGAAGTCGGTCCCGAAGTGGCTGACCTTTTTCGTCACGTCCCCAACGCCATCATCAACGGCAGCGGTGATCGCTCATTCCTGGACTTACGAGGAGTCGCGGCGCACCAACTGCTCGCGCTGGGACTCAACGACGCCAACGTCGCGATCGCCGCCGCAAGCACCGATAGCGGCGTTACCTTCTTCAGCGACCGAGCATTTCGACCGTGTGGACGCTTCGCGCTCGTAGCGAAGAGGTCGTCGTAACATGACCCTTGATGGGCGAGCGCCACTCGTGAAACAGCGTGCCACGATGTTTCGCTATCTCGGTCTGCAGGTTGGCGACACGTCCCTCGAAGCGAACTACGAGCTCGATGGTCGCGTATTCAGCGAATCCGTCGTGTTCGAGGGCGTGCATGGATTGGACCATCCCGCCGCCCAATCAATCGCCGAACTCTGGTATTTGATCGCTGGGCTTTCGTACTACAAGGCTGGCGCAGCTTCGTGTATCGATCTCGGTACGACACCGCTGGGGGCATACGGTCGAGCTCTTTTCGAGGCGGCCCTGGTCGACGGACTGGGTGAATTCGCCTATCGAAACGACCTTTCGCTCGAAGACACTCGCATCGAAGGCGGCACGAGCGTGCAACGACGCACACCCGTGATCGATCCACATCGGGTCCTCACGCCTTTTGGCGGGGGCATCGACTCGGTCGTGAGCGTCACTGAACTCTCGCCAGCGCTCGAACAATCACTCTTCATCGTGAGTCCATCGAGCGGCCGCTTCGAACCTCTAGAAAGGACCGCTGCGGTGAGTGGTCTACCAATCATTCGCGCCACTCGAGAGATTGACCCGCAGATTCTAAAGGGCGACAGTGAATTCTTCAATGGCCACGTCCCGGTGACGATGATGGTGACGTTGTTGGCAGTCCTTGCGGCACTTGCGAGTGGACGCGGTGGAGTCGTCATGAGCAACGAACACTCCTCTTCCGAACCGAATGTGCGCTGGCGCGACCGCGACATCAATCACCAGTGGAGCAAGTCTCTCGTCGCCGAGGATCTCATCGCCAACGCCGTTCGCGAGCGGGTCGGTGACGTTCTGAGTGTTGCGAGTTTCCTACGAGATCGAAGTGAGTTGTGGGTGGCGCGGCAATTTGCTCGACAGCCACAATTCCACGCCGTCTTTCGAAGTTGCAATCGCGCGTTCCACCAAGACAGCACCAAGCGGTTTGAGGAATGGTGCGGCGTGTGCGACAAGTGCCTCTTCATACATCTGATGCTCGCGCCCTTCCTTTCGCGCTCCGCACTTCGGGCGATCTTCAAGAGCGAACCTCTCGCCAACCGCGCGCTCGAGGGGCAGTTGCGCGCACTCATTGGCGTAGGTCTCGAGCACAAACCGTTCGAGTGTGTGGGGGACCCCGACGAAAGTGCCGTCGCCCTCGAGTTCGTGAGCGCGATGGACGAATGGTCCGAGGTCACCTGGCTGCGCGAACTCAACCTCCTTGCTCGATCAGATCGAGAATTCTCCGAGCTCCTAGAACCCCTTGGACCGAGCCGTGTTCCAGCCCACTGGCTTCGCTGACCTCGCGGGTAAGCGCGTGGGAATCTTTGGCTACGGCGTTGAGGGCCGCGCGACCGAGCGTCGAGTGCGCGACATCGCGCACTCACTCGTCCTGGTGGATGACGCGCCGCAACAGCACACCGGGGTTCTGTCGAGCAGTGAGGGAGGGCTCGACGCCCTCGCTCACTGCGACGTCGTCTTGAAAAGTCCGGGGATTCCGCGACGACGGCCTGATGTCCTAGACCTCGAAGCGAGGGGCGTGACCGTGACGTCAGCGCTCAATCTTTGGCTCCACGACATCGAACGCTCGCGAGTCGTCGCCGTGACGGGAACGAAAGGAAAATCAACGACGACCTCGCTGAGTGCGTTCTTCTTCGAGTGTCTCGATCAACCCGCACTCGCTCTCGGGAATCTCGGTCGTCCGCCTTACGACCCCTTGATTGACACTTCGAAAGGACAATTGATTGTCGAAGTCTCAAGTTTCCAGTGCGTCGACATCACCATCGCGCCCGAGTCGGTCGTCGTCACGTCGCTCGGATCAGACCATCTCGACTGGCACGGTTCACTCGAGCAATATCAGCGCGACAAGCTCTCACTAACTCGAGCGGCTGGTGCGCATCGAACCTACGTCCCCGAGCTACCAGTGTTCCGCGAACGCGCAGGAGAACTCGGTGGGGATGTCCACTTTGTCGAAGCCGATGTGACTGGTCTCGCTCAAGCGCTCAACCTATTGGGCTCGCACAATGATGCCAACGTGGCGCTCGCACTGAGAGTTGTCGCCGATCGAGCTGGAGTGACTCACGAAGAGCTTCGTGCGAAAATTCTCGCGAGAGCCTCAACATTCATTCCTCTTCCCGGGCGGCTTACATTGGTGTCGCGCGAGCAGGCCCATGGTTTCGTCATTGACTTCGTCGACGATGGACTCGCAACCTCGGTGCTGGCGACGATCGCCGCACTGCGGGTCTTTGACGCCCACCCTCTCGCGCTCATCGTTGGCGGATTCGATCGAGGCATTGAGTATGACGAACTCGCTCGCGCCATTGGTGAACGCCGTGTTCCCACCACGGTGATCGCCATGGGCGAGGCGGGACGGCGAATCATGACGAGCGTTCATGAAACCTCCCCATCCGTCGAGACGCACGAGGTTGCCTCAATGTTCGAGGCGGTCACGAATGCACGGGCTTTTCTGAGGAACGGTGGGGTCGTCCTACTCTCGCCGGCGGCCCCGAGCTTCGATGTCTATAAGGACTGGCGCGAACGTTCCGCGGATTTTGCGACGTGCGTCAAGACGACCGATTGACTGCCGACATACGTCAAAATGGGGACTCTAAGGAGCCACGCGCCGCGTAGTCGTGCGACTGTCCCGTTCGTGCGATGACGCGCACGATTGTCGTGAATCTCGTGGAGCCTGGGAGGAGATTCGAACTCCTGACCTACGCATTACGAATGCGTTGCTCTACCGACTGAGCTACCCAGGCGCGAGTAGCAACTCTACCTGATGCGCCGCGCCCTACCAAGTAGCGACGAAATCACAATTCAGCCAAGGACAGCATCAGGTCGTTCAAGAGCAGTGTCTCATCGACATTGGACGACAAGCGATCGTTGGTGAGGAGAATAAGGTCAATCGCCCGCAACGACGTCTCCACACGATGTTCATCGCGGCGATGTCCATCTTGGACGTTCTCGAGACTTTCGTGGAGTCGATCTCGGTAGACGCTCACGAGCGCGCTCAATCCAAATCGCACTTCGTCGATTCGAAATCGTCGTTGCTCTCGCTTGAACTGAGCCTCGAGATCCTTTCGATTCGCGATGCCGCGCTGTCCCAACTCGCGAGCGTCCTCGAGTCGGTATTCGAGTTGCTCCTCTTGGGTCGCCACGAGAGGAGCGAGCGCCTGATCGAGCGATGCCGCGATTTCGACGGCGATAGCGGTCGACACCGATGGAGCGCCGGTCAGGCGCTCTGGCACGTGCCGCCACGCCGCCAGTCGCGAATGAAGTTGCGGGTCGCGCACCAGAATTCGAGCACGGTGCAGATTCCCATTGGCGCCAATCGCCGCGGCGGCACTCAATGCTTCGTCGTTGCCATCCCTCTGAAGGATGCTCTTGATGTCGGCCTCATTGAGCGCTCGAAGTCGGACCTGCACGCAACGCGAGACGACGGTATTGAGTGTGTCGGGGACCTCTTCAGCGCTAAGTAAGAAGATTGTGCGCGACGGCGGTTCCTCCAATGATTTCAATAGAGCGGGTGCCGAAGGCGAACTCCCGGTGGTGGTGAGGTCGACCTCTTCAATCACGACGACTTGATAACCAGGTCCCAAGGGGCGTCGCCGGCTGACTCGTTCCGCTTCGCGCAACTCGTCGACGCGCCAGGACACACCTGAACGCTGGGCGAAATAGACGTCGGTGTCGCTACCTTGCAGCACTCGACGACAAGTCGAACACGTCCCACAACCGTTATCGGGACACTGGAGCGCCGCGGCGAAACTGACCAGCGCGTCGTGAAGACTCGATCCCGCGGGACCAGTGAACAAATACGCGTGCACCGGGCTCGCGACGTGCTGGCGCAGCATCGCGGCCGCCGCGTCTTGACCTATGAGTACGTCAAAGACGTCAGCCATGGTGCCACGGCAGCGTCGCGACTCGCTCGTCGATGAGTCTCGCGACCTCTAGCTCACTCTTGGAGCCATCGACGACGAACCAATCTTGTGGTGAGCGCCGCGCCATCTCGAGATAACCATCGCGAACGCGCTGGTGGAAATCAAGGTCTGAGGTTTCGAACCGGTCGCGCAAGTCGCGCGCCCGTCGTTCATTGGCGACGTCGACGCTCACGTCGATAAGAACGGTGAGGTCGGGCCGGCACGTCCCGATGGCGAGGTCCGTCGCGGCGATGAGTTCACCTAAGTCAACGCCTCGTCCGTAGCCCTGGTAGGCGAGGGTCGAAGCGAAGAATCGATCCGACACGACGTGGCGACCACTCTGCAGCGTTGGCTCGACCACGCTCGCGACGTGGTGCGATCGATCCGCCAACATCAACAGCGCTTCGGTTTGGGGCAACATCGGAGTGGGATCGGCGAGGAGCCATTTTCGTAGGTCCTTGCCAAGAGGGGTGTCACCAGGCTCGAAGGTGAAGAGTGCGCCAAAGTGCTCGGCGACGCGGCGAGCTTGGGTGCTCTTGCCGCTCGCGTCGCCTCCCTCAAAGACGAGGAACAGCCCGCGCGCCATTAGTCGAAGTCCGCGGACTGGGCTTTCGCAACGAGCGCAGCATTCACCGTGGCGCCCTCTTGCATCGCGGCGCGCTTCTCGGCTCCGGTGGCCTTCTTCGCCGCCGCCTTCTTTGCGGGCGCCTTGGTGGCGGATTTCTTCGTCGCCTTCTTCGCGGTTTTCTTCGCCGCCTTCTTTACTGGCCTTCGCGTGCGTGTCGAGGGATCGGCGTTCCTTCGCTCCGCCAACAACTCGCAAGCACGATCGAGGGAGATCGTCTCGGGCAGATCACCGAGGCGAAGGGTGGCGTTGACCTCGCCATCGGAGACGTAGAGCCCAAACTTGCCGTTTCGCACGACCACGTTTCGTTTGGTCACCGGATCCTCGCCCAGCTCGCGCAGCGGCCCCGCGGCGGCTCGGCGACCTCGGACCTTTGGTTGCGAAAGGAGTTTCAGCGCTTCGTCGAGATCAAGACGGAAGATATGCTCTTCGTCCTCGAGCGATCGCGTTTCCTTATTCCACGTGAGGTAGGGACCGTAACGACCGTTTTGCACGAAGATTGGTTCACTGTCTTCAGGGTGCTCACCCACAACTCTGGGAAGTGACAGGAGTTTCTGCGCCTCTGCAAACGTGAGGGTCTCGGGCGACATGGTCGAAAAGAGTGACGCGGTCTTTGGCTTGTGCTTCGGGTCGGTCAGCTCACCGATCTGGACGTAGGGACCGTAGCGACCAGCCTTCAAGAAGACCGTCTCACCGGTCGCTTCATCGATGCCTAGTTCGCGATCATTACTGGGTGCCGCCAACAGCTCGAGGGCGTGTTCGACGGTGAGCGAATCTGGTTCGGTCGCCTCGGGTATCGAGGCACGGTCCTCACCGTGTATGAGGTAGGGGCCGTAGCGCCCGGAGCGCACCGACACGGGGAGTCCGTCGGGGGCCGAGCCAAGGATTATCGAATTGATGGCGCCGAAGTCGAACTCGTGCTGCTGGTGGGTCATGTGCTCCAGACCCGATTTGGCGAACTCAGTCGTGGCGGACGGGTCTCCGAAGTAGAACTTCTGGAGCCAAGGCTCGAGGTCCTGTTTGCCTTCGGCGATCTCGTCGAGTTGCTCTTCCATCGCGGCCGTGAACTGGTAGTCCACCAGGTCGGCGAAGTAGTGCTCTAAGAGATTCACGACCGCGAAGGCTCGAAACGCTGGCACGAGGGACTTGCCCTTCTTCCAGACGTAGCCACGCCGGTCGATCGTCTTCATCACCGACGCGTACGTCGAAGGTCGACCAATGCCTAAGTCTTCGAGCTTCTTGATCAGCGTCGCTTCTGAGAATCGATCGGGCGGTTGGGTGTCGTGACCCTTTGCTTCGGCACTCATCACCGGCACGACTTCACCTTCGCTGAGCGCGGGCAGGATTCGTTCCTGGTCCGCGAGTTCGGCTTCGGGGTCATCGGTACCTTCCACGTACGCACGACGAAAACCGGGAAACTCAATGCGCAGCCCCGTCGCACTGAGGCCTATGTCGGCCGCACCTTCGATGTCGGTGACCGACGACAACGTCGTTACGAGTCGTACCTTGTCTTGAGTCAACTTCGCGTCGACCATCTGGGACGCAATAGTGCGCTTCCAAATAAGGTCGTAGACCGCGAGTTCGTCGCCATTCAATTGCGATTGTGCTTCATCGAGTGTTCGAAATGACTCGCCTGCGGGGCGAATGGCTTCGTGCGCTTCTTGTGCGTTCTTCACCTTTCGGTCGTAACGTCGCGGTGCGTCGGCGACGTAATCGTCACCGAACATCGACGACGCCATCGTGCGCGCCGCATTTATCGCTTCGTCCGACAGAGTGGTCGAGTCAGTACGCATGTACGTGATCCAGCCCTGTTCGTAGAGTCGCTGGGAGGCACGCATCGTGCGCTCGGGGTCGAATCGCAACTTGCGACTGGCCTCGATTTGCAGCGACGACGTCATGAACGGCGGTTGGGGACGTTGGGTTCGCGGCGTCGAGGAGATCGACACGATGCGCACGTCCGCGCCGACCAGTTGGTCCGCGATCGACGACGCCGCACCCTCGCTTAAGACTTCCACCGAGACCTTGTGATCGAGTTGTCCCGTCGAGTCGAAGTTCTTTCCCGTCGCGAGTGTGAGTCCGTTCACGGTTTCGAGCGTGGCGTCAAAGGACGCACTTTTCGCGGTGAGCACCGCGGTCACGTCGAACCAGGTCGCGGAGCGAAAGGCCATGCGTTCACGTTCACGCTCGCAGACCAAGCGGATGGCGACCGACTGGACGCGCCCCGCCGAGCGGGCCTTGTCCACGGCGCGCCACAGCACCGGCGAGACTTCGTAGCCCACGAGGCGGTCGAGGAATCGACGACCCTCTTGGGCGTCAACGAGGCGAAGGTCCAGGTCACGGGTCTCCGAGACCGCTTTGGCGATGGCGCTCGGGGTGATTTCGTGAAAAACCATGCGTTTTACGGGGATCTTGGGGTTGAGGACCTCCTGGAGATGCCAGGCGATCGCCTCGCCCTCACGGTCTTCGTCAGTCGCGAGGTAGAGCTCGTCGACCACCTTGAGTGCGGCCTTCAGTTCGGCGACAATCTTCTTGCGGTCACTCGAGATGACGTAGACGGGCTTGAAGTGATCATCGACGTTGATGCCAAGTCGCGCCCACTTCTCTCCCTTTACCGACGCAGGGATGTCCGCCGCACTCTGAGGAAGGTCACGGATGTGTCCGACCGATGGCTTGACGATGTAATCGTCACCGAGCATGCCTTGTATGCGCGTCGCCTTTGCGACCGATTCAACAATCACTAATGCTCGTGCCATGCTCACCACCTTTCTTCTCTCGTGCTCGAACTCAGCAGTCGACCTTATTGTCTAAACAAGATAGACAGGTCTAGGACCCCACTCGTGTCATACTCACGCACGCCACGGTGCAAAAGAGTCGAATCGCCAGTCGTGCGTTGCAAATTATTTTAAACGCGAACTATTCGTCACCCTGCGGTGCGGCGACAATTTCGTACTGGGGATTGAGGATCACCGCTTCTCGACGAAGCGACGTGACGGTGCCGCGAACGAGCAATCGAGTGCCTCGTTCGATGCCGGGCACGTTCGAACGACCTTGGAACACCAGCGTCACTGACCCGGTGTTGTCGGCGATTACGCAGCGCAATTCATTCTGCCCTCGTTCGCGCGTGATCGTCATCGCACGAACTCGTCCCGCTATTTGAGCAAGTTCGCGTTCGTGCAGTCCTCCAATGGGATCAGCGTCACCCGAACGCTCCTTTAACTTCGTGTCCGCTTCGAGATGTGAATCCTCGCGCACCCCACCTCGAATGACGACGTCACTTACGGGAGACTCTTGAATCGCACCCTCGGCGAGACGCGTGCGACCTGATCGATAGGGAATAATCGTCGCGGCGGTTCGCGGCACGTGCATCACCGCGCTCGCAATCGAGTCCGCGGTGCGGTCGTGCAAGAGACGCTGTAAACGAGAGACGAAACCCTTCCTCGGCAAGATGACCATGCAGAACACGTCAGGGTCACGCACGACGTCAGCCACGAGTTCGAGCGCCGCGCGGTCGAGTCGACGGTCCTCACATTCGACGATCTCGAGACCAATGCTCGCCGACGCCGTACCAGGGGCGCCCCAACGACTTTCGAGGCGCTTGGTCACGAGTGGGTCAATGTCGAAGTGCACCGCGCGCACCGAATAGGCGTTGAGCGTATTGCAATACTGCAGTGCGCGTTCGGTGGCGAGGTCGTAGTAGTCCACGAAGACCACGACTCGATTGGTGCGAATGTTCATCTTTTCATCGGTCGCGTTTGCCTCAAAAGCCTGAACTTCACGCTCATATTGCTTGTTGAATCGAATCAGTGCCATATACATAAGCGGGCCCACCACCACGATGATCCAGGCACCTTCGGTGAATTTGGCGACGATGAAGATCAACACCACGAGGGCGGTCACGGTGGCGGACGTCGCGTTCACGAGCACGCCAAAACGCCACTTACCTTCTCGTTCTCGAAGGTGTTTCGCGACCATGCCGGCACCCGCCATCGTGAAACCAGTGAAGACGCCGATCGCGTAGAGCGCGATGAGCGAATTGACCTGCGCCTTGAAGACGAGGATCAGCGTGAGCGACACGACGCCGAGGACCAAGATTCCGTTGGAGAATGCCAGGCGATGACCGCGCTTGGTCAATTGGCGCGGTAGGTAACGGTCACCCGCGACGTAGTTGGCGAGGAAGGGGAACCCGTTGAACGAGGTGTTCCCACCGGTGTAAAGAATCAGGATCACCGACAGGATCACCAAGTAGTAGATCGTCGAGCCAATCCCGGAACTTCCAAAGACGGCTCGCACTTCTTGAGCGACGACCGTCGGGTAGCCACTGAAGCGAGGAAGCGCGTGCGTCCACGATGCCAACAGTGTCGTGCCGACGAGCAAGAACGCGAGAATCGAGGACATCAGGACCAAGGTCTTGCGTGCATTGCGCCACTCGGGGCGACGGAAACTCGCGACGCCATTGGAGATCGCCTCAAGCCCGGTGAGCGACGAACCGCCGTTCGCGTACGCGCGTAACAAGGTGAGAAAGGCGAGGCCCATCAAAATCCCGGTGCCTTTTTGACCGAGATGATGATCCACCAAGACATTCGACGCCGGTTGTGCCAACCGATGCAGCGAACCGGTGGCTTTCTTCACGTACCCAACGATGATCGTCATGCCGAGCATGGCGACGTAGAAATACGTTGGGAACGCGAAGTAACTCCCCGCTTCCTTGAGTCCACGGAGGTTCCCGTAAATCAAAATCAAGACGATGCCGACCGTGATCGCCACCGAATACGGTCCGAACGCGGGAAACGCGCTCGCGAGCGCCGCGGTGCCCGCCGAACACTGCACCGCGACCGTCACCGTGTAGTCGATAAGTAGGGACACCGCCGCGATTTGTGCGATCCGCGGTCCGAAGTTCTCGCGTGCGACGACGTAACTTCCCCCAGCAGTCGTGTAGTACTTGATCACGTCGAGGTACGACGTCGTGACAAAGAACAACACGCCGATGATGACGAACATGATCGGCACCACGAGAGCAAAGGCGGCGAGACCAATGAACGGCGTCAATTGGGTGAGGATCTCCTCGGTGCCGTACGCCGAAGAGGAGATGCAGTCCGGCGCGAGTACGCCAAGCGCGATGAAACGATTGAGTCGTTCACCACTCAACTGCTCAGTGACGAAGGGGCGACCCAAGAAGAATTTCTTTAATCGATAACCCAATGATTCGGGATAGACGCTCGCGACATTCGCGTGAGAGGTCAGTACCGGACTGCGTTTCGCGATTTGCTTATCGGCTTCTGACACGACTTTCACCTTAAACGACGAGGCATCGAGATCTCGATAGTTGCACCTTTGTCGACAAGTGTGGTCAGATGACTGGGTGCATATCGTTGTCGTCGGCTGTGGTCGAGTGGGCTCAGAGCTGGCGATGCAACTTTCCGACGACGGACATTCGGTCGTCATCATCGACAAAAACCGCGATGCGTTTCGTCGATTGATTCGCTTCAACGGACAATCACTCGTCGGCTCCGGGTTTGATCGCGACATTCTCGCGAAAGCCGAAGCCTCCCAAGCCGACGCGCTCGCCGCGGTGACGCGCGGTGACAACACCAACATTCTCTGCGCGCGCATCGCCCGCGACAATTACGGCATCAAGAACGTCGTCGCGCGCATCTATGACCCGCAGCGCGCGGACATCTACATGAAGCTCGGCATCCCAACGGTCGCTACCTCGCTGTGGACGACCCAACAGGTCAAGCGCTGGATGATTCCCGCTGACGAATCCATCGAATGGACCAACGGCGCGGGCACCTTGCACCTCGTTGAACGCGTGGTACCCGACGCACTCGCCGGACGCCCAATGCGCCAATTCAACGTCGGCGATTCGGTTCGAGTGGTGGGCCTCGTGCGCGGCGGCCAGGGTCGGGTGAACATCGACGACTTATTCGCCCAAGAGGACGACGTCCTCGAATTCCTCGTCACGCCCCAGGGCGTGCACGATCTGCACCATCTCCTCCAAGGCGACCCCGTATGAGAGTCGTGATCGCGGGTGGAGGGTCAGTGGGAACCGCAATTGCCGTCGACCTCATCGACCGCCACCACGATGTCACTTTGCTCGAACACACGACGACGACCGCGGAGAAGCTAAAGACTCTTCTGCCCGGCGTCAACGTGATGGCGGCGGACGCGTGTGAGTACTCGAGTCTCGCCGCCGCGGACCTACGCAACGTAGATGTGATCATCGCAGCGACGGGTGACGACGAGGACAACTTGGTCATCAGTTGGCTCGCGAAACAGGAGTTCGGCGTGCCAAGGGTCATCGCGCGTATCAACAACTCACGCAACGAATGGCTCTTCAACGATTCGTGGGGAGTCGACGTATCCGTGTCGACGCCGTCGCTCATCACGTCACTCGTCGATGAAGCAGTCGAAGTGGGTTCGATCATCAACTTGATGGATCTCGCACAGGGTCGTATGCGACTCATCGAGGTCACCCTTGCCGCCAGCGCCCCCGCGATTGTGAAAGAGCAAACGCTCGATGAGCTTCGACTCCCCGACACCGTGCGCGTCGTCGCGGTAGTGCGAAACGACCAACCAATGGTTCCCTCGCCCACCATGCGCTTTAGTGAACACGACCACGTCATCTTGATCGCTCGTGAAGACGCCGCCAATGAGTGCTCAGTAGCATTCGTTGGCTGAGTCGTCACACCATCGCAACCAAAACCCACGATGGTCGCCCTAGCATTGAATCGTGCGTGCTGCCTTCTTCGACCTCGATAAGACCGTTATCGCGAAGTCCTCACTCGTCGCACTGGGACCCGAATTTCACGCGAGAGGATTACTGCGACGCCGCACGTTAGTTTGGGCCGTCTTCAGTCATCTCTTGTTCTTGCGATTCGGCGCCGACGACGACAAATTGAACAAGATTCGAGAGTCAGTCCTTAAGGTCACCAAAGGTTGGGACCACGACGAAGTGCGCGCGCTCGTCGCTGAGACGATCAACGAAGTGATCGAACCACTTATTTATGACGAGGCCTTGGAATTGATAGACCATCACCTTTCTCAAGGCGACGAGGTCTGGCTGGTCAGCATGGCGCCGGGCGAGATCGTCGAGCCTTTCGCCGAACTGCTCGGTATCACGGGCGCCATTTCGTCCCAAGCCGAGATTGATGAGCACGGGAAATTCACCGGCGACATGGTCTTCTTCGCCCAGGGGGAGAACAAGGCAATCGCCGTGCGCGAGCTTTGCGAGCGACGAGGCATCAATATTGAAGAGTCCTTCGCGTACTCGGACTCCGAGACCGACGTTCCGATGCTGCGCACGGTTGGTCACGCCTTCGCGGTCAACCCCGATCGACAACTTGCCAAGGTCGCCCACGAAGAATCGTGGCCGATTCTCAGCTTCTCGCACCCCGTGCGTGCACACGACCGTTCAAGGTCGCATACGCCATTTGTGGTGAGCGGCATCGTTATCGGTGTTGCCGCCGTGCTCGGTCGAGCGAGGTTGCGTCGAACCTAAAGTGTAAGAAGGTCGCGAGCGCCGGTGTCGGACGAGGGGTGGCGCAATTTACTCATCGCTCGAGCTTCGATTTGACGAATTCGTTCGCGCGTCAAGTTCATCTCTGCGCCGACGTCTTCGAGCGTGCGAATCTCTCCCGCACCGTCGAGTCCGAAACGCATCCGCAGAATCTTCTGCTCACGCTCATCGAGGGGCTGTAGCAATTTCTCAATCGCGGCTGGCATCATCTTCACCGCGGCGACGTCAAAGGGTGACTCCGCCGAACGGTCCTCAACGACGTCACCGAGTTCGGCGTCACCGTCTTCGCGAAGCGGTTCTGACAATGAGATTGGCTCTGAGCGAAAGCGCAGCGCTTCGATCAACTTGTCTTCGGGCATCTCGCACTCGTCGCAGAGTTCCTTGATGGTCGGTGGTCGACCGAACTTCAATTCGAGTCGCGACTGTGCCTTTTGCACGCGCGCGAGCGTATCGCCCGCGTGCACCGGCAGACGAATCGTTCGGCCGGTGTTGGCAATACCGCGCGTAATCGCTTGGCGGATCCACCATGTTGCGTACGTCGAGAACTTGAAGCCCTTGCGCCAGTCGAATTTCTCGACGGCGTGCATGAGACCGAGATTGCCCTCTTGAATAAGGTCAAGCAACGGCAAACCGGAAGCCTGGTATTTCTTCGCAATGGAGACAACGAGACGAAGGTTCGACTGCACGAAATCACGTTCCGCCTGATCACCACGGTGTACGGCGCGCTTGAGGGCTTGCTTCTTACTTGGCGTGATCTTTATCTTCTTGTCGGCTTCGGCGGCGTCTAATTCCGCCTTGGCTTCACGACCCTCTTCGATGGTTTGGGCCAAGTGAACTTCGTCGTCCTTCGTCAAAAGGGTGTATTGACCAATGTCTGATAGGTACAGACGAACGAGGTCCTCGTCGTCGCGATCAACGCGATCTTTTGCCATTTTTCTCCTAATTCGGCCCGGAAATCTCCGGCGTACGTAGTTATACGGGGATAGGCAACTTACCGGGAAATCCCGAAACTCTCGACATTGCCGCTTTCTTCCAGCAAACGGACGATTTCGCGGGCGTCGTCTTGCCAGGCTTGTTCCTCGATGGGCGCCCGACCTTGGACCAGCGTCGCGACCGCCAACACTTGGCGCAGGGTCACGTCCTGGGCTAGAGCGCACAAGGCCCGCGCCCGCTCGAGGACGAGGACCTCATTGGCGTCGCGCAGCGACACGAGCAACCGTGGCCCGACAACCATCGACATCGCATAGAGCAACATCGCCCCTGTCGCGTCGCGTTCAACGCACTGGCGCAGCGCCGTCATGATCACGTTCACGGGTTGAGGTTCAGCGTTCGTGAACTCGCGCATCTGGAGCACCACGTCGCCGAAGTATCGACTCATCTCGTGTGTACCAACAACGAATGCGTCGTCGCGTAGCGTCGGCGCCAGTTCGCCTAATGCTCGATACACCGAAGCCAGGTTTTCGTTCAGGTGTTCGATGATCTCGAGATCAGCGCTCGACGTCATTCGGATCGAAACGCGTTGGTGATTGGCATGCGCCGGTCGCGCCCGAAGGCCTTTTTCGAAATTCGAACGCCCGGTGGCATCTGTCGGCGCTTGTACTCACTCGAGTCCACGAGACGCGCAATTCGCAAAACCAAATCAGGATCGTGACCGCTCGCGATCATGTCTTCGGCGGTGGCGTCGCCTTCGACGTAGAGCTGTAACAACGGGTCCAGTTCCTCGTAGGGCGGAAGGCTCTGGTCGTCTCGTTGACCGGGGCGTAACTCCGCCGAGGGCGGCTTCGTGAGTACCGCGCTCGGTATCGGTTCGGGGTCGCCCAGTTCGAGGGCGACGGCATTGCGATAACGACAGAGTTCGTAGACGAGCGTCTTGGGTACGTCCTTGATGACGGCGAAGCCACCGGCCGAGTCGCCGTAGAGCGTCGAGTAACCCGTCGCCATTTCGGACTTGTTGCCCGTGGTCAGCACGATCGCCCCCGTCGCGTTCGACACCGCCATGAGGATGACCCCGCGAATTCGCGATTGCAGGTTCTCGTCAGTGAGTCCCTCGGGCTCGCCGTCGAGCGCGTGAAGAAGCATTGTCCCAAATGCCTGATGAGCCAGCTCAATTGGCAGCGTCGTGATCTCGATGTCGAGACGTCGCGCGAGTTCTTGCGCGTCAGCGATTGAGTGATCGGATGAATAGCGACTCGGCATCGCAAACCCTCGCACCGCGCGAGCGCCGACCGCGTCAACAGCAATGGTCGCCACCAGCGACGAGTCGACGCCACCCGAGAGGCCGAGGATGGCCGATCGAAACCCATTTTTCCTCAAGTAGTCACGGGTCCCCATCACGAGTGCCTCGTAGATCTCCTCGATTTCGCTCGGCGGCTCGATGACGAGGTTGGCGAGTGGCGCTTGTCGCCGCGACGAGTCGCGCGAGTACGTGCTGTCGACGACGATGCCGGCGGAGGAGGCCTTCGCGTCGATTTCGACGACGAGCAACTCCTCATTGAACGCGCTCGCGCGAGCAATCACGTCACCTGATTCGTTCACGACGACACTCTGTCCGTCAAACACCAGCTCGTCCTGACCCCCAACGAGATTGACGTAGGCGATTGGACAATTCGTCTCGAGCGCGCGCTCGCGCAGCATCGCTTCGCGGTCTTCACGTCGCCCCCTCGCGAATGGTGACGCGTTCGCGACTACGATGAGCGTCGCACCCTCGTTCGCGAGCTCGAGCGCCGGACCATTCGCGGTCCACACATCTTCACAAATTAGTAATCCAATGGCAACGCCCTCGACATTAATGATGGTGTGTTGTCCGACACCAGGATGAAAGTAACGAAGTTCGTCAAACACGTCGTAGTTGGGCAAGAGCCTCTTCGTCGCGACGGCCACGACGCCTTCGTCACTCAACGCAACGAGGGCATCTGCGATGTGCGCGGGTCCGTGGGTTTCGATGGCGCGCGTGACGTCGCGACCATCCGAGGAAGGTGCGAGGTTGAGACCGTTGAGCCCTTCGCTCACCACCGTGCCCACCAATATCGGTGGGAGATCTTGTGCGAGTGCGATTTGGGCGAGGGCGACTTCACTCGCCAAGATGAATCCTTCACGCAAGAGCAGGTCCTCGGCCGGATAACCCAAGAGGGACAGTTCAGGAGTGAGCACGAGGTCAGCGCCAAGCGACGCCGCTTGAGTACGGAAGCGCGTCAGTGTTTCGACGTTCTGGGCGAAACCTCCCACGACGGCGTTCATTTGAGCCATGGCGAGTCGAAGGACGGGCACGCCCGCAGCCTAATGGCGAAAAACCTTTGTTTTCTTGGGTGACGTTTCACACTGGGTTAACAGAACGAGGGGTGCCCCCTAGTGAAAGAGGGCAGAATTGTGGAGGTCGCGTGAAGCACGCGATGACATTTTGAAGGAGCGACATTGTCGTATCAAGCTGAGTACATCTGGATTGACGGAACCGAGCCGACTCGGGACCTACGGAGCAAGACCAAGATCGTGGCCGACGGCAAGAAGCCACCGATCTGGGGCTTCGATGGTTCGAGCACGAACCAAGCGACGGGACACTTTTCGGACTGCGTCTTGGTGCCAGTGTTCCAGTGCAAGGACCCGCTGCGTGGTGAGAAGGACGTGCTCGTGATGTGTGAAGTGCTGAACGCTGACTTCACGCCACACGTGACCAACACGCGCGCAGCGCTCAAGGATGTTGCGAAGAAGTACGCGAGCATGGAGCCAATGTTCGGGATCGAACAGGAGTACACGTTCTTCCAAGATGGCCGTCCCTACGGTTGGCCCGAAGTTGGCTTCCCACCTCCACAGGGTCCGTACTACTGCGGTGTTGGTGGAGCGAAGATGCCCGGACGCGACATCGTCGAAGCACACACGCTCGCGTGTCTGCGCGCCGGACTCGGCATCGAAGGCACGAACGCCGAAGTGATGATGGGCCAGTGGGAGTTCCAATTGGGCATCCTTGACCCGCTCGCGATTGGCGACCAGATGTGGACCGCTCGCTGGTTGCTCAAGCGCATCGCCGAAGAGTTCGATGTCGACGTGAGCTTTGACGCGAAGCCCATCAAGGGTGACTGGAACGGTGCGGGTTCACACACGAACTTCTCCACCAAGGCAATGCGTGCACCCGGTGGATGGGACGCGATCATCGACGGCTGCGAAGCACTCGGCACCCAAGTCGAGAAGCACATCAAGGCCTACGGCGTGGGAATCGAAGACCGACTCACCGGTGAGCACGAGACGGCGCCGTACACGAAGTACTCCTACGGCGTGTCGGACCGAGGTTCCTCGGTGCGTATCCCCGGAGGTGTCGCACGTGAGAAGCGCGGGTACCTCGAAGACCGTCGCCCGAACGCCAATGCCGACCCCTACACCGTTGCTCGCGTGATCGTCGAGACGATCTGCGGTGAAGCGGCGAAGAAGAAAGCGCCAGCGAAGAAGAAGGCTCCGGCGAAGAAGGCCGCTGTGAAGAAGGTCGCGAAGAAGGCTCCGGCGAAGAAGACTGTCGCCAAGCGCTAGTTCGATGTGACAAAACCCGCCGCTCGTCGGAGCGGCGGGTTTTGTGTTTCATGCCAGCAAAATTTTCGGTATCGAAGAAGGTGCGAGAATGTCCCCAATGCAAAGTCAGGCTGAATACGTGCTTCGCACGGTGGAAGAACGCGGCATTCGCTTCGTGCAACTCTGGTTCACCGACGTGCTCGGTCGACACAAAGCCTTTCACGTCACGCCCGCCGAACTCGAGGACGCGCTCGATCAGGGCTTGACCTTTGACGGAAGTTCCATTGACGGGTTTTCACGCGTCCAAGAATCCGACGTCCTCGCGCGACCCGATCTCACGACCTTCCAGCTGCTTCCTTGGTACCAAGACGGTGCCGGCGTCGCGCGAGTGTTTTGTGACATCGTCAACATCGACGGCACGCGTTTTGAGGGATGTCCTCGCCAACAACTGCGTCGCGTGCTCGAAGGAGCGCGCGAACAGGGCTACACCTTCTTCGTCGCTCCTGAGGTTGAGTACTTCTACTTCAAGGACCTCGATCCGACTCGTCCACCTCAGCCCATCGATCAGGGCAGTTACTTCGACCTCCTGCCCGACGACACGGCGAGTCAACTACGCCGGCGCAGTGTCCTGGTCCTCGAAGAGATGGGCATCGGCGTCGAACACGCCCAGCACGAGGACGCCCCGGGACAACAAGAGATCGACCTTCGCTACACCGACGCGCTCACCATGGCCGACACCGTGATGACGGTACGACACGTCGTCAAAGAGCTCGCTCGACAGGCGGGCATCGCGGCGAGTTTCATGCCCAAGCCTCTGCCCGACGTCCAAGGTTCGGGGATGCACACGCACCTCTCGCTCTGGCAAGACGAGACGAATGCGTTCATTGGCGATGGTCCCTACGGACTCAGCGAGATCGCGACCAAATTCGTCGCGGGACTGGTCCAGCACGCTCCAGAGATCACCGCGATCACCAACCAGTGGGTCAACTCCTACAAGCGCCTCGTGCCCGGCGGCGAGGCTCCCGTGGGTGCCGCCTGGGCGCACTATGACCCCGCCGCGCTCGTGCGCGTGCCCTCGGTCAAGCCCGGTCGCGTGGACTCGACGCGCATTGAATTTCGCTCCCCCGACCCCGCGTCCAATCCCTATCTCGCGTTCGCCGTCATTTTGGCCGCGGGACTTCGAGGTGTCAACGGTGACTACGAATTGCCCAAGGAGCACGAGCCGATCTCGACACTGCCCCAATCACTCGCCGAAGCCATTGATCTCATGGCGCAGTCCGAGCTTATGCACGAGACGCTGGGCGAGCACCAGGTGGAGTGGTTCCTTCGCAACAAGCGCGCCGAATGGGAGGCCTACCGTGGTCAAGTCACTCCCTTCGAGCTCGAAAGGTATCTGCCACTCCTGTGATCATCGACGTCGTCCTCTGCGTTCCCTCGTGCGAAGGGCCAGTGCGAAAGGCTTTCGACGTCACCGGTGTCACGCCCGCGGTGGCGAGCTCGGGACGGCTGAACGAGATTACGAGTCTGGAGCCCGCTGACGGGTTCTCGGGTGCCGTTATCAACGCGTCGGCCTTCCCGTTCAGCGAAGCGATGAATCTCTGCCGACAACTTCGTGGACGCGAACGCGGTGTCGGGCCAATCATCTTGCTACTCGACCACTACCAACTCGACGACCTCACGTTCCGTGAAGACCTCTTCGACGATTTCGTCGTGGGGCCCTTTGACGTGAGCGAACTCGCTACGAGACTTCGCCACCGGTTACGGCGAGCCGGTAACGAGAGCGTGGCCCCACGCATTGAACACGGTGGACTCTCGATGAACCTCGAGACGTATCAAGCGTCGATCGCGGGACGCGTGATGGACTTGACCTACATGGAGTACGAACTCCTGCGTTTCCTCGCGACCAACCCGCATCGAGTCTTCACTCGAGAAACCTTGCTCAGCCGCGTGTGGGGCTACGAGTACTACGGCGGCGCGCGAACCGTGGACGTCCACGTCCGTCGCCTACGCGCCAAATTGGGTGAGGAGTACGCGCACTTGATTCAAACCGTGCGCTCCGTTGGCTACAAGTTCGGCAATACGTCGAGCGACTATCCAGCGACCTGAGGCGAGAACGCCCACAACTCCACTTCGCAGCGCGCTCCGAGGGGTAGCTGCGCCACCGCCACCGCCGAACGAGTGGGTCGCGGAGCTTCAAACCCCTCAACCCACACGTCGTTACACGATGCGAAATCATCCATGTCGACGAGGAACAGTGTTGCCTTGACGACCTGGTCGAACGTGGCGCCCGCCTCGCTCAAAACGAGACGCGCGTTCGCGAGCGCTTGGCGCAATTGCTCTGGCGCACCGCCCTCGACCATCGTCGGCGCGTCGTGTCCAGGCAGCAGGCCCAATTGACCCGAAATGACCACGAGGTCACCGGCACGGCGCCAAGGTGAGTAGGGGCCAACCGGCTTCACGTCGCGACTAGCTAAAGGAATTACCGCAACCGCACGTGCGCGTTGCGTTTGGGTTCGTGATGTGGAACCCAGCACCTTGGAGCGAGTCCGAATAGTCCAAGGTGGAACCGATCAACAACTCGGCGCTCGATGCGTCGACGACGACCTTAACCCCGTCAAAGTCGCGGATGACGTCGTCGTCACTGAATTCCGAGTCGAAGAACATGTCGTAGTTGAATCCCGAACAGCCACCCGGCTTCACCGCGACACGAAGCGCGAGGACCTCATCGACGCCTTCAGCGGCGATAAGTTCGCCCACCTTCACGGTGGCAATCGAGGTCAGGGTGATCGGATCGGCGTCCTTCTTGGTCAGATTGACGCTGGTCGTTGTGGCGTTTGACATGTGGTTCCTCCAAAAGTCCTTCCACCATGGTAGCGAACGAATTTGGTGTTGAACACCCCCTTTCATTCACCGGTAGCGTCACTACATGTCCTCGGTCGACGCACTTCGCCAGCGCCTCGCCCAGGTGCTCGACCCCGAGCTGGGCGCGTCCATCGTGGACCTGGGCATGGTGGGTGCTATCACTATCGATTCTTCAGGACACGCCCGCGTGCACATTGCCCTCACGACGTCGGGGTGTCCGCTGCGTGCCCAAATAGAGCGTGACGTTCGTGAGGCGTCCCTCGCAATTGACGAAGTGACCTCGGTCGAATTGGTCATGGGCGTGCTGGACGCCGAGGCGAAGAGCACGTTAATGAAGAAGGCTCGCACGTTCGCACAAGAGCGCGCGCCTCGAACGTCGATCCCGTATCAAACGCCCGTCCTCATGATTGCGTCTGGAAAAGGTGGCGTTGGTAAGTCGTCGATCACGGCGAATCTGGCGATCGCCCTCGCGCAACGAGGCCATCGAGTTGGCGTGCTGGACGCCGACATCTGGGGATTCTCGCTTTCTCGCCTCCTCGGCATCGACGGTGAGGTGCACGCACTCGATGGCAAGATGCAACCATTGGAACGACGCGTCGGCAACGGCGTCGTGAAGTTACTCTCGATGGGACTTCTCGCCGACGAGGATCAGGCGTTGCTATGGCGTGGATTGATCGTCCAAAAGGCCGTGGCCCAGTTCATCGAGGACGCAAACTGGTCAGACATTGAGTACCTCTTGATCGACACGCCGCCCGGGACCGGCGACATCGCCATGACGTTGGCGCGTCTCCTTCCCCAAATGGGTCAAATCCTCGTCACGACGCCTTCGCGTGCGGCTCAGCGCGTGGCCCAGCGCGCCGCGGACTTTGCGCGCAAGTCCAACATTCGAGTCCTTGGTGTCGTGGAGAACATGAGCGGTTTTCTCTGCTCGTGTGGCATTCGCCACGTTCTCTTTGGCGAGGGCGGGGGACGTGAGCTCAGCGAGAAACTCTCAGTGCCCCTCCTCAGCGAAATCGAGCTTCGACCCGCGATAGGCGAGGGTGGGGACCGAGGCGAACCGGCCGCGCTCCTCGAAGCACCCGAAGGGGTCTTCCACCAACTGGCCGCGCTCATCGTGCGTGACATCGCACCGCCGCCGGGTGCTACCGGTTGCAGCGCTCGAATGCTCGACGCGCTTGAACGAAGCGTTCGCGCCTAATTCGCGTACCCGTCGTCACCGGGCAGGAGGATTTCGACGCGTCCGTCTCGCTCGACGACGCGTGGCTCCGTGCGCTCAATGCTGGTGAGTGCCTTGGCGTGGTCCACCACCGCTTGAGCGTTCTCGAAGCTCGCGACGCTTTGCAGAGTTCGCACGGTCGGGAACAGCATGTCAAGTTCGCCCCGTTCACGCATCGCGAGCGCATCGGAAGGACGCAGCCACCTCGACGCCACCGTTTCTTGATTGTCGTGGTCCGCGTGTTGACCAGGTGGCGCCACCGTCACGAAAAACCGCGTGTCGTAGCGCCGAGGGGGTCCAATCGGCGTGATCCAGTGCGCCAAGTACGCGACGTTGCGTAAGTCGAGGAAGAGTTTCTCGCGCGCCAACATCTCGAGGAAGCCCAGCGAGCCATCATTCACCGAGACTCGCTCGTCGTTGAGTCGATCGACCAGGACACGATTGCTGATATCGACGGTCTGTCCATCCGCGTCACAAGCAATCAACAATCCCCCTTCCTCGAAGAGTTCGCGCAAACACGCCACGTAATACGCGAGACCACCACTGGGGAGCGAGAGGGCGGCGGAGCACGACTCATCGTTCATGCCCACGCAGAGGGATTGGGCGAGGTCGCCGGCGTCCTCCTCGTCGACGGCGCCCCCCGGAAAAACGTACGCACCGCCAACGAAATCGCTTAAAACATTGCGCTTGAGCATAAGAATTTCATAACCATTTTCTCGCTCTCGAAGCGTCACGACAGTCGCCGCCGGGCGGGGTACGAGAATTTCGGCCATACAGCAAACTACCCAGAGCCCATCAACTCTGACCGGCTTCAGACCAGTTCTAGTAAGTTTGAGGTCTCAAGGGCACAAGGAGTGGCGTGGCAAAAAAACCAGCAGCGAGGAAGCAAGTAGCGAAACGACCAACTCCCAAGGCCTCAAAGGGTCGTCCCGTTGGGCTGTTCACGTGGCTCGCTGTAGGGCTCGTCGTTGTCGTGGTCGCCGCGCTCGTGATCATCAAAGTGACGAACAGTTCTGCCACAACCTCCGGGTCGTCAAGTTTCCAAGCGACGGACGCTACGACGGTCTCAGAACTCACGACCATCCCGGCGACGGTCTTCAATACGATTGGCGCCACCTCGCCCGTGTCCCCCGTGACGCCGCCTCAATCTCTCGCGGGCCAGCCCGCACTCACGGCGAAGGACGCCAATGGAAAGACGGTGCCCGAGGTCTTCTACCTCGGCGCTGAATATTGTCCGTTCTGCGCTGCACAGCGTTGGCCGACAATCATCGCACTGAGTCGCTTCGGAACATGGTCGGGTCTGGGGAACATGTCGAGTTCTTCCATCGACGTTTATCCGAGTACGCCGACCTTTACGTTCGTCAAAGCCAAGTACTCCTCGCCCTACCTCGTCTTTAAGAGCGTGGAAATCGAGACCAATATCTACGACTCCTCCACGGGTTCCTACGGCAAGCTGCAGACGCCCACCGCGACGGAGAAGGCACTCTTCGACAAGTACGACACCTCCACCTATATAAAGGGCTTGTCATCGAGCGACAACGGGTCGATTCCCTTCATGTCAATCGACAACAAGTTCCTCGTCTCGGGTGCGAGTTACACCCCCGCCACGCTGCAGAGCCTCAGCCGCACGTCCATTGCCCAGGCGCTGCAAACGACGACGAGCCCCGTGACCGAGGCGATCATCACGTCGGCGAATTATCTGACGGCGGCCATCTGTTCGGTCACTGGCGAGATGCCGAGCAACGTGTGCACCTCAACAGGTGTACTCGCGGCGAAGAAGGCCATGAAACTCTAGATGACACGTAGCGTCGCGCCCGTACCTCGTTGGGCGATCTACAGCACCTTCTTCTTCAGCCTCGTGGGCTTAGGGCTGTCGATCTATTTGACCAACGCGCATTTCAATGGAGCCCAAGATCTCTTTTGTTCTGATTCGGGACTCATCAACTGCACAAAAGTGACGACGTCAGCGCAGTCGTACTTCTTGGGCATTCCCGTCGCGGTGTTGGGTCTTTGCGCCTACACCGTCTTATCGGTGATCAATTCGCCGTGGGGTTGGCATCTCAAGAACTATTGGGTTCACGTCGGGCGCTTCGTCCTCGTCGTTGGTTCGATGTGTTTCGTCTTATGGCTCTTGAGCGCCGAACTGCTCATCATCAAGAACATCTGTCTCTACTGCACTGGCGTGCATGTGGTCACGTTCATTCTGCTAATCATCATGACCATTGTCTGCCCGGTCCAACTCGGATGGGCCGTCTCAGGTTCTGAGTAGCGCCCGGCGTTCAAGTTCGTTGAGCCCACCCCAAATGCCGTACGTTTCGTGTCGTGCCAATGCCGCGTCGAGGCACTCGCCCCGCACCGAACATTCGGAGCACAATCGTTTGGCGAGGAACTCGCGCTCGTGACGATCTTCCTTTCGTTCCGAGACCTCTGGCGAAAAGAAGAGCGATCCCTCACTCCCGCGACACGCGGCGGCGTCTGACCAATCCACTGGAACAATCGACATTCCATCTCCCCCGGCTGAACCTTGACCGCAGGATACCGAGTGGTGCGCCTTCTATCAAGATGTCTTTTGTCAGAAATTGGACCGTTCCGGCGCAATTGCTACGCTACGTCGTGTGGCCACGGTACTGCTCGCGAGTGATCTCTCTTCCCTGCGCCACGAACTTCGAACGATGCTCGAGGGACCTGAACTTTTCATCGAAGAAGTCTCCAACGGCCACGACGTGCGCGCGCGCGTCCAGCGCGGCGACGTCGATCTCGTCATCCTCGACATGCAAATTGGCTCCATGGGAGGCATGGCGATTTGTATGGACCTTCGCCACGAAGAATCCTACGGAGCCTCTGAGCCCGTCGCCGTTTTGATGTTGCTCGATCGTCGGCCCGACGTCTTCCTCGCCCGGCGAAGCGGCGCCGAGGGCTTCGTCGTGAAGCCTCTCGACCCTCTTCGCGTTCGAGCAGCGGTCCGAGCGCTCCTACGAGGTGAGGAATATGAGGACGAGACGTACCGTCCCGCCACCGTTCGCGCGGCGAGCGCACTTCCTGAATGAGCGACCAACCTCCTCGATCGGGCCTCGCGCGGATCCGCGCGCGCTTCCAAAATACGCCTGAGCCGACGTTCGAATCTCCCGAGGCCGAAGCAATCCACGCACGAGTCGATCAGCTGAGCGAACTTGAGATTCGCGACGTGATGACGCCTCGTGTCGACGTGGATTACCTGACCATCCCCGTGACACCCGAAGCATTCGCGGAGGCCGTGCGCGAAACAGGCCATTCCTGCTTTCCTGTCGTTGTGGGCGACCTCGACGAAGTAGAAGGCGTGCTCTTCGTGAACGACCTCTTTCGAAGTACGGGTGCGAAACGGGCCATGGGGGTGTCGCTGCCAACGGCCAATGAGATCGCACGAAAGATTCGCCGTCCACTCATGTTGCCCGAGACGCTCGACTTGCTCGAGAGCCTGAAGGAGTTGCGAGAGCAGCGTCGAACCTTCGCGATTGTGCTCGACGAACACGGTGGGGTTGCGGGGGTGATCTCGATCCGAGACATCCTCGAGCAACTCGTGGGCGATTTGAGCGACGAGTTCGACGAGGACGAAGACCCACCGATTGTTCGCATCAAAGAAGACCGGTGGCTCGTGGATGGTCAAACACACGTGGACAAAGTCGAAGAAGAAATCGGCGTCGTGATACCTGAAGGAGAATACGTCACCATCGCCGGGTTCGTCCTCACCCTCGCTGACGATATTCCCGCGGCCGGCACCACGTTTTCCTACGGTGACTGGACGTTTCGCGTGCAGTCGGTCGAGCGACGACGATTGAGTGAAATCGTGATTGAGTACCACCCACCAGCACCCGTCGAAGTCAATGCGGACGACTAAGCCTTTGGAAGGCGTGCCAATCGCCGACTAGGATTATCGGGCTGCGGGGGAACTCGCTGCGGGCTGTAGCGCAGCTTGGTAGCGCGCTGCGTTCGGGACGCAGAGGTCCCGGGTTCAAATCCCGGCAGCCCGACCACCACAGATTGTTGTGGTTTTGCAGTACAGGCCCCCATCGTCTAGCGGCNNGGTTCGAATCCCGTTGGGGGTGCCAAGGGTTTTCACTCAAACTCCGGTGATTACAAGGGGTTTCATGCTACACCTAGTGACCACGAGTGACCCTCAGCAACCGTGATTGACCCGTGTTTAGTGCCCGTGTAGTGCCCGTGGAGTGCCCGCGCAAATTGACACTTCAGGGTGAACTCGAAAGCAGTGGTTGGAATTATTGGCACCAGTTGAATCTCAGCATTCTCGATCGCCCCACCTCCGACAGCCCCAGACGGGACACTTGTGAGCGCATCCAGAGAGCCGAGGACGCGCTTCACAACCCTAATGACCGGCTCACTGGTTGGGGCTATACTATAGCCCATGCCAGAGCAGCCGAATCCCTACACCCCGGGAGCGGGTGATCGCCCGCGCGCGTTTGTCGGGCGCGATCAGCAACTTGCCCTGGCCGAGACTATCCGAACTCAACTCGAGGCCGGCTATAGCGCCAACTGCCTCCTCTTCATTGGTCTGCGCGGCGTCGGCAAGACCGTGCTGCTCAAAGAGATCCGCGACCGGTTCGCTGCCAACGAGTGGCTCGCGGTCTACGTACAGATTCGCCCGTCGATCAGCGTCCAAAGGGCCTTCGCGGATGTGGCGATTCGATCGGCTGAGCACTTGAAGTCTGGCTCCCGGCTGCGGCGCTCGCTGAAGAAAATGGCCGAGCAAGGCGGTGGCCTTCAGGTGATGGGCCAGGGCCTATCGATCGGAGGCACGTCTGTTGCCGATAGCTACACGGATCTGCGCGATGTACTGAGGACGCTGTGCATGGCCGCCCAGAAGGACGGCAAGGGTGTCGCACTCATCGTCGATGAGCTCCAGTCGCTCAAGTCCAAGCTGCTAAGCGAGTTGGTCCACCTGGTCTTCGAGCTACGTGACGACCTGCCACTGGCCTTCATCGGTGGTGGGTTGACATACTTGCCAGCGAAGATCTCACGGGCAACCACGTCGACGGAGCGACTGCGCTACGAACCCACCGACTTTCTCTCGGCGGGCGACGCACGTAGGGCTGTAAGCGAGCCGGCGTCAGAGAGGAATGTCAGCTGGGAGAAGGCTGCGATAGATGAGGTCGTACGTCTGGCTGAGGGGTACCCCTACTTCCTCCAGCTCTACGCCTTCGAGACCTGGGAGGTCGCGCGACGGCGAGGGACCTTCTCGAAGATCACCACCAAGGACGTCGCATCGGCAATTCCCGAAGTGGAGCGACAGCTCAATGTCGGGCTGTACGGTTCGCGATTCGACAAACTTGGGCCACTCCAACGGGAGTACGTGTTCGCCATGGCGAGCCTGATGACCGCTAATCCGTCGAAGCCACGCGAACGCGTCCGCTCTAGCGACATAGCCCAGGCATTGGGAAAGACACCTCAGGACTGCTCACCGGTTCGCGAAGGTCTCATCCAGTCCGGGCTGATTCACTCACCCGCTCACGGCGATTTAGAGTTCTCGGTGCCTGGGTTCCTCGCGTACGTCGACGGCCGCCGTGAGGATAAGTAGTAGAGGTTCGACAACGTCGATTGGCCTGGGGCGCGGTGAACTGTCCCTCTCACCAGCCAGTATCTGCACGATCAGCTCCATTTACCGTGCCCCATCATCAATGGAGTTTGCCGTCACCGAACTACTGTTGCAGCCAGTGACCCAGATGTCGGATCGAGCAGCCACGAAGGCATCGGGCTCGGTCGCAACGGTGATGGTGTGCGAGGTGATGGCAGTCTCCGCCTCCGGTGTGGCCAAGGGCACGATAACCAGGGCGAGAGTGACAACGGCAATCAAAGCCGGCGCTTTGATTCCAAAGGGAATCAACGCCAACTGAGGATTTGCAACACCCGTGTCAATTCAGTCAGCAGTTGGCGCTTGTGACTCACGAAGAAATGGGATGACCTCGGCCGGCTTAATAAGTGATTCAAGTGCGTCTGCGAGAACTCGGTCACGGTCGCGGGTCGCGTGTTGATAGCGCAGCGCTGCGGGAGCCGAAGAGTGTCCCGCACGGTGCATCAGCTCGGCTGTGGTCGCACCGGTTGCGGCCGCGAGCGTCAAGCCAGTGTGTCGCAAGTCGTGAAGCCGCAAATCGGGCCGACCTACCGCTGAGCGAGACTGCTCCCATGAAAATTGGAGAGCATCCCTCGTCAGCTCATTTCCATCTCTTCCCGTAAATATCAGATCATCAGGATTGGGACCTGTGAACTTACCCATGTGTTCTGCCGCGGCCGTCATAAGATGTTTCGGGGCCGCGAGGCTCCGCCGACCCGCTGCACTCTTCGGCTGTTTGATGATGGACTTCCCATCCATGGCGAAGGTTCGACTCTGTTCGATGTTGATTATCGCGTGCATCACATCGATGTCCTTGCGTCTCAAACCAAGAATCTCTCCCCTGCGAAGCTGACACCATGTCGCGAGGGGAACAATAAATCGTAGGTGTTCGGGCATGGCGTTTTCGAGGGCCTCAACCTCCGCGATCGTTGCGATCGGCCTTTCGGCAGCGCGTTCAGTGCCCGCACCATCCACTTTGCATGGTGAGGAGAGAATCAGGCCATCGATGACCGCCGTCCGCATGATTGAAGAAAGGAGACGGTACGCCTTAGCCGCCGTGGCGGGATGTTCCTGGGCGATGCCAGCGTGCCAGCCCCGAATCTTCGAAGGCGCGAGTCCCGCCAATGTCGATTGACCAAGCGAGGGCAGAATGTGCTTGTCGAGTACGTACCGATACAACTCTCTTGTTCGAACAGCTAAATCTGGGCGACGTTTGAGCCACTCCTCAGCGTAGGTTCGAAGCGATACTTCGCCCTCTCTTGGATCAATCCACGCGCCGCGACGGAGATCGACCTCAATCGTTGACAGATATGCCAGTGCATCAGCCTTAGCTGAAAAGTTGCCTGCAGAGTACCGCTGACCATCGCGCCAGTACATTGCTTGCCAAGAGCCCGAGGGGCGCTTGCGCACTGTTCCGAAATGCCGTCGCCGATTAAGTCCCTTCGAGTGGTGT
>PLRK01000106.1 GCA_003163875.1 Acidimicrobiaceae bacterium | reverse complement strand
TCGACGTCATCGGAACTGGTGGGGGAGGGTTCGTAGTCAACAACGCCTCGTTCGAAATGACCGTCCTGTTCGCTTATGAGGTAGCAACGCACGTGAAAACTCTAGGCGGCTCGTTGGTTCAGATCGTTCGGGAAGTCCGTTTGAGTACATAACGCAGCTGGCAATTAAGGGCATTGACGCACTAGTTTTGGCGAATGCGCTACGAATATACCGAGTTGTACGTGGCCGTTGGCAAGAAGGGGTGGAAGGATCTTGGCACCGCACTCGTGGATCTTCCCGCAGACGGATGGGAACTCTTCATGACAGTTCCGATAATTTCGCTCACCGCGTTTTGGATTGGAATTTCAGGTAGCCGTACGACCGCAATCATTCACTATTTCCGGCGACCTCTCGATTGAACGTCGCTTGTTCGAAATCGCTGTCTTTGGTGCACATCAGAAGCGAACGAAGTGAACATCAAGGATTTTAAAGTGACGCCTAATCGCGGCGTCAAGAGACCAATCAGATAAGGACGCAAAGCTTACGTTCGTGGGTGCGTCGTGCCCGAATGACATTAAGAACTTCGAGTGAGCTCTCCTTTCATTCGATGCTTAGGCGCTTCCACGACTCGAGGTCCGGAAAGGCGCGGAAATTCATAAAACATCGATATACAGTGACTTAGGGGTGAAAACCATGACCGCTGTGGATCAAGACTCACCCAAGGTCAAATTGCCTGGCAAGGAGAAGTTGCTGATCGCGGGTCTTCTTTTTCTTGAAGTGCCTTCGGCTCTATTCTTCATACCGTTAGCGACGGTCCTTGTCCTTACGGGCATTCTCGCACCATTGGGCGTCATGTCCTTTGCGGTCGGGACTAAGCCGTTTAGCATGGCGATGAAGCGAAAGACCGCGTGGCACGTCAACGAAGTACAAAAGTTAAAGCGGGATTAGCGCGCGAGAATTTTCGCGGAAGTCTGATTCAACTCGACGTCGCAAACATCCGTAAAGTGATCGATACTCACCGACTAACGGTCAAGATCCGATAGCGCCAGCGAGAAGGATGCTATGACCGACATCTTGACAACGCGTCTTCAGCTCCACGCAATCGACGTGGTACAAGCCGAACGTATCGTCGCTCGCAGGCCAGCAGCTACTGATACGTGGGCGGACGACTTTCCATTTGAGGGTGACGTCATCGCTGTTACAAATTTTCTTCGCGCGAGTATCGCCATCGGAGAGCTACGACCCTTCGGTCACTACGTGGTAACTCGCCGTTCNNTGGACGGCTTCGCTGAGATTGGTTACGGCCTGGTTCCTTCAGCGCGCGGAAATGGCTTCGCCGCAGAAGCGCTTTCAGCGCTCGTGACGCTCGCTGAGGAGAATGGACTTTCAAGGTTGATCGCAGAAACGACACCTGACAACATTGCGTCGCAGCGGACTCTCACGAAAACCGGATTTGACCTCGTGCACGCTGACGTCAATCTCAATCACTACGAGATTTTGTTTGCAGGGCCCACTACGGCGTGACGTGGTCGAAAGAACTGCGGCCTCAAAAAACGTGATCCTTCAGCGAATGACCTTGAAGGATCGAATCACTTCTCGGGCGACGGATTTACTGTACTGATGAGTGAAGACGAAGTAGAGGGTGGTTCCTTTAAGCACCACCAGATTTCCTACCGTGCCGATGCATTGACCGGACTGGTCACAACCCGNNCCGCCGTGGTTTTCCAAGTAGCTACGAAGAAAGGGATTGACTCGCCTAGGTGGTACCACATTCGTGAGTGATTGCACCCACACGTTTACTTCCGGTGGGCCATTCCCGCCGCTCGCGTAGGTCGTGTTGGATTCGACGCCGACTCCGTATTGGGATTGCTTCACGCCAACGTCAATGAACGTCACTCTCTTCGGAGTGTGGGGAAACGAAATCTTAAATTGGCCACCCAAGGGTCCACGACGCGTGGCAGTGGACATTGCGTCGTTCGAAGAAAAGCACCCAGCCAGGATGACGCCGGCGACCAGCGCGGCCAAGGTCGTCGCGCCGCGGGTTCGCAGGGTCATTGATGAAGCCTAAGTTGGCGTCGTCTTCAGTGTTAAGCCTTTCTCTACGTCTTTTTGAATCAAAAGTGGGCGGTTGCAAGCTAACTGGATAGGGCCCCCACAATTCATCGGCGGTCGTACACTGACTCTTAGTGACCATGATTGAACTCAAGGGGCAGCCCACGTGGGTGCATCTTCCGAAGCGAAAGGGAGAGACTGTTCTCCTTTTGCATGGGGGAATGAGTAGTAGCGCAAGTCTGCTCAACTCCCTCGGACCTCACCTAAAGAAGAAGTATCGTCTCGCGGCCTTTGATCGACGTGGCCACGGTAAGAGTCCCGACAGCAACCAACCGTTCCACTACGCCGCGATGGCTGATGAGACGATTGCCTTCC
This sequence comes from Acidimicrobiaceae bacterium, assembly GCA_003163875.1. Lineage (GTDB taxonomy): Bacteria > Actinomycetota > Acidimicrobiia > Acidimicrobiales > RAAP-2 > RAAP-2. The sequence goes on along the minus strand of PLRK01000106.1, from coordinate 117 downwards.
TTGAATACCTTGATCGAAAGGTTCATCTCATAGGACACAGCGATGGTGGCATCGTGGCGTTGCTCGTCGTTTTGAAAAGACCCGATCTCGTTGACCGAGTAGTTTTGGTGGGCGCTA
>PLRK01000035.1 GCA_003163875.1 Acidimicrobiaceae bacterium | reverse complement strand
TCGAATCCCGTTGGGGGTGCGCATCAATCCTGGTCAATAGCCATTTCCTGGTGATCGCATCCGTCCGCAATCTGTGGAAAAACCCGCAAAATCACCCCTTGTGTGTCCACCGTGTGCCCGTGGTGTGCCCAAATCAGCTCGCAGAGACATCCCAAGAAATCGAACTCAAGCAAAATCAGGCCTTCGATTACGACGTGACCTCAGCGTTCCCGGGTGGTGTCCTAATTTTCTCGACAGATCATTCAACGCCCAGACGCCTGATTAGCCAAGCGGTGCGCGTCGAACGGGCTGTCCTAGACAGTGCAGCCCCTGGAGCAGCCTCGTCAAAGCCGTGAAAGGCGCCTTGCCAAACGTGAAGTTCCGCATTCCCTGCAGCATGCCAAATACGGTTCGCGAATTCAATTGTCTCGTCACGGAACGTTTCGACTGAACCGACATCAAGAAACGTCGGAGGTAGACCACGCAGGTCCGACGCTCTGGCTGGGGCCGCGTACTGCGAAACGTCTTCGGAACCCGCCCGTTGGCCAAGAAGTGATGCCCACGCCGTGGTGTTTGAGATTCGATCCCAGGTGCCCTCGCCTTCCAATTCGCCGCTCGACTGCGTCTTTTGACGATCGTCAAGCATCGGACCAATCAACATTTGGCCCGCTATTTCGGGACCCGATTCATCCCTCGCCATCAGCGAAACTCCTGCCGCGATCCCTCCGCCAGCGCTTATTCCGATTAACACCACGCGATTCGTGTCGATTCCCAAATTCGTACCGTTGGCAAACACCCACTTCAAAGCCGCGAAACCGTCGAGCACCGGCGTCGGATCTGGGTGCTCCGGGGCGAGTCTGTATCCAACGGACGCGACAATCACACCGGCACTGAGAACCCAACTGAGAAGCCCATCCAGTCCAGTTCGATTACTTCCCGAAATCATTCCTCCTGGGTGGAAATAGATGACCCCTGGAGAGAGTCCAGCGCGACCGACGGGACGACACACCAGCATCGGAATGGACTGTGATCCTGAATCGTCTTCGGCGACAAACTCTTCAACGACAACAGTGCCATCGGACAGAAGCTGTGAAATCGAAGGAGTGAGCGCGTCGACGGCCTCTCGCATTCGCGGTATCAATTCGGTGGTCATTGACGTCGTGGCCATTTCACCTTCAAGCGTCACGAGCACTTCTTGAAGTTCTGGGTCGAACGGAGGATGCATGGAGAAGTTGCCTCTTTCGATCAGATGTTCCGCTCAATGAGCGTCGTCGGAATCGTTAGTCTTCGACTGCCAACATTCTCGGCATGGTTGATCTGATCCATCAACATCTCTGCCGCACTCCGACCAAGAAGTCCGGCGTCGAAGGAAACAAGTATCAGCGGTACTCCTACGAGATCGGCCACTTCGAAATCGTCAAAGCAAATCGCCGCCACGTGAATCTTTGTTGCGAACATTGCCCGAAGAACTCCCAATGTGATTCGGTTGTTCGCGCAAAAAATTGCTGTTGGCGGGCGGCTTCCCTGGAGAAGTTCACGAGCAGCGGCTTCGTAGCCAACGACGTCGGATTTGACTCGGTGAACATATCGTGCTGGCGCTTTCAGACCCGCTTCTTCCAGGGCGGCGCTGAATCCTCGAAATCGTTCCGCGTCCGTATAAAGGGAAGGGGGATTCCCAATGAATGCGACGCGTCGATGGCCGATCTCTATAAGCCGACGCGTGGAACTGAGGGCACCGCCAAAGTCATCGGCAAGTACGCAGNNCAGGCGTCTCAAACTTGGCTGATCGCGGCCCGCTGGGGTGACAATCATGCCATCAACCCGACGAGTTTCAAAGTCAAAGATCAGATCCTCTTCACTTTGCACACTCTCGCCGGAGTTGCCGATCATCAGTCGAAGGTGGTGCTCCGCGAGAATCTCTTCGACACCAAGTGCAACCTCCGAATAGAACGGGTTCGCGAGGTTTGCAACCACGAGGCCAACGACGCCCGCGTCTCGTCCGAGCCGAAGGTTCCGAGCGAACTCATTTCGGCGATACTTCAGTTTCTCCACCGCTGCAAGGACCCGCGCCCGCGTGGCTTCTGCGACTTGAGAGTCATCGTGGAGAACCCTCGAAACTGTCATTGTGCTGACACGGGCCTCCGACGCTACGTCGCGCATCNNCGAGGCATTGGTCATTTTGTCGTCCGCGCAGTTGAGATAAGGACCGAAATGTCGCGCAAGTGGGCTTTGATCACGGAGCGCAAGTTGCCGCCGAGGAATCCTTTACCGAAATCGGATGAATCCACCAGCGTCGATTTCTCTTGAAAGAACTGGAGTCCGCGCGCCTTGAAGGGCGATTCGGAAGCCAACCGGGAGCCCGTTCGCGATGTCATAAGGCCAGCCCCACCTCCCGACATTGATGTTATCGTTCGCAGGCGCTTCGTACAACTGAACGCTTTTCATGTTGACACTCTCGACCTCTTTGGTTATGGTATCGATAACAGTAACTCCGGCGGGGTGAGATGAGCTTTCCCGTGTCGCCGGCGTTCGGGGGAGGAATTATGGACGCGTCAATACACACGGTTAGAAACCGAAAGTTGAGGTGGCGAAACCGCAGCACCGCGAGCATTCTCGCCGCCGGAGCAGTCTTGTTGGCGGCCGCCATACCGCTCGCAAGCCTCAGCGCTGGCGCAGCAACGTCGAGCGCAGTCCTGACCATCGCCGTGCCAAACGTTCCAGCAACCTTGAATCCAGCGTTGAGCGATAACGGAGGGAACAACGTTACATTCGCGTCGCTGGCGTACGACTCACTCATCTACTTGGCTCCGAATGGCACCTACCAACCCGACCTTGCAACGTCATGGAAGTATGTGGGCAGCAACAACCAGGAGTTCATCATTCAGTTGCNNAGACAACTGGCAGCACCGCGAGTACGTATTTGACATCGCTCGCGGCGATTAGCGCAACGGGTCCTCTCACCGTGCAACTGAACTTCTCTAGCCCACGTCCGGACCTAACCACCGTCTTTGACCAGAACGAAATGGCCGGGGACATCATCGGTCCAACTGGCCTATCTAGTCCAACGACGCTTGGCACGGCGACCGATGGGGCCGGCCCCTACATGCTCGACGCGACGAAGACGGTCACTGGGAGTTCCTATGTTTATGTCCCAAATCCGAACTATTGGAACTCAAGTCTTAGCCGATACGCAGGCATTACCGTCAACGTGATTGCCGATCCGACCGCTGAACTCGATGCCGTCCAGACTGGTCAGGCGAACTTCATGTTCGGTGGCGGTTACACGCAAACGAGTACAGCAAAATCTGACGGCTTGCAGGTATACGCGGCACCATACGGCTGGACCGCGCTGTTTATCCCTGACTACACCGGCAAGGTCGTCAAGGCCCTGGGAAGCGAAAAAGTCCGACAGGCCATCAACTACGCGACCGACCGGCCAGTACTTGCTAAGGCTCTCTACGGCACCTACGCGGTCCCCAACGACGAGTCAGCCTTACCCGGTAACACGGGATACGACCCCGCCGACGCGAACTACTTCAAGTACAACGTGTCCAAAGCAAAGAAGCTTCTCGCAGAGGCCGGTTATCCGCACGGATTCACGATGACGCTCGTCTCGACGCCGGTGCAGGACATCGAGAGTGAGACCGAAGCCCTAGCGAGTGAGTTGAGCAAGGTCGGAATCACGGTGAAGATTCACGAAGACGCGACGTTCACTGAGGCGATAAACGACTGGTTGAGCAAGAAGTATCCGGGCTTCATTGGTACGTTCGGATCCTTACCCATGTCGATTGAAGCGCCGGAACTTTGGCCGAAAACAGCGATCTTCGACATTTTCAAGGACGCGGTCGCTCCCTCGATTCTGACGGATGTCAACCAGGCCGATGAGCTCGGCGGCGCAGCAGCCAACAAGTTGTACCAAAAGGCGGAGGATACGGCGCTAGTCGAGGGTTACTACGACGTCCTCTTCGACTCCGACAGCATCTACTTTGCTCAACCCGACAAAATCGGCAACATCCAGATTGGCCCGAAGTACCCAGGGACCGACTTCGCACCGGACGTTGCATTCTTCAGTCCGCCACAGAGTTAGAGGTCCACGCTGAGCACACGCCTATGGCGACGGACTGACGGGCTACCCTCAACCCAGTCGGTCAGTCTGTCGCCATAGGCGCCTGTCGCCGTTCGAGGAGTGAGAAGGGGAAAGGTTGTTCCGAATCATCGTCAGGCGGCTTGCCCAGGCTCTGCCGCTTCTCTTGGTGGTCTCTTCATTCACCTACATTCTGGTATCGCTCATCCCAGGTAGCGTCGCTACCACCCTTCTTGGTGACAGCGGAACCCCGGCGGAATATGCAGCCATCCGAGCTCGACTCGGCCTGAATCAACCGGTATACGAGCAGTACTGGCACTGGCTCTTGCACGCGTTACACGGAAACCTAGGGGTTTCGCTCCAAAACAATCAGGCGGTGTCGTCCATTTTGAACAGCCGTCTCGACGTCACTTTGACCCTCGTGATCGGCACCGTCATTGTCGTCGCCGTAGTCGGAGTCGCAGCGGGCGTCGTGGCCGCCACGCGCGGAGGAATACTTGGAAAGGCCATTGACGGCGTGGCGTGGATCGGATTAGCTGTTCCGAACTTCTGGTTTGGACTGCTGTTGGTTGAATTCTTCTCCTTGACACTCAGGCTTCTGCCATCGGAAGGATTCGTACCTTTCGAAACATCTCCCGAACAGTGGCTGAAATCGCTCTTGTTACCAATCCTCGCGCTTTCGGTGGGACCGATCGCGGTCGTCGCGAAGCAAACGCGCGAAGCGATGTTGGCCGAGCTCGGACGCGACTACATTCGGACACTCCGCGCGTCGGGAATCAGTGAGACCTCTATCGTGTTCCGCCATGCGCTGAAGAATGCGGCGGTCCCGGTTGTCACGGTGCTGGGCGTTCTCTTCGCGCAGTTACTCGGTGGGACAGTCGTCGTGGAGACCGTGTTTGTCCTTCCCGGTTTAGGTAGCCTCGCTTCGACATCGGTCGCCGCCCACGACTTACCGGTCGTCGAAGGTGTCGCCATCTACTTCGCCCTCATTGTCGTCGTTATGAATCTGGCAATCGACATCATTTACGGTTGGCTCAACCCAAGAATCAGGGTTCAATGACAGTCGAAACTGAGCCAAGCGAAATCGGCGTTGACGCCTCGCAACATCGCGATGACCGCCAAAGTCTCCTGCGAACTCTTTTGGGGCGCCCCATCTTCTGGCTGTCGGGGGGATTCCTACTCCTGGTGGTTGCGGCATCGGCGGCAGCATCGCTCATCGCGCCCTACGGGCCCGAAGTCAGTAATTTCCAGACACTTTCAGAGGGGCCATCGCTCACGCATCTACTAGGAACCGACGACCTTGGTCGAGACGTGCTTTCGAGGCTCCTCTTCGGTGGGCGCGTCACACTCTTGGGTGCTGCCGAAGCCATCGTCACCTTTGTCATCGTCGGCGTAC
>PLRK01000003.1 GCA_003163875.1 Acidimicrobiaceae bacterium | reverse complement strand
CAAGTCCGCTCAGCGGATCGCGTTCTGGTTAATGCGCCAGCCGAATGAGGACGTCGCCCGTCTCGCCCAGTCGTTGGAGGACATGAAGACCAAGCTCTCGTTTTGCGAACGGTGCTGCAATATCGCCGAGGCTGGTGGTCTCTGTCCGATCTGCTCGGACGACCGTCGCGACCAGACGACGATCTGTGTCGTGGAGAGCCCGCCCGACGTACTCGCCGTCGAGCGTTCGGGGGCATTTCACGGCACGTATCACGTGCTGCACGGTGTGCTCAACCCCCTCGAGGGCGTGACGCCCGACCGACTGCGAATACAAGAGCTCGTGAGAAGGCTGAATGGTCCGGTAAAGGAAGTGATCCTCTGTTTCAACTCGAATCTCGAGGGTGACGCCACGGCCATGTACCTGAGTCGGCTGCTTCAGGTTCCGGGACTCGTCGTGTCCCAGCCGGCGAGCGGTCTTCCCGTGGGTGGTGACCTCGAGTTTGCCGACGACCTGACACTCGGGCGAGCGATCGACGGGCGTCGAATCCTCGCCGACTAGGCGAAACGTGCCACGCAGAGCACGCCGACCACGAGGCTGTAGATCCCAAAGGGCACCAGAGTCCTCGTCGTGAACCACTTGGTGAGAAATCGAACCGCCCCGTAGGCGGCCACCATCGCGCACAGCGCACCGACCAGTGTCTGCGAACGCACGCCGTCGCCGAGTGAACCCATGAGCGATGGGAGTTTGTAGAGTCCCGCCATCAAGATCACCGGTGTTGCGAGCAGGAACGCGAAGTTGGCCGATTCCTCGTGGTCAAGTCCCACCATCAGTCCAGTCACCATGGTCACGCCGCTTCGCGAGATCCCGGCGAAGAGTGCGAGGATCTGGGACGAACCGATGACCAGCGCGTTGAACGGCTTGATCGACGCGATGCGCTTGAATCGAGCGTGACGTCCGACGTTGCGTCGGAGTCGTTCGCCCGCGAGCAAGATGACGCCATTGATGCAGAGGAACGCCGCCGCCGCGAGAGGCTTGTCGAAGAGCACGCGGAGTTTACGTTCGAGTAGGACCCCGGCGATACCGACCGGCACGCTGCCGAGGGCGAGTATGAACAGGAGTCGATAATTCGGATTGATCTGGGGACTGCTGAGGCGCCAAAGCGAACTCACGCCGTTGTGGGGCACGTCTCGTAGTTGACGCCCGAGTCCGCGCACGAGCGCGAACCACGTGGCGCGGTAGTAGAAGAGCAGACCGAGCGCGGTGCCCACGTGCAGTCCCACGAGAAAGACGAGGAAGAATGACTGGCTCTGGGTTTGAGAGTTCACGAGGTTGTGCCAGCCGAGCACCGCCGGTACGAGCACGCCGTGGCCGAGACTCGAGACCGGGAACAGTTCGGTGAAGCCCTGAACGAGGCCCATGACGACGGCCTGGAAGTACGTGAGCGAGGCGTGCACGCCCCAACGCTAAACGAGCGCCAGCGTCGGGCGCAGTCGGTAAGACTGTCTTCGTGCGATACCTCACGATCGTCCGTCACTGCAAGGCCACCTCCGCCAAGGCGGGCGGGTCGGACTACGATCGCGCGCTGAGCGAGCGCGGGATTCGCCAGAGCGAGCAACTCCGGTCCTGGGCGCTCGATCCCGATGCACTAGGCCGCTTCGGTCCCACTACCGCGCTCGTGAGCGGCGCGGCTCGTACCCGAGAGACCTATTCGCGCGCCTTTGACGACACACCCTTCGTCGTCGAATGCCACTTCAGTGACCTGATCTACAACGGCGCGCGCGACGTTTCCGCTGAGGACATTCTCATTGACCTCGCCTCGATTGATCCCGTGCATTCGTCGTTGCTCGTTGTGGCGCACAATCCCTCGGTGCTCGAATTGCTCGTGTTGCTCGCGAAGAAGACGCCGAAGTCAATTCTTCGTGACGGTTACCCGCTGGCGGGTGCGTATGTTTTGGCACTCGAGGAAAACGCTCAGATTGGTCTTGGTACGTACGAGCTCGTCGACAGTTGCGTTCCCGATTAGAGAGTGCGAAGAATCGCGGCGTCGCCTTGGCCTCCGCCGCCACAGAGCGCGACGGCTGCGATACCGCCACCACGTCGCTGCAGTTCGAGCAGCGCCGTGAGGGCCACTCGCGTGCCCGACATTCCCACTGGGTGACCGAGCGCAATGGCGCCGCCGTTGACGTTCACCTTGTCTTCGTCGATGCCGAGCGCGTCGACCGAAGCGAGACCCACCGCAGCGAAGGCTTCGTTGATCTCGAAGAGGTCGATGCCCTTCACGTCCAGGCCCGCCTTCGCGGCCGCCTTTTCTATTGCATTCGATGGTTGATTAAGTAGTGACGTGTCAGGACCGGCGACCTGGCCGTAGCTCACCAGTTCGCCAATTGGCGAGAGCCCGAGCGCACGGGCCCGATCCTCGGACATGACGAGCACGGCTGCCGCACCGTCGGAAATCTGTGATGCGTTACCCGCGGTAATGGTGCCGTCCTTTTCGAAGGCCGCGCGGAGTTGACCCAAGGACTCAACGGTGGTCTCTGCGCGAACACCTTCGTCGGTGTCGACAATCCTCGGGTCCCCCTTTCGTTGGGGGACCGACACACTGACGATCTCCTCTTTGAATCTTCCCGAGGAAATCGCTGCGGCGGCGAGTTGATGACTGCGAGCAGAAAACTCGTCCTGGCGGGCACGGGAAATTCGTCCGTTGTTTTAACGCTCGGTCGAGAGTCCCATGGCGCACTGGTCGAAGGCGCAGGTGAGTCCATCGAACATCATCGAATCGATGACCGTCTGATCGCCAAGGCGATAACCCGCACGTGCGCCGGGCAATAAGTATGGCGCGTTCGTCATTGATTCCATGCCGCCCGCGATGACGATGTCTGCTTCACCCGCACGAATCATGAGGTCAGCGAGATAAATCGTTTGCAGGCCCGAAAGACAGACTTTGTTGATCGTCGTCGCGTTGACGCTCATTGGGACGCCACCTTTGACAGCGGCCTGACGCGCCGTGATTTGGCCCTGACCCGCTTGGATGACTTGACCCATGAGTACGACATCGACCGTCGCGGGGTCGACGCTGGTCTTTTCGAGGATGCTCTTGATGGCGGCGCCGCCCAAGTCCATGGCGCTCAGCGAGGCGAAGGCACCTGAGAGCTTTCCAATGGCGGTGCGGCTTCCTGCGACAATGACGCTGCGCGACATGCGAATCCCCCTTGTGAAAAGAAAGTGGTACGGCTTCTTTAAACATACCCGTCGCTTGGCGTTGGTGACCACGGCGACTCTTCTGATCCCACCGACATGAACTTTCTTGGGGACATGAACGTTGACGGGCGCTCCTACTAACCTCGCCGGAGTGAGTGAGATTCTTGACGCTGTTCGAAATGGTGCCTCAGGCGAAGCATTGGCCGAGATGCCCTTGCCCGCGACGACCCGCGCCGCTTTCGTGCTGCGGAGTGAACAGGACATGTTCGAGGGCGTGGCGAGCAAGGACAAAGATCCTCGCAAAACGTTGCACGTCGATGAAGTGCCGTTGCCCGAACTCGCACCCGACGAGGTGTATCTCGCCGTCATGGCCTCGTCGATCAACTTCAACACGGTCTGGACCAGCATTTTCGAGCCAATGTCGACGTTCGGATTCCTTGACCGTCTGGCCAAAGATTCGTATTGGGGACGCCGACACGCACTTGATTATCACGTCGTTGGCTCTGATGGCGCCGGTGTCATCTTGCGAACGGGTTCGGCGGTTCGTAATTGGAGAGTGGGTGACGAAGTCACCGTGCACTGTAACTACGTTGACGATCAAGACCCTTCGGGCCACGATGACTCGATGCTCTCCTCGAATCAGCGCATCTGGGGTTTCGAGACGAATTTTGGGGGCCTGGCAGATATCTGCGTCGTCAAGGCGAACCAACTCATGCCTAAGCCAACGCATCTCTCGTGGGAGGAGTCGGCGGTGAATGCACTCTGCAACTCGACTTCGTATCGCATGCTCGTGTCACGCAACGGCGCGCCCGTGACTCAAGGCGACCGCGTACTTATCTGGGGTGCTTCGGGTGGCATTGGATCATTCGCAGTTCAGCACGTACTTAACTCCGGTGCGACGCCGATTGGGATTGTGTCAAGTGCAGCCAAGGCGTCGATCTTGCATGAGCTTGGTTGTGAGCACGTCATTAATCGTGAAGAGAAGAACTACAAATTTTGGATGGATCCCCACACTCAAGACGAGTCCGAGTGGCGTCGCCTAGGAAAAGACATACGTTCGCTCGTGGGTGGCGATCCCGACATCGTGTTCGAACACCCCGGGCGTTCGACAATGGGGGCGAGTGTTTTTGTAACCCGACGTGGCGGCACAATCGTGACCTGTGCGGCGACGAGCGGGTACATGATTGAATACGACAACCGTCACCTTTGGATGAAACTGAAGACCATCAAGGGATCGCATTTCTCGAATTACCGAGAAGCGTGGGCGGCGAACCAGACGCTGATTGATGGAAAGGTCGTACCGCCGCTCTCGGCGGTCTTTGCCCTCGAGCAAGTTGGTGATGCGGCCTACGAAGTCCATCACAACCGACACGAAGGGAAAATCGGAGTGTTGTGCGTCGCGCAGGAAGAGGGTCTGGGCATCACGAATCCAGAACTGCGCGACAAGGTCGGAGAAAAGCGTCTGACGATTTTTCGTCGACATAAGTAGGAGATGTTATGGAATCAATGCTGCGCGAGATTGACCACGTTGCGATTGCCGTCAATGATCTGGACGCCGCGATTGCGTGGTACGAAGATGTGTTCGACGCCACTGTCGTGCACCGTGAAACAGTCGAGTCCGATGGTGTCGCTGAAGCACTGATAAAAGTTGCGGAGTCGTACATCCAACTTCTTACGCCGACGCGTGATGACTCGCCGGTCGCGAAGTATCTGGCCAAGCGCGGTGAGGGGCTTCACCACGTGGGATACCGCGTCAGCGACTGCACCGCGGCACTCGCGTCGCTTAAGGCAGCGGGCAGTCGGCTCATCGATGAAGCGCCTCGTCCGGGTTCGCGCGGGACGATGGTGGCGTTCGTGCATCCCAGTACCTCCTTTGGAACGCTCATTGAGTTGGTCCAGGAATCGAACAACGTATGAGGAGTTACGCGGAAGTAACTATCGCGTCGTAGAAATTCCTACTTCGCGGTAAACCCCCAGAACTGGCGCAGATTGGTGAACGTTCACGTGGCGTTGACATTTCTCTTTCGCGTCGGTGAACCAGCATGGGTAGCCTTATCCGTAATGGAGCACAGTATGGCGGACCGGTTAGCCGAGCTCGAAGCTCGCAA